>JBPBPZ010000021.1:0-26001 GCA_050954525.1 Janthinobacterium lividum
GGGTATCCATTATTTTGTGAAGCCGCAGCAATCGTTGGAACTGAGCGCGAATGGCGTCCACATTTCTTCGGCGAGTCTGGGTGACCGGAATCCTGGTGTAAATGCGAGTGTGCAGTTTTCCGTCGGCTACAGCTGGTGGAAGACAGCGCGGTAGACGCGCGCGAACGAAGTGGATGTTGCAATGGCAGAGCCGATCGTGGAATGCGTGCCCAACTTTTCTGAAGGGCGCGATGAAGGTGTTGTACGAGAAATTGCCCGGTCCATGCGGGTGTACGGTGTCAGTCTTTTGGACTGGTCCATGGACAGGGATCACAACCGAAGCGTAATTACCATTGCAGGTCCACCGGATGCGGTCGCAGAAGCGGCTATCCGGGGAGTTGGCCGGGCCGCCGAACTGATCGATCTGACGCAACAGGCAGGCGTGCATCCGCGTGTGGGAGCGGCCGACGTTGTGCCGTTTATCCCGGTACAGAACTTTGCACTGGGACAATGCGTTTCCCTGGCCCACCATGCTGGCCTGCAGATCTGGCAACGATTTGGCGTTCCGGTGTACTTCTACGAGGCGGCCGCAAGGCGGCCGGATCGCGTGCTGCTGGAGCAGGTGCGGCGAGGACAGTTCGAGGGACTCCGTGACGCTGTGCGAGTGGACCCCATGCGGTGCCCGGATGTGGGCATCTGCGAACTGCACAAGACAGCGGGCGCGAGCCTGGTGGCAGCACGTGATTTTCTCATCGCCTACAACATCTATCTGCAGGGCGACGATCTGCATGCTGCACGTGCCATTGCACGATCTCTGCGGGCCGCTGGCGGTGGTTTGCCCGGGGTAAAGGCTATGGGGGTCCTGGTTAACGGGCGTGCACAGGTGAGCATGAACGTGACCGACTTTAGAGCGGTTTCCGTGGCACAGGTCCATGCAGCCGTGCAACGGCTTGCGGGCGACCAGGGAATTGGGATTGCCGAGGGGGAATTGATCGGATTGGTCCCGGCCTCGGCATGCCAATCCGAAGAAGGCCACACAGTTCCAGAATGGGCTCGTCAAATACCTGGATTTGTTCCTGGGGAGCGCATTCTGGAACAGAAGCTGGCAAGTCCAATGCAATGGCCGTAAGCTTTTACAACGTATACCGGTCGACGCATTACAGATGGAGACGTACACAGCATGAAGAACTACAAGCGGGCACTTGCACTTGGTTTGATTGTGGCAGGACTGACGACGTCGTATAAGGCAGAGGCGGCGCAGTTGAGCGGCGACGCGAAGTCATCCATACCAAGCGATCTGCAGCAGTTGATCGTTGTCGACTACCGTGCCATGCAGGCTTCACCGGCCGCGATGAACCTCAAAGAGAAGATCATGCCGCCTGAACTGCGCCGGTTGGAAGGCGCCCTGAAGCAAAGTGGTTTGAAGGTAGATCGCGACGCGGACACCCTGGCTTTCGCTGCGTTTCGCACCGGTCCAGGGACGGGGCAAACGCACACGGTAGGCATCGCGCAAGGTCAATTTCAAACGTCTGCGATCATGACGACCTTTGCCAAGCAGAAAACTAAGCCGCAGGTGGTTCGTAACTACAGCATTTATCCCCTGGGTGCTGCAGGTCTCAGCGTTGTGTTCCTGAATCAGACCACAATGCTCTTTGGGGATGCGACCTCGGTGAAGTCTGGTCTTGACGCCCGCGACGGCGTTATCCCGAACATGCTTACTAACGGCGACATGATGAACGAGATGAACGTGGTCGATTCGCGCGCACTGTGGAGCCTGCTGGATCAGAAGGGAACACAGACCATGATGCGTTCCGTGCTGGGTGAGGCAGCAGCCCTGACAGACTACGATACGGTGAAAAACCGCATGAAGAGTTCGCGCTATACCGTTGATTTTGCAAATGGTATTCACTTCGACATGGCGGTCGTGATGTCTGACACCATGACTGCAGCAACTGCAGCGACCTTGATGAAGGGTATGGTCCTGATGAAGAAAACGCAGGGCTCAGCGCAGGAGAAGACCGCCCTCAGCGAGACATCCGTGGACTCAAGCGCAGGAACGCTGCAGGTTTCCTACGGTTCTTCCGAAGGACAGTTCTCCGAGTTACTAAACTCACCGCTATTCCAGCAGGTCGTTCGGTAGGCATTGGGCTTCATAGCAAAAAAAGAGCGTAGCTGATGGCTACGCTCTTCCTTTCTGTAGATTGGAGCAGTTAGGAACTTCGGTCTGAGCATGCGGACATGATGCGGGCTACCGTGCGCTCGCGTATCTCGTCGGTCAACTCAAAGACCTGGTGGTCGCGATAGATCTTGATTGTTTGCCGAGTCGTGTCAACCAGGATCTCGCAATGGTGGCACTCGCAGAGGTGGGCTTTGATTTCTACCAGCAACTGGGGTTCTACTTCACCATCAAAGTAGTCGGTCATCTGTGCAAGAAAATCGGTGCAGGTCACAGCTTGGTGCTCCCGTCCTTGCGCTTCAGGTAGCGGCTCAAACGTTCCCGCAGCTGCAATCGCGCTCGAAGTAATCTCGACTTCACCGCCGGAACACTTAAACCAAGTGCCTGTGCGGTTTCTTCTGTCGACAGGTTTTCGATGTCACGAAGTGTAAAAACGGTGCGAAATCCTGGTGACAAACCGGCGATGGTGCGCTGCAGGATGTCTCCCAGCTCGGAGGTGCCGTACTGCTGCTCTGGATCGGGCGTCCAATCCGCAAAGTCGCGAGGGATGGATCCCTCTTCCGTCTGCACGTCCTGATCCATGGACACGGTTCGGCTGGTCTTCCGCTTACGAAGCCGCATCAGGCTTTCATTCACGGCGATCCGTGTGAGCCAGGTGGAGAACTTGCTGTTTCCCTGAAATTGATCGAGCTTGCCGTAAGCCTTCATGAAGACGTCCTGGGTGATGTCCTCAGCGTCCTCACGATTCTGGGTGATGTGTTGAGCCACTCGAAAGATTTGCCGATCGTATTGACGTACGAGCTTTTCGAAAGCCTTGGTATCGCCGTGCCGTGCGGCATCTACCAGGGCCACGTCGGGGTGAACTTCTTCTGTTCCGAGCTGTTCGATGACTGGCATGTGCTTCTAGCAGTGTACTTCCGCTCCGCTGGCTCCACAATGCAGGAGGTGCGAGATAGGCACGCGCAGCGCCGAACTGGGACCGTTACCAAGCATGGTTCGTCCAATCCGAGACAAGCTGACACCTAACGCAGTGGAAAGTCATAGAGTGAAGACGTGAAAGTGTTCCTGCTATCCGCGCTGCTTTTGGGGTCCATCGTTCCGTGTGGCCTCGCCGCGCCGGTAAAGCACCACGCCGCTCCTGCAAAGAAAGCTGCAGTCCAGGCAGGTGGACGCGGTTCAGCAAGCGGGCGCTCTGGCAGCCGGCGAGTTGCTATTCCGACGAACGGAAGGCAGGTACGCGGCCAAGGTAGGGTCGTCAGTGGCAGGGGATCAGGTAGAGCCTCAGGCCGGAACGCGACCCACGTGAACACCACGACCGTTGAAACAGCCGCCACACCGCAGAGTCGCCGCCTGTTTACCGCCTTCACGGAATCCGCAAACCTGCGCCCCATGGCGCAGCAGCTTGCGACACAACGGTCGGCAACTGCATTCGCGGGCGTCCAGAGCTACGCAGCAGCTCACCCTGGCGAACCTGCCTCTGCCGCATACCTCGCTATGGGTCACGCCTATGCAGCAGATCGCCGCTACGGCGATGCGGTGACGGCGTACCGGCAAGCTGCAGCCGGCACCTCTCTGCGAGACTACGCAGACTACCTGGGTGCCCAGGCAGCCCTCCTGAACCACGATGGGACGACCGCCATCACGCTTCTCACTGGATTTGCGGAAAAGTACCCGGGCAGCATTTTCATCCCTAGCGCCCCGGTCACCCAGGCGAATGCCTACCTGCTGAATAATGACCCGCAAAGCGCCCTGCGAGCGCTCGCCCTGCTGGCAGGCCAGAAGCGGTCGGGCAGCGCCGATTACCTGCTGACGGAAGCCAAGGCTCATCAGGCTGCCGGAGACACGAACGCCGCAGCGAATCTCTACCGCCAGATCTATGTGCGCCTGCCGTTTTCGCCAGAGGCCGCACAGGCACGCACGGCCTTGCAGTCCATGAACGCTGGGCCATCGGCAGGCGAACGCAAGCTGCACGCTGATGCTCTGTTTAACGCAAAACGCTACGGTGAGGCGGGCGAGGAGTACCACGCCATCGAGCGCGCCGACTCGTCCCTGTCACAGGTGGATCGAAACGCCCTTGAGATCTACGCCGCTGTGTGCGACCTGCGCCTGAAGCACCTGTCCCGGCACGATGCCGAGGCGCTGCCTGACACTGGCGATGACAGTGCTGCACTAAAGCTCTACATTCTGGCCGAGATCTCACGGACCGAGGGAGATCAAACAGGCCATACCTCCATTCTGGAGCAGATGGAGCAGAAGTTCCCACACAGCCGCTGGCTTGAAGAAGCCCTGTACTCCGGCGGCAACATGTACCTCATCAAGCGGAACTCGAGCCAGGCGATCGAGCACTACTCCAAGTTGGTCGAGCTGTTCCCGAACAGTACCTATGCGCCCTCTGCGCACTGGCGCACCGCATGGTTGAACTACCGGCTACGCAACTACCCTGAGGCGGCCCGCCTCATGGAGGAGCAGGTCGCTCGCTACCCCGCCAGCTCTGAAGCGCCCACAGCCCTGTACTGGCGCGGTCGGCTCTATGAAGATCCAGAGAAGAATCCGCAGCAGGCCGCGAATTTCTACGCGGCCCTTTCAACGACCTACCGCAACTACTACTACGCAAATCTGGCGCGTCAGCGTTTGGCCGCGCTCGGTCCACAGCAGCCGGTAGCGCCCTCGACGGCACTGGCGTCGGTGCGTTCTCCTGCTCCGCCGACCCTTGTAGCGGCGCTGCCAGAGAATGATCCGCACCTAATCAAGGCGCGCCTGCTCGCCAATGCGGCGTTGAATGAGTACATCGCTCCAGAGATCCAGGCAAGTGGCACCAGTTCACAATGGGGTTCACTGGCAGAGGCGGAAATCTACACCAGCTACGGCGAGAACGTCCGCGCACTGCAGGCCATCAAGCGCAGCGGATTATCCTTCTACACGCTGCCTGTCAGCGAAGTCCCCACCGAGTACTGGCAACTCCTCTTTCCCAAGCCTTACTGGGGTGACCTGACGGCCGCTGCTTCGGCGCAGGGACTCGACCCGTATCTGGTGGCATCGCTCATCCGGCAGGAAAGCGAGTTCAATCCCGGTGCGGTTTCCCGTGCGAACGCCATGGGCCTTATGCAGTTGCTGCCTGCCGTTGGGAAGCAGGAAGCAAAGCGGATCGGCATGCGCGGCTTTTCTGCGGGCAGCCTGCTGAATCCATCCGTCAACCTTCGCCTGGGAACGGCAAATCTGCGGCAGGTTCTAGATCGCTATAACGGCACGCCGGAGTACGCCCTTGCGGCCTATAACGCTGGCGACGTTCCCATTCGCAACTGGATGGGAGAAAACAACTACAAAGATCTGCCGGAGTTTGTCGAGTCCATTCCCTACACCGAAACCCGCGAGTACGTGCAGTCCATCCTGCGCAACCGCGAGATGTACCGGCAGCTTTACGGCAACGGTACGGTGACACAGGCCAGCCGGTAGCACTCCGCGATACTATCTCCGTGCGGCAGACACACGGGGAGTAGTGAAACATGCGAGTGGTAGCAGGTGTGGATTTTGGAACGCTGAGTGTTCGTGTCACGCTGCTGGACAGTGAGCGTGGGCGTCTTGGCACGTCGTCGGCTGCCTATCCACTGCATCGCAGGCGCGACGATCCCGATTACGCCACACAGTCGCACACCGACCAGATGGAGGCCCTGGTCCAGGCCACTCGCGATGTGCTGCTCAGTACCGGTGTCGCAGGTGACATGGTAGAAGCCATCGCTTTGGATACGACTGGTTCCAGCGTTGTTCCTGTCGATGCAAACATGCAGCCGCTGGATGACTATTATCTCTGGTGCGATCACCGGGCGCTGCGAGAGGCGCAGCAGATCACAGCGCAGGCTCATGCCCAGAACCTGGAAGCGATTGAGTGGTGCGGCGGTGTCTATTCCCACGAGTGGGGTTTTGCGAAGCTGCTGCACTGGCTGCGCAACCATCCAGAGAAGCGTGCACAGTTTGCGTCTGCCTTTGAGCACTGCGACATGGTTGCAGCTACCTTGTGCGGTATTACGGAACCTTCTCTCGTGAAGCGGAGCGCCTGCGCCGCAGGCCATAAATGGATGTGGAACCCGAAGTGGGGCGGCTTTCCTCCGCAGCGGTTCCTTTCAGACCTAGACCCAATGCTGGAGGGCGTGCGCGAGAAGCTGGCCGGTGAAGTGCTGACTTCAGACCAGCTGGCGGGCCACCTGTCGCCGGGCTGGGCAGAGAAGTTGGGCCTGCGCGCAGGGATCCCAATCCCTGTCGGCGCGTTCGACGCGCACTGGGACGCCATTGGAGCCGGCTGCCGTGAAGGGGACGTGGTCAACGTGGTGGGTACCTCGACCTGCATTATCGCCATGGGGCATCAGCAAACGCTCATTCCGGGTGTCTGTGGCGTGGTCCCTGGCAGCGTCCATCCGGCATACACGGGCATCGAAGCAGGCCTGTCTGCTGTGGGTGACATCTTTGAGGCGATTGCACGCCGCGCTGGAACGGACGTGGGAACGCTGGCCACGGGGCTGGATAGCTACAGCGCAGGGCAAACCGGCCTGCTGCGCTTGAGCTGGGACAATGGCGACCGAACCGTCCTGGTGAACAGTGAGTTGGGCGGCATGACGCTGGGCTGGAACCTGCTCCATACAGCACAGGATGAACTGTTTGCAGCTATTGAAGGCACGGCCTTTCACACGCGCATCATCCTGGATCGTATGGCTGAGTTCGGCGTGCCGATTGAACGAATCATCAACGCTGGCGGCATTCCGCAAAGTAACGCCGTGCTGAACCAGGTCTACGCAAACGTGATGAACAAGCCGGTGCTGGTGCCGGACTCGACGCCCACAAGTGTCGGGTCTGGCATCTTCGCGCAGTTGGCCGCTGGCATTTTCGACTCACTTGAAGACGCTCAGGCGAAGATGTGCCCGGGGCACCGGACCTTTGTTCCGGAACCGGTCGCCGCCGCCAGGTACGAGTCGCTGTACCGCTTATATCGCGATGTGTACTTTTCATTTGGGCAGCCGGGCGGGCAGACAGACCTGTCCGGCGTGCTGCGTACTCTGCGCCATGTGGCCGTGGATGCACGCGGGCATGTATAAGGGGTTGCCGCCATTTTTTCGGGACGAGGAATTATGTCCGTTCTAGCTTTTGCCGTATCCCGGCAGCTGACTCATCTGTACCCGGTCGACGTTCTGATCCTGGTGCTCTACTTTGTCATCGTGCTCTTCATCGGCTTTTACGTGAAGGGTTCAACGAACACCAGCGAAGAATTCTTCCTTGCTGGGCGCGAGATGAGCGCCTGGATTGCCGGGCTTAGTTTCGTCTCCGCAAACCTGGGTTCGCTGGAGTTGATGGGCTGGGCTGGTTCGGCCTACCAGTACGGCATCCTGGCGACACACTGGTACTGGATCGGTGCGATCCCGGCCATGCTGTTCCTGGGCATCGTGATGATGCCGTTCTATTACATCTCTAAGACGCACTCGGTCCCCGGTTACCTGCAGCTTCGCTTTGGCGAGGGTGCGCGTGCGCTAAGCGCCGTCAGTTTCGCGCTGATGACCATCCTCATGTCGGGTGTCAACATGTACGCCATGGCCGTGGTGATGCAGACGGTTCTGGGATGGAACATGACGTTCTCCATCTGGATTGGTGCGATTACGGTTGCGATCTACGTCATGTTGGGCGGCCTGCGGTCTGCCATTATCAACGAGGTTCTGCAGTTTGTTCTTATCTGGGCTGGCGCTGCGCTTATCCCGATCCTTGGTCTGATCGAAGCCGGTGGATGGACCAATCTCAAAGCGCAGATCGCCCACAACGTGGGTACCACTGACTACACGCATATGTGGTCCACGCTGGGAACATTCAAGGGAAATCCCATGGGGATCCATTGGACCGGCATCCTGTTTGGCCTCGCCGGTGTCATCTCCTTTGGTTACTGGACGACCGACTTCCTTGTCGTGCAAAGAGTCCTGAGCGCGAACAACCTGCGCTCGGCCAAGCTCGCGCCCGTGATCGGCGCAGCCTTCAAGATGGCGGTTCCGCTCATCGTAATCGTGCCTGGCTTGCTGGCACTGGCCGTGTTGAAGAACGCCGACGGAAGCATCATGCACCTGGTGCCGGGCGACATTGCCAAGGCGACCGGGCAGCACGCCTACGATGAAGTTCTGCCGCTGATGCTGATTCGATACTGCGGCCCGGGTCTGCTAGGCCTCGGCATTACCGCGCTTGTGGCGGGCTTCATGAGTGGTATGGCCGGCAATGTGAGTGCGTTCTCAACCGTCTGGACCTATGACCTTTACGGCGCCTACATCAACAAGAAGGCCAGCGACAAGCATTACGTTGCCATGGGCCGCTGGTCCACGGTCATAGGCATGCTGATCTCGATCGGCACGGCATACCTTGTGGCGCATGCAAGCTCCATCATGGATTACGTGCAGGCGCTGTTCAGCTTCTTTATCGCGCCGTTGTTCGGCACCGTGATCCTGGGCATGCTCTGGAAACGTGCGACCGCGCAAGGCGGGTTCTGGGGTCTGCTGGCTGGCACCGCCAGTTCCATTGGCATGTTTGCCTATGTCCAAACCGGTGGCAAGGCAGCACTGGCCCACATCGCACTATCAGCGGACGCGCAACCCATGGCCGAGAACATGTACCGTGCGCTGTGGAGTTGGCTGATCTGTGTGGCGGTCACTATCGCCGTAAGCCTAGTCACGAAGCCTAAAACGGACGCGGAACTGAACGGTCTGGTATACGGTGCGACCGTGATTCCGGATGACGGCTCAGCAACCCTTTGGCAGAAGCCGATTTTCTGGGCCGGTGTCGTCAGTGTCGTCTTTATCGCGTTGAACATCGCGTTCTTCTAAGCAGCAGGGAGCACAAGGAGAAGTTTATGGCGGAAGGAACTGGCCGGGGCGACGCGTTATCTATCTGGTTTTTTGTCGGGATCATGTCGCTGGCCTACGGAGTAGTCCTGGTCGTGTATGGAGCCTGGGCATGGCTCGGCGGCCATGAGGCACCAACGGTGCTGCACGAGCTTCATCCAACGTTTTGGTGGGGCGTTCTGTTAACGCTCTTTGGCGGCTTCTATACGCTTCGCTTTCTGCCGAAGCGAGGCGACAAGAACAGGATCTAGGTTAGTGATGACGAAACTCAACACCTTGGAAATCTGGTTTGTGACTGGGAGCCAGCACCTGTATGGTCCAGACACGCTGGCGCAGGTGGCCCACAACTCGCAGGAGATTGCGCAATCGCTGAACGGTGCCGAGGCGATCCCTTGCAAGGTTGTCTTCAAACCCGTGCTGACAACACCGGACGAAATCCGCTCGCTCTGTCGTGAGGCCAACAATAGCGAGTCGTGCATCGGGCTCGTGTTGTGGATGCATACGTTTTCACCGGCAAAGATGTGGATTGCCGGTCTGCAGCTACTGCGCAAGCCGTTTCTGCACCTGCACACGCAGTACAACCAGGCGCTGCCATGGTCCACCATCGACATGGATTTCATGAACCTGAATCAGGCGGCACATGGCGACCGCGAGTTCGGCTTCATCACTGCGCGGTTGCGTCTGGCTCGCAAGGTAGTGGTTGGTCATTGGCAGGATCCGGAAACGGTTACAGAGATTGCTGCATGGAGTCGTGCCGCTGCAGGCTGGCGCGAGTCGCAGCACCTGAAGGTAGCCCGATTCGGCGATAACATGCGCCAGGTCGCCGTGACAGAGGGCAACAAAGTCTCGGCCGAAGCGGTGTTTGGCTACAGCGTGAATGGCTATGGCGTGGGCGACCTTGCAACGCGCATTCAGGGCTTCAGCGACGCGGAAGCAGATGCCTTGGTCGCCATCTACCGCGAGCAATACACCGTTGCGCCCGAGCACAATCGTGCGGACTCATTGCGTGTGGCCGCAAAGCTGGAACTTGGATTGCGCGCTTTTCTGGAAGAAGGTGGGTTCGGTGCCTTCACCGATACTTTCGAAGACTTGTATGGCATGGACCAGCTTCCTGGCATCGCCGTGCAGCGACTGATGGCGGACGGCTATGGTTTTGCCGGTGAAGGGGACTGGAAGACCGCAGCACTTGTGCGCACCATGAAGGTCATGGCAGAAGGCCTGCCGGGCGGCACTTCGTTTATGGAAGATTACACCTACGATTTCAGCGGAACGCCCAAGGTGCTGGGGTCGCACATGCTTGAGATCTGTCCGTCGATTGCGTCAGGGAAGCCGTCCGTACAAGTCCATCCGCTTGGCATCGGCGGCAAGGCCGATCCAGTGCGGCTGGTGTTCACCGCGCCTGATGGGCCGGCAGTCGTCGCATCCGTAATCGACCTTGGCGATCGCTTCCGCATGATTGTGAACGAAGTGGATGTGATTCAGCCGGAACAGCCTCTGCCGCACCTTCCTGTCGCGCGCGCTGTCTGGCTTCCGAAGCCTGGCCTGAAGGTGGCTGCCGCTGCATGGATCTATGCAGGTGGAGCGCACCATACCGGCTTCTCCCAGGCACTCACGACGGAACACCTCGAAGACTTCGCCGAGATCTCCGGTGTAGAGCTCGTCGTCATAGACGCGGATACGAAGCTGCGCGAGCTGCGGCGGCAGCTTCGGGAACAGTAGGCCTTCCATGTTGCTTTCGAAACTGCGCGAAGAGGTGCTTGAGGCTAACCTGGAACTGGTACGCCGTGGCCTTGTGCTGTACACGTTTGGGAACGCATCCGGGGTTGATCGCGAGCAGAGTCTTGTTGTCATCAAGCCGTCGGGAGTGGATTACGACCACTTGAAGCCGGAACACATGGTCGTCACGGATATGCACGGGAAAATAGTCGAAGGGGAACTCCGGCCCTCGTCAGACCTGGATACGCACACGCTGCTCTATCGGGAGTTTGGCAACATCGGCGCGGTGGTCCACACGCACTCCGAGTTTGCGACAAGCTTTTCACAGGCTGGGCTGCCCATCCCTGCGTTCGGCACAACGCACGCAGACTATTTTCATGGGCCTGTGCCCGTGACCAGGCCGCTGACGGATGAGGCGATCACGGGCAGGTACGTGCATGAAACGGGCGTGGCCATCGTCGAGCGCTTCCGCGGGAACTCTGAGAGCTCTGCAATCGATCCTTTAGCTGTTCCAGCGTGTCTGGTGCACGGGCATGCACCCTTTGTCTGGGGAGTAACACCGCATGAGGCTGCGCACAATGCGGTGGTGCTGGAAGCGGTCGCCCGTATGGCATACCGCACCATCTCGCTGCAGGCCGACGCTATCGAGGTTTCTCAAGCCCTGCTCGACCGGCACTACTTCCGCAAACACGGCAAAGAAGCGACTTATGGCCAGGACTAAAAAGATTGGTGCCCGGGGCCGGACTCGAACCGGCACGACCGGTTAAGGTCTGCGGATTTTAAGTCCGCTGTGTCTGCCATTTCACCACCCGGGCACAACGTTTATTCTATGGCAGCTGCCGGTCTCGCGCAGTCCAGGTTTGGCGACGTTCGATGCCTGCGCCTGTAATCTTCTTCAAAGCATTGCTGCTCGGCACTACACTTCAACCAGGCGAGGAGAGGAAATGCACGTCGTAGTGTTTGGGCTTACCGTTTCCTCTTCGTGGGGCAACGGGCATGCGACTCTTTGGCGGTCGCTGATTGCGGGCATGCTTCGGCGGGGGCATACCGTCAGCTTTTACGAGAGAGACACGCCCTACTACGCCGGCGCGCGAGACCTTACGAGTCTGCCGCAAGGGGCCGAACTCTACCTCTATGAGAACCTTGCGGATGTGAAACAGCGTGCATCGCTGGATCTGGCAGATGCTGATCTCGCACTGTGTACCAGCTACTGCCCGGATGGTACTGCCGTGGCTGACTGGATTCTTTCTTCCCGGGCCAGGGTGCGTGCCTTTTACGACATGGACACGCCTGTCACCCTCAGCGCGCTGAACGAAGCTGCGACCCGCGCTTACCTTCCCGCCCAGGGCCTGGGTGACTTCGATCTCGTTCTGAGTTACACCGGTGGACGGGCTTTGACCGAGCTGCAGGTCCGCCTCCGCGCGCAACGGGTCGCACCTTTGTACGGCTGGGTCGATCCCGCTTCACACCATCCGGTTGCTCCCGTGGAGCGATTCCGGTCATCCTTTTCCTATCTGGGAACATACGCTGCGGATCGCCAGGCCGCATTGCAGGACTTGTTTCTGGCACCCGCAAAACGCCTACCGGCAGAGAAGTTTCTCATTGGCGGAGCGCAGTACCCTGCAGATTTCCCCTGGAGCGAAAACCTGTTTTTTACGCAGCACCTTGAACCAGCGCAGCACCCCGCCTTTTTCTGTTCAAGCCGGGCGACGTTGAACATCACGCGTCGAGCCATGGCAGAGTACGGCTACTGTCCTTCAGGACGCTTGTTTGAAGCGGCTGCGTGTGGCGTGCCCCTCTTCACCGATGTTTGGGAAGGGCTCGAAGAGTTCTTCACGCCTGATGAGTTGCTGCGCGTACAGAGTACAGACGACGTTCTTCAAGGCTTGTCGATGACAGACAGCGAGTTAACGAGCATGGCCGAACGCGCGCGCGCTCGAACGCTGGAGCAGCACACGGCGGATGTGCGTGTACTGGAACTGGAGCGGCTGTGTGACGCTGTAGCGCGTCAGGAGACAGCTGCCGCTCTAACCACATCCATTGCTGCTGGCTGAACCGCCACACGAGGAGTGAAAGATGTGGGGCATTATTCCCGCCGCGGGAGCAGGTAGCAGGATTCAACCCCTGGCATTCTCCAAGGAACTTTTGCCGGTCGGCAGCAGAATCGACAACGGTGTGGAGCGTCCGCGGGCAGTCAGCGAGTACCTGGTGGAACGCATGATCAGGGGTGGCGCGGACAAGCTCTGTTTCGTCATTTCGCCCGACAAAACAGATATTCTGCAGTACTACGGTGCCCGCCTGTGGGGTGCAGACATTGCGTATGTGGTGCAGCAAACGCCCGGCGGATTGTGCGACGCTCTGTTCCGCGCTGCTCCGCTGATCCAGCCGGAAGAGTCCGTCATGATCGGCCTGCCAGACACGGTCTGGTATCCCACGGATGCGCTTTCCCGGTTGCCGCACGACCAACTCGCATTCCTTACCTTTCCAGTGGAACGGCCAGAATTGTTCGACGCCGTGGTCACCCGGGAAGACGGAACGGTGCAGGAGATCCAGGTAAAGCGAAAGGGTGCTGATTCGCGATGGATCTGGGGCGCAGTCAAAATGCCCGGCCAGGTGTTCCACGAGCTGCATGCGCTCTGGAAACGACCGTCGCAGCGCGACGAATACCTGGGCACCCTGGTCAATGCCTGGCTTGCTGAGGGTGGTAACGCCGTAAACGTTGCCATTGGCGAGGACTACGTGGATACAGGGACACTGAACGGGTACCGTGCCGCCATCCGTCTGCTGGAGCGGGAGGGCGAAGACGGTATTCTGCTGAAGTCTGGGTCGTCGGCGCAGGCAAAGGAGTCGAACGATGTCACTCGCTGAACAGCCCTCGCTGGAACAACAAATTGCCGACCTTGGACCATGGTTCCACAACATGCTTGTGGGTGGCGTACGAACCGCCCCTGATCATTTCCTGGGTGACTACCCTGCGGTGAAATACCGCCATTTTCGCGATCATCTGCCACCAGATCTGGCGGGCAAGAGCGTGCTGGATATCGGCTGCAATGGTGGCTTTTACTCTTTGGAAATGAAGCGGCGCGGCGCGGATCGCGTTCTGGGCATCGACACCGATGCGCGTTACCTAAAGCAGGCCCGCTTTGCCGCGGAAGTCGCGGAGCTGGATATCGACTTTGTGCAGTTGCCCGTGTGGCATGTGGCCCAGTTGCAGGAGAAGTTTGACCTGGTCATCTTTATGGGCGTGCTGTACCACCTGCGGCATCCGCTGCTCGCGCTTGATCTTATTCACGAGCATGTTGCAAAGGATCTGCTGCTGTTCCAAAGTATGCAGCGGGGGAGCCGTGAAATCTTCCCGGTGGAAGAGGATTACGACATCATGGCACCCGGGCCGTTTGACGAACCCGGTTATCCGAGGATGCACTTCGTAGAGCGACGCTACTCGCACGACGCAACCAACTGGTGGCTGCCCAACCGCGCCTGCACAGAAGCTATGTTGCGCTCTTCCGGATTTCAGATTGAAACACAGCCTGAAGATGAGGTGTATGTTTGCCGTTGGCAGCCGGTAACCATCCCGGCAGACGGTCCGCATGCCGTGTATCCAGCTTCGCCCGCACGTTGATGGTGGGCACGGAACACCAGGCTGGAACTAGGGAACTGCTGCACGCGGAAGCCTTGCTGCAGGCGCGCGACCTCCCGGCAGCCCTTGAGAGCTATTTGGCTGCCGAGAGGGAGGGAGCGGACGCAGACGTGTGCGCTTCAGGCCGCTGGATGGCATCCATGCTGGCTGGAGAGTTCGCCGCAGCGTGGGCGGAAAGTGACGCCATCCGTGCGCGTGGCGCAGTTGACCCGCACCGGTTCTGGACAGACGAACCCCTTGCTGGAAAGCGCGTGATCGTGCGTTGTCTGCACGGATTGGGTGACGCGGTTCAGATGCTGCGTTACCTTCCACTGCTGCAGTCAGTATGTGCCTGCATCATCCTCGAGGTACCGCCGAGTATGTTGGCGATAGCTGCCTGCTTTGCGGGTGCGGACCAGGTGATTACCTGGGGTGCAGATGCACCACAGACCCAGCCCGCATGGGACCTGCAGGTAGAAGTCATGGAACTCCCTTACCTGTTCCGCACCACGTTGCCGGATCTTCCAATCGCGTGTGACTACCTCCGCGTTCCGGATGTAAAGATCCATGAAGTTGCGCGAGCGATGGGGATGAAAACACAGGCTCGAGTCGGTGTGGTGTGGTCGGCGAGCCCTTGGGATCCGACGCGACGCCTACCAGCGGAATGCCTCGCCCAACTTCTTGCGACACCCGGCATCGAGTTCTGGAACCTGCAGGGCGGAGAGGCGCACGACCTTGCAGTAGCCGACAAGCTTTCGACGGGACTACGGGATGCCGCAGAGTTGGGCGATGGCCTGGTTCCGCTTGCCGCGACAGTCGCCAACCTGGACCTGGTCATCAGCGTGGACACCCTTGCAGCGCACATGGCTGGCGCCATGGGCCAGAATGCCTGGGTGCTGCTGCAGCACCGTGCAGACTGGCGGTGGATGCACGATCGGGATGATTCGCCTTGGTACCCGACGCTCAGGCTCTGGCGACAAACCAGTCAGGATGATTGGAGCAGTCTGACTGCCCGAGTGTGCAATGCACTACGGAACTGGTCGAAAACATAAGGCAGCCATGGGCCGATCACGATCGGCCTATAGATCAGCACACCACATCGACAAGCGGAGACAGAGTTGCAGCAGACCGGGGTAGAAGTTCCTAAGAATGGCCGTTCGGGCAAGGTGCATGGACAGTCTCCACTCGCGTGGGACGCCTACGATGCATACCTGTTCGACATCGATGGAACCCTGCTCAACTGCAGGGATGCTGTGCACTACTTCGCCTTCTGCGACACGCTGCACATGCTGTCAGGTCTGCCGCTGAACCTGGATGGTGTCGTAGCGCACGGCAACACCGATGTGGGCATTTTAAGAGATGCATTGCGGCTGGCCGGGGTTCCGGACGACGTATGGAGACCGCGACTGGACGAGGCACGCACAAGGATGTGCCGTCACGTGAAAAACCACAAGGCAGACTTCCAGATAACCGTCTTACCCTTTGTTGCTGAAGTTCTTGAACATCTGCACGCAAAAGGAGCCGTGCTGGGTGTCGCCACAGGCAATCTGCGCGGCATCGGCGAGGCGAAACTTGCGCACTGCGAACTTCTGCGGCATTTCGATTTCGGAGGCTACAGCGATTCGTTTGAATTCCGAAAAGATGTTTTCGCCGCGGCTCTGGAACATGCGAGGAACCTGGCCGGCACGGACGCCGCAGTCTGCGTCATAGGCGATACACCTATCGATGTGCAGGCCGCCCACAGCAACGGACTTGATGTCATTGCGGTGGCCACGGGCATCTATTCACGCGGACAGCTGCAAGTAGAGCAACCGGAGCTGTGCATCGATTCATTTGCGGATCTTGCGACGCAGGCATAGCGTCCGAACTGATCGGACAACCTGCTGATCGAAAATCTATTTAGGTAAGCGAACTAACAATATTCTCGAACTGCACGGCGCGGTGCGCGGAGGTGTGTTCTGCAAGGATGCGCTCGCGTGCGCGGCTCCCGATCTTTTCTCGTTCGGTGTCAGGCAGGTCGCGGATGATGCGCACCACATCTTCTGTACTGCCCGGCAGCAAAATCTCTTCGCCCGGCGTTAGAAACTCCTCCAGTCCTGCCCATGCGTCCGACAGTATGGCAGCGCCACACGCCGAAGCCTCGAACAGGCGAACCGATGGGGAGTAGCCGGCGGCCACCATGTCGTCACGTGTGAGGTTTAGCGTGAAACGCGAGGAAGAGTAGAACGCAGGATGTTCCGGCGGCGACAGGTGCATGATGCGATGAACATTCGGCTGCCAGGGAACGTCTGCGGGATACTGTGGTCCGGCAACGACACAGGCTGCCTCGGGCAGAAGCCTGGCGGTGTCGTTCAGTAGTTCCATCAGCTTAGGCTGGCGGTCTGCTGCGTACGTGCCCAGATAACTTAGGTCGCAACGGTACTCTTCGCGGGTAGCGGACGGAGTGTAAAGCCTTTCATCGACCGAGCAGTAGAAGGGAATTGCCCGTGGCGAGCCAAACCGCGTCTGCAGTTCAGCCAGCGCAGGCCCCCCAGTAAAGCTTAGGTAAGCGGCGTAGCGCGGGATCATGGAGCCTTCGAGATAATGGCACCCGCCCTGCAGCCGCAGCCATGACATCGTAATTGGCGTATCGATGTCGTAGAACAGCAGCGGCCCACAACCTGCCTGCAGCAGCGCCTCCGTGGCGGCGATCGCATCGGGAAAGTACGACCCAACCACAACCACATCAGCGCCACGCGCAAGGCCGGTAAGCCACGCTGCGCTCGGCTCCCAGTCCTCGTAGAGCTGCACCTTGCAGTAACCCGGTTCGGGCAGGTCGCGGTTGCTGCGGTACCACTCCACGTCCTTCTCAACAAAGTCGATGCTATGTCCGCGCGAGGCAAGGGCCTTGCACAGCGATCGATAGGTGGTGGCATGGCCGTTCCCCCATGAGGAGGTAATCGTCAGGCCAAAGATCACGATCTTCATACGCCGCTCTTTCCCGGTGCGGCTCCGTACTGCTCGAACCCGGGCACAAGGCGCCAGTCTGCCATCGTCGCGAGTGACTCTGTCTGGATGCCTGCATGTGCAGCGCGTCGCGTGGCGCTGTCTTGAAAAGCGAAGTTTGCCTGTGCTGCACGTTGCGCATAGGTATGGTCACGCAGACCACGTTCGTGGAAAGCTGAACCGACCGTCTTTCGTGCAGCGCTGTCATGCGTGTGCAGTGCCGCGACAACGTCTTCTGCGTTGCGCACGACGAGGATCTCCTGCTCGGGCGCAAAACAATCTGACATGCCCGGCCAGTCGTCGCAGAGCATGCATGTGCCTGCGCCTGCGACCTCAAAGACGCGGGTCGGCGGTGAAAAGCCGAAGTCGGCCATAGAAGCCCGATTGATATTGAGCACCATGCCGGCAGAGCAGTTCACGCGGTTGTGGTCACCGGTAGGGACGTGGCCGATGTAGCGCACGTTCGCAGGCATGGGCTTATCTCCCCAACCTTCGCCACCCAATACGAATTGCTGATCCGGGGCAAGTGCAGCGGCTCGCAAAAACAGTTCCTCAACGCGTGCCTCACGGTCAGGCAGGCGATTGCCCAAGAAGCACAAATCACACGCGAGGGAAGGATCAGGCTCCACTGGAAAGTGGGTCTCAGGATCCAGGCCGTTGTACATGCTGTAGTAAGCGCGCGCGCCAAAGTCGCGGAAACCGTCGCGTGCCATGGGTCCGCCGCCATAACTCAGGATGGCGTCGTAGCCCGGCATGGCTACCGCGAGCGCATCTTCTGGATCGGCCTGCATGCGATGAATGGTCGCGGGCGAGTCGACATCCCAGATGAAGGTCATTGCCGCCGCGGAACATTCCGCAGGAACGCGCCGTTCCAGCTCGCGGTCGTCACAGCCTATGCCGCTATGCTTCACGACGATGTCAGCTTCACATGCCAGGGCCAGCATCCGGTCCAGATCACGACCGCCATCCTTCTCGCGAGGCTGGTACACGAGGGAACGCACGTAGCCGAAGTCATCCGAGTCCCGGTGCTGCTGCCGTCCGTACGCATCCGGTTCGGCAAAGGTGATCTCATAGCCCAGGCGTGCGAGGTACTTGTAGCAACCGCGATAGTAAGTCGCTGCGCCGTTCCAATAGGACGAAACGATGCTGGACCCGAAGGCAAAAATCTTCAACGAAACAACTCCTCTGCGATCTGCAGAAACTGCTGTGCGCGGTGCGCGCAGGTATGGCGCTCCAAAACGGTTTCAAGTCCTCGGTCTGCCTGCTCCTGCGCCTCGTCTTGATGCGTCAGCAGGTGCTCCATAGCCCGGATCATGTCGGCTGTGTTGTCAGCCCACAGAAAGTCACCCTCGTGAAACAGGTTCTCAGTGTCCTTCCAGGGCGCAGAGATCAGGGGAATGCCGCAGGCCAGCGCCTCGAACACGCGGATCGTCGGTATGCCCGTCATGGCTCCAGAGTATTGCTGGCGAGGCACGTGAACGGTCAGGCGAGACTCCGCAAAGATTTCGGGAGCGTCCAGGTTTGGCAGGTAGCCGCCATAGCTGACACCTGCCACCTGTAACGCAGCCAGCCCGGCCTCCGGGTAGCGCACGCCGTGAATGCGAAACGCAGATTGCGGCAGCGCAGCCGCCGGGTCCAGGAGGAAGCGGCGAATCTCATCGGTACGCTCGTCATCGCCCCAGTTACCTACCCAGACCACATCCTGCTGTTTCGTGGATGCCGGCAGCGGCCGGAAGATCTCTACGTCAGCAGCCTCATGAAGCGTCCACACGCGCTGCAGACCAAAGCGGGTGCGATACACATCTGCAAGCGCCTCGCCGAAAGCAATCACGCCATCGAAACGGTCGATGCCGAACAGCTTGATCTGCTGCGGGGATGAGGACGCACGGTGATGCGT
The DNA here is from genome assembly GCA_050954525.1 of Janthinobacterium lividum. GTDB lineage: Bacteria > Acidobacteriota > Terriglobia > Terriglobales > Acidobacteriaceae > Terriglobus. Next base: position 19,233 of record JBPBPZ010000021.1, read on the forward strand.
ATCGTGGAACAGTAATTGGTAGCCGATTTCGTCCCGCAGCTTCAGCAGCAGATCGGCGAGTTCTGGCGGATTCCACTCGTGCAAAACGACCAGGTCCATCTCTGCCAGGGCACGATGCCATGTTTCCAGATCGAACGCTTGGTCCGCACGGTACAAGCGAACATTCAGGTCCGGGTAAGTTTCCTCAAATTGCTGAAGAGACTGCTGACCTAGAGGTTCTTCGCGCAGGTTTTCGATAGACCAGTTTGAGTCCTGCTCGAAAACTGTGACGTCCTGCCCGGCCTTGTCCAGATGGTGCAGCAAACCGCGCAAAAAATGCGCGTTGCCGTTGTTCCAGTCGGAACGGAGGCTATGCGCGAAATAAGCAATGCGGAGTTCACGCGGCACGTGCTTCGCTCCTGGTGGCATCTGTGGTGAGGGAAGCGATTAGGCGGAGGTAACTGTCTGCCATGCGCTGCACCGTGAAATGCAGCGCGCGGCCGTACGAGTGCTGCCGAGCTTCTGCAAGAAAGGCAGGATCTGCCGCAAACATCTGCAGACGATCCGACAAACTCTGAGCGTCCTGAAAATACAAGGCAGCATCGCCCCAGACTTCTCGCAGGCTGGGAATGTCATTTGCCAGGATGGCACATCCACACAGCGCGGCTTCCAGCGGTGCCAGCCCAAATGGCTCGTAGACCGAAGCGCAGATGTAGACCGAGCTCTCGTGGAACAGCCTCATCAAGTCCGCTTCAGCCGTTTGGCCAAGCAGGATCAGGTGCTCAACTCCATGCTTGGAAGCGCGGTTTTCGCCCGCGACCAGCACAGGCATACTTGGATAAATTTGAGTGAGGATGGCGAGGTTTTTCGCAGGGTCCCACATACGTCCAGCTGTTACTGCTTGAAGCTGCCGTTCAACGGAGTGCTCATTCGATGGACGGGATCGACCATTCGGAATGACGTAGGCCCGTTCCGGTAGGTTGAAGTTCGCGGCCAGGCTGTCAAGCATCGCTCTGGTGGGTGCCACTACCGCGCCAGCGCCATTCAGTCCAGTCCGAACCAGAGACCGGTACGTGCGTAGCCATAGATCTTCCGCGAGCGGTGCCTTGCCCACCGCGGAGGCCCATCCGAGCACATCGCTATGCGCAATCACGATCTTTGCAGCAGCGACGGGCAGCGCCCCGAAGCAGAACTGGCTCAGCAGCAGAACATCGGGCTGGAACTCGCAACACAGCTCGAGCAGAACCGATTCTGCCGCTGCGTAGGCCTCAGTATTCGCCGGCATCCACTCGAGTGGCGCTTCGCTGGCAACGAATTGAAACAGTCCCTGCGCGGACAGTTGCTCCACCGCAGCAACCTGCTCGGACGAGGGCAGCCTTCCAAGTGAAAGCAGGAGAACCTCGCAGCCCGATGCGAGCAGCTGGCTCGCAAGTTCCTTTGTAAACGTCCAAACCCCACCCACGGTGTCGGTCGTCAGCAGGAGGCGCATGCAGCTTCCAGGAAAGGATTCTTCTCAGCTTCCAACTCGGCAATTGATCGGGGCCGCTGGTCCTGGATGTCGCTGAAACCCTTGCCGGTAAACAGGTCCAGGTAGAAGTCGTGTGCGCGTTCCCACGCACCTTCATCAGGAGCCGCACCAAATGTCGTAACGTATTCCGGACTGCCCGGGAACGGAAACATCGGTACAGGTTCCGATACCCAGACGCCCTTGGACTTCAGATTCGCCTGCCAGGCTGCGACCAGTGCCGGGTCATCTTCCGCAGTCTTGATCAGGTTTGCCTGCACCCACGGAATCTTTGTTCGCGCATAAAGCAGGATCTCGGTGATGCGATCCGTATCGATCTTGCAGTTTTTGTTCAGCGCGTGGCGACCCTCATCTGTGATGCTCTCGATACCACACTCGAAGGAAACGCAGTGCGCGCGGCCCAGCAGGTCGATGCTCTCTTCGTCCCAAAGGTCGATTCGCGTTTGGAAGCCAATCGAAACAGGCCGAACCGCAATCGCCTCCAGCAACTGGCGCACCTGCTTGCCCACGCCGAAAATCTCATCGATGAAATAGATGTAGTCCACACCGCGGGCAATTAGTTGGTCGATCTCCGCGACCACTTCGGTCAGATTGCGTTCGCGGTACTTATTACGGAACAGGGTCTTGTTGCAAAACGTGCAGGAGTAGGGGCATCCCCGTGCAAACTCAACTTCCGCGCCCAGGCGCAGGTGATCGGCTCCATTGCCTGGAAAGATGTGGTGCTTGTGCGCGTGGCGATCCACCGGATAGTCGGAGTAGTCAAGCTGGGTGACTGCGCGCATGTCCGTGGCACCAAGACCGTCAGTCATGCGGAAACGGCCCGCATCGTCATGCCAGCAGCATCCGGCGATCATTTCCCAAGGCATGGTCGCCAGTTGTGGCAGGGTCTGATCCGGTTCGCCACGCAGAACGACATCCGCTTTCGTTTTCTGCAGCGTGGCGCGCGGCGTTACAGAGCCATGTGGGCCAATGACCACCACCTTGGAACGGTGTGATCGGCCCATTCGCAGGGCTTCAATCCACTGCGCGGGAACGCGGAGTTCGGGCTGAGGGCAACGCCAGAACAGGTACGAAGGAGCCGTGGGAATGACCAGGAAGTCTTCCTGAAAAGGATCAAGGCGCTGCTGGACCTCTGCGGGACTGAGGCCTTCCATCAGTGCGTCAATCAGGAGAACTTCATGACCCGCGGCACGTAGGATCTCGCGTGCTGAGAGCAGTTCCAATGGGAAGTGTGCATCCGGGCAGCCGAAATAAGTCGATCCTTCAAAGGTCCAAAGAGGGTTTACTAGCGCGTACTTCATGCAGCGCTCCCTGCAAGAACGGCTGCATGGGTCTCCGCGCGAAAACGGCTGCGGATGACATCTGTGTTTTCCTGCCAAAAACGTTCGATACTCTTCAGCGTGTTGTCCAGCGAACGCTGAGCCACCCACCCGGTATCGCGCTGCAGCTTTGAGGTATCCGAAATGTAGAGGGGCTGGTCGCCTGGCCGAGTGGCCGCATAGTTTAGCCGGGGAGCGATCCCGGTCAGTAACTCAATCGCATGTAACAGCTCTTGCACCGAGGCTGTTTGCTTCATGCCACCACCCACGTTGTAGACCTCGCCGCGCGTGGTAGTCGAATGCTTGCGGGCCAGCAGCATGGCGTCCATCAGGTCCTGAACATGCAAGACATCGCGCACCTGTAGCCCATCTCCGTAGATGGTGATCGGCTCTTCCGCCAGAACGGAGTAGAGGAAGTGGGCGACCCAACCCTGATCTTCATTGCCGAACTGCCGCGGACCGGCGATGCACGACATGCGGAACACTACTGTTGGCAACTCATAGATGCGAGCGTAGTCCCGCACGTACTGATCAGCGCAGCCCTTGGAGCAGCCGTAGGGAGAGTGGAAGTCGAGCGGCTCAGATTCCTGGACGCCCCGGAAGTTTTTCTCTTCAGCCTCGTAGCGTGTGGCACGGCGAGACACTGAAACGCCTTCGAGTGATCCATACACTTTGTTGGTCGAAGTGAATAGAAAGAAAGGCTTTGTCTGCAGCCGGCGAGCAGCTTCCAAAAGGTTGATCGTCCCAGTCGCGTTGACGTGAAAGTCAGTCTCAGGATCATCGACCGAGGTCGTCACTGCAACCTGTGCTGCAAGGTGGTACACCTCTGTAACGTCCCGCATGGCAGAGCGCACCACCTGCACGTTCCGCACATCGCCATCCACAATGTCGAGGCGATTCTGAGGCACGAGACTGGTCAGCCAATCGACGTTGTGCGTCACACCAGCGCGGGAGCCGTTGTCCAGCAATCGCACTGTGGCACCTTCTGCGAGCAGACGCTCGATCAGGTTTGAGCCAATGAAGCCTGCACCGCCGGTCACCAGTGCCACTCTTGTCTTGTCAGTCTTGATCAACTTGGTTCCTTCCACACGCGGTGCCATCTGCTAAGCCGTCAGGCCGTAGGCTGACAGTTCTTTCAGCATGGTGTCGGCCTTGTCATCGGCCTCCTGCTCTGCCAGCCAAGCAGCTAGCTCACTGAAGCCATCCTCGTGCGTCATCTGTGGCGTGTATCCCAGCAGACGCTCTGCCTTGGTCAGGTCCGCAAAACAGTGGCGAATATCCCCGGCCCTATACTTGTTGCTGATGACAGGCTGCAGGTCTTCGCGACCCAGGGCCTTGCACAGGATCTCCGCAACACGCCGAATGGAGATGGGCTTGCCAGAACCTATGTTGATGACCTGGTCATTGGATTCAGGGCGTTCCATCGCCAGCAGATTTGCCCGTACGATGTCATGCACGCTGACAAAATCCCGCATCTGCTCGCCATCCTCAAACACCATGGGCGCTTTGCCGTTCAGCAGACGAGATGCAAACACAGCAGCCACGCCCGTGTAGGGGTTCGACAGCGCCTGCCGGGTGCCGTAGATATTAAAGAAGCGGAGGGCGGTGACTGGAATATCGTAATTACGGCCGTAAATCAGGCAAAGCTGTTCCTGGTCCCGTTTGGATAGGGCATAGACAGAATTGATCTCAGACGGCTTGGTCTCGTTTGTCGGCAGCGGTTGCAGCACTTCACCGTTGTGACGCAATTCCCATTTGCCAGCCTTCAACTGTGAGAGGGGCCGGACAGGAGGCGCAACTTCGACCCCGGTGCTTGGCACAACATACCGGCCCTCCCCGTAGATGGACATGGAGGACGCGACGATCAGTTTCTCCGGCGTTTGTTTTGCGTCCAGCATGGCCTGTAGCAGTTCAGCCGTACCTTGCGTGTTCACGCTCATATAGCGGCTGATTTCGTACATGGACTGCCCCACGCCCACGGTCGCCGCAAAATGGAAAACAACATCCACGCCGCGAAGCACTTCACGAAGCCGGTTGGGGTCGCGAACGTCCCCGACGACCAACTCGACATCGTTCGAAAGGTAGTCAGGCCGACGTCCATTTTCGTGGACCTGGGGTGTCAGGTCGTCCAGCACACGGACTTGGTAGCCTGCAGCCAACAAGCCGTCCGCAAGATGCGACCCGACAAACCCCGCGCCGCCTGTGATCAGAATCTGTTTGCTCATCGTGTGGCTAGTCGCTCCTCGTTCTCAAATGCCAGATTGGCGGAAGCCGTTCCGCGCCCCGGTGCGTACCGGTCAACTGCCCAGGTGGCGAACGCGGCAAAATCGGCGTTGTCGCGTGGGGGACTGGTATGGTGCGCTTCAAGCCCCAGATGTGCAGGCGTGAAGCAAAGCGTTAACGCTACATCGAAGTCTTCGAGGGCCTGCATCTGGCGGTCGAACCAGGCTTCAGCACCCGGACGGAAGCTGTCAGCCCAACTTAGACCTGTCCGGAGGTATCGCACACCCATGTCTTTCATTCGAAGGATCGCGTCATCAAAGCGGGGATCTTCAAAGTGAAACCACTGACAGAAACCCACGGATCCGTCATTTGGGAAGTGCTTCGCCGACAATTTTGGCTTGCCTTCCGCGTCGATCAATCCTAGGTAGTAGTGGCGATAATAGGAGGAACCTTCGGCTTCTTTATGGCGGGTCTCTGCAGGCCAGGAAGGCGGCAGGTCGAACAAACTGTACCAGTGGATGCGGTCCGTCTCGCCCTTGAGCAAAGCGAGAGTCTTGGGCAGACCAAACTCCTGCACTTCTTCCGCCCCGAATGAGGAGACACCCACCTCGGTGACCCAAACAGGCCTGCCAGAAACCTCACGTGCTTCGCGGATGCGATCAGGCCACTCCGTGATGGGCCAGTGGTTCCAATCCAGCGGAAAGCCGTGTACGCCAACTGCGTCCACGTGCGGCATGACGCCGTGCCGGGCCATGGTCCGAAGGAAATCGCAGTCACAGGACGAGACGCCGCCAAGCACGACTTTTAGATCAGGGTTGACGCTGCGAATCGCGTTTGAGCCAAGCTTCACCATGTCGGCAAAGCGCTCCCAGTCAGCATCCAGGTGGAAGTTCCAGTGGGATAAATTGTTTGGCTCGTTCCAGAGCACCACGGCTTCAACCACGCTTAGTCCTTCCACTCACATGTATGCCGCAAGTTGCAGACGGCACGTTACTTAAGCCAACACACACGCATCATCAACATGTACTACAAAGATGTACCGTGTGGGAAGGTAAAAAGAAGCTGAAGGTTGCCCGGATTGTAAGTAGTTGCTCTCAGGTACCGCGCAATGAAAGGCGGGATAGATCGCCAGGGCAGGCTGTTTGCTGCCGAGGCGTGTCAAATTGAGGAGTGGTGGAGGCGGTGGGAGTTGAACCCACGTCCGAAACTACCGACAGCAGAGAGCATTCATGCTTTTTCACGTTCGATTTTGTCTCGTACTCCCCGCTTGGAACGGACGAAGAAGTGGGGAGCACCAGCCCGATTGATCTCATCCTCGGCGTACGAGCAGAACGCGTTGGACCAGCCTACAGTGCGACGCTCGCCACCAGCCCGTAGGCAAAGCCGATGGAGAACGGCTACTTAGTTAATTAAGCAGCAAGCGCGAATTGAGGTTCGGCACTTATGATTTTGTGAGCGATTACGGGTGTCCACACCCCGGCATGCCTCTCTACCACAAGCAATCCCGTCGAAGCCGTGACGCCCCCACTCGGGTTCGTCTTCCTTGATGCAAGCTCTTCTGAGTCAACGTCAAGGCAACATTCACAGGTGCACGTAGCACTGTAAAGAACTGCTCAGATTATACCGGCTTTGTGCGGCAGATGGTGAACGCGTGCCGGTTGCTGGCGTACGATGTGTGCCATGACAACGGTGGCTCGACTGATTGTTGGTATTTTGTCCCTCC
>JBPBPZ010000046.1:0-25522 GCA_050954525.1 Janthinobacterium lividum
TGTCGCTGGACGTCCAGGTGACGCTCGAGGTGAGATCCCGGCTGGACCCGTCAGAGAACGTAGCCAGCGCTGTAAACTGTTGCGCGGTTCCGGTTGCGATGCTGGCTACCGTTGGTGTCACGGTGAGCCCAATCAGTGTGGCCGGGTTGACCACAGCAGTAGTCATGGCTGTCTGGCCATCGAAGCTGGCCCAGACTTGGGTATTGCCTCCAGCACGCGCAGAGAGCAAGCCGTTGCTGCTGATGGTTGCAACCGTTGGAACAGATGACTGCCATATGGTTTGGTTCGTTACATTCTGCGTTGATCCGTCAGAGTACAGCCCGGTGGCGGTGAACTGCAGCGTTGAGCCTGCGCCCAGCGAAGCGGCAATCGGGCTGATCGTGAGGGACTGCAGCGTAGGCGAGGTCGGCGGCGGATTTGTGGAGGCTGCGGTCACCGTAAGGGTGGCGCTTGCACCGATTCCACCTGCAGTCACCTGGATGGTGACGTCGCCCTGCGCAATGGCAGAAGCAAGTCCAGTGCTGCTGACCGTAGCGACCGCCGGGTTAGAAGACACCCACGTCGCACCAGCCGACAGGTTCTGGGTTGAGCCGTCGGAGTAGGTACCGAAGACGTTAAATTGCTGGCTCCCACCTGCTGCAACGCTGGCGGTGCTTGGGGTTATGGCGACAGACACCAGCGATGCCGGGTTCGACGGATTTGTGGAAGCCGTCGTAACTACCAGGGTATCGATTCCGCTGACACCACTGGCTGCTGCCAGGATGCTGGTAGAACCCTGCGCCACAGCTGAGGCCAGGCCTGTTGCGCTAATGGTGGCTACAGCCGTGTTTGAAGATGTCCAGCTAGCGGTGGCCGTCACATCCTGCGTGGAGCTGTCAGTAAACGTCAGCGTGGCTGTGAACTGCTGTGTTGCACCCACGACAGCAGTGGGAGCGGCTGGTGCCACGGTCAGCGAGGCGACTGTCGCCGCAGTGACCGAGACCGGCGGGGCAGTTACGCTCTGGCCCTGGTAGCTCGCCGTGAGCGCAGCGCTACCCAGGCCGGTTCCCATGGCTAGACCTTGATTGTCGATCGTGAACACTGACGTATCCGAGGTTGACCAGGCCACGAAAGAGCTAAGGTCCTGTGTGGATCCATCGGAGAAGGTGCCGATGGCGTGGAATTGCTGTCTCGTGCCCTTTGCAAAGCTCGCGTTCGAAGGCGTGATCGCAAGAGAGATCAAAACCTCTGGCGTTACGGTCACGTTCAGGCTGTTCGAAACTCCGTTGACCTGCATGGAGATTGTGCTGGTACCAGGCGCCAGGCCAGTCACCGCACCACTCTGATCGATCTGAGCCACAGTCGTGTTTGAGGAGGTGAAGATTGCCATCGCGGTGAGGTCTTGCGTGGAACCATCAGTGAAGGTACCGATCACCGTTACAGAAGTTCCAGTGCCCTTGGCGAGAGAGATCTGCGTGGGCTGGAAGGCAACAGACACAAGGGTGGCCGCAGAGACAGAGAAGTTGGATGTGGTGGCAGACTTGCCACCGATAGCCGCCGTAACCTGGGCTGTGCCAATCCCCGTTCCCGCTGCAAGCCCGTTCGCATCGATTGAGACAACCGAACTATCGGTGCTTGTCCAAGTCGCTTGACTGGAAAGGTCGACCGTCGTGCCATCTGTGTAGGTTCCTGTCACCGTGAACTGCTGCCTTGTACCCTTGGCGATCTGGGCAGAGAGCGGCGACAGTGCGACGCTGACCAGTGTCGCCGGGGTCACCTGGAGAGTTCCGGAGGCAGACGTGATGCCGTTGGAGGTGGCGCTTACCTGCGCACTGCCCAAACCTGCTGCCTGTGCGCGTCCTGAGCCGTCGATGGTCAGCACGGATGGATCCGAGCTGTTCCACAGTATCTGATTGCTCAGGTCCTGAGTTGAACCGTCAGAGTATCGGCCGGTTGCGGTGAACTGCTGCGTTGTGCCTTTCGGCAGAACAGAGCTGGCGGATGTCACAGCAATCGATATAAGCGTGGCAGGCGTCACCGTCACGGATGGTGTGGTAATCGTCCGACCCTGCACCGTAATCGTAAGCTGCGCGGTTCCCGCTGTTAGACCCGTTGCCAGGCCGGCAGGGTTCACGCTGAGAACGTTCGGATTGGAACTGGTGAATGCGGCGGAGGACGTAAGGTCCTGAGTTGTGCCGTCAGAGTATGTCCCAATAACGGTGAACTGTTGAGTGGAACCAGCAGCGAAGCTGGGTGCTGACGGCGTGACGGACACCGAGACCAATGTTGCAGGCGTTACGGTCACAACAGGCGTACTGACGACCGAGTCGCCATAGGTGGCGGAGAAGGACACTGCTCCAGGCGCTACTCCACTCGCAACACCAGACCTGGAGATGGTTGCCACCGCAGGTGCTGAACTGCTCCACACAGCAGAGGAGTTGAGGTTCTGGGTGGTTCCGTCGCTGAACGTACCGGTGAGGGTGAACTGCTTTGTCGTTCCCGCAGCAAAGCTTGCACCGTTGGGGCTGATAGCGAGCGAAACCAGATCCGCGTCAGAGACGTTGATCGCCGATGTCGCGACCATGCCACCCAGCGTTGCCTGCACGCCTGCCATGCCCTTCGCAACTGCCTTCACCAGGCCGGTCTGGTCCACGGTTGCAGCGCGCAAATTCTGGCTCGACCAGGTGACCCCGGAGGTAAGGACCTGTGTGGAGCCATCGGAGTAGGTCCCGTTGACCTTCAGTTGTACTGTCGTTCCGGCCGCAGCCAGGCTGCTGGAGGGCACAATCGAGATGCCGGTAAGGGTTGGCACACCGGTGGATGGAGGCGTGGAACCAGAACCAACGCTTACCTGTACGGAGCCGGCTACCGAACCGATGTTTGCCCGAACTGAGGTCGTTCCATTCCCGATACCTGATACCCGGCCAGTTCCGTCGACGGTAGCCACCGCCGCGTTCCCGGTCGTCCAGGTCGCCATGTTGGAAACGTCTACTGTCGTACCCGCCTGGGTTGTGGCGGTCGCGGTCAGCTTCGTTGTAGAGCCGGCTGCAACTTGAGGGGTAGACGGTGTAATAACGATCGAGGTGTAAGGCGACGCCGTGTAACCAGCGGGCTCGGCCTTGATGCTGGTCGTCGTTGTCTTGTTTCCGGCTTGTCCGGTCAGGATGACGGACGTTTCAGCAGACACCGGGTGCACAGTCGCCAAACCGTTGGCGTCCACACTGATTGCAGCCGGGTTTGAACTGCTCCACTGAGCGTAAGGGAACGGCGCGCTTGTTCCGTCCATGTAGGTTCCGGTTGCAGTGAACTGCTGCTGCGTACCGCTGACCAGCACAGGGTTCGATGGGGTAATTACAAGGGAAGCAAGTGTGGCGTCCAGCACGGTAAAGCTGCTGGTGGAAGAGATATTGCCCACGGTGGAGGTTATCTGCGACTTACCCAGGCCTGCAGCGAAAACCATGCCGGTGGCATCAACCGGAACCACCACGGACGTATCAGCGGAGGTGTATACGGCGTTCAGGTAAAGGTCTTCCTGGAAGCCGTCCGAGAAGGTACCCACGGAGCTTAGCTGCTGGCCCTGGTACTGATGCAGCGTGTTGGTAGACGGTGTGAGCGCAATGGACTTGAGCGTGGCATCCGTAACGGTAACTGGCGTTGTGGCACTGAAGTATCCACGTTGTGCTGTAACAGCCCCTACGCCGACTCCCAGACCTACGACCTGCCCCTGCTCATGCACCGGGCAAATGGTCGGCGTGGGCGAAGTCCACACAAGCCCATGGCTCAGTATCTGGGTCGTACCATCCGAGAACATTCCCTGCATCGAGTACTGATGAAGGGTAGTAAGTGGAACCTTGCTGTTGCCCGGGATCAAGGCCACCGAAAGTAAGGTGGCGTTTGTGACCGTAAGGGAAGAAGACGCCTGGCTGCCCAGCAAGCTAGCAACGACCTGGGTGTCACCTTGAGCAATGCCCAGGGCGCGACCAGTGGTATCCAGCACTGCGACGCTCATGTCCGCAGAGGTCCACTTCACGTCAGAGGTCACATCCTGCAGGGTGCCATCACTGAAGAAACCTGTGGCGGTGTAATGTGCTCCGGTCATCGCTGCGATCTGCGCCGTGCCCGGTTTCACGATGAGCCGTACAAGCTTCGCGTCGGTAACTTCTACCACGGCGCTTACTTGACTCAGCCCCAGGAAAGTCGCTGTTACGGTTGTCGTTCCGACTTTGCCGCTCTTTGCAACTCCAGACCCATTAATGGTCAACACAGTTGGGTCGCTGGAAGTCCAGATAGCATCGGCACTTACATCCACACTGATGCCGTCGGTGAAGCTCGCAATGGCTGTAAAGGGAAGCGTTGTGCCAAGCGCAAACCGCGGAGCTTGCGGCAGGATTGCGAGCGACTTCAAAGTCGCAGGCACAACGACAAGGGTCGTGATGGCGCTTTGATTGCCAACGGTGGCAATCACCTGGGTGACGCCGCTGTGCAGGGCTTGCGCCACACCGGAACTGCTGACCGGAAGGACGGTAGCGTCTGCGGATGTCCAGGTGGCGAGTGATGTGATGTCATGCGTGGTGCCGTCAGAGTAGGTGCCACTCAAACTAAGTTGCTGACGGAAGCCAACTGGGCTAGCGGCATCCGGAACACTGATCACTGTAGATACCAGCTTCGCCGGTAACACCGTGAGCTGGATGGTGGCTGTTTGCCCGGCGAATGTGCCGGTGAAGTTAACCTTGCCTGAAGCAACGCCGGTTGCGATTCCCGTTGAGGGATCGACTGTGGCGATCGATGGATCGGCACTCTGCCACTTGGCGCTCAGTGTCAGGTCCTGGCTCGTTCCGTCAGAGAAGACTCCTGTCAATTGCAGCGGTTGGGTAACGCCTGCCTGCAGCAAAGGTTCGGTAGAAGACGCCTTCAGCGATACCACCGTTGCGGGCGTGACGATGACGACGCTCTTGGCCTGGATTGTTTCCAGGCTTGCCTGCAGAAGCGCTGTACCGGGTGCCATGGCCCAGCTTTGCCCCGTTGCGTCGACTGTCACGACGGATGAAGCACCGGCAGCGTCCTGGGCGGATACAGCACTGCTTGCCGTTGCTAGACGTGCGAAGGAGCGGCGAACGACCGAGGCAGATGGTTGCGCCACGCTCCACGTTACCTGCTGCGACACATCCTTTTGCGACCCGTCCGAGTAGACTGCGAGGGCTGTATGCCGTTCTGCTGTTCCGTTCGCGACGCTGCTACTTGTGGGCACTACGTACAGTTGCTGCAGAGTGGCACCCGGATTGACTTGGACAGACACGGAAGCGCTGGTGGTGCCAAGCTGTGCCTGAATGGTGACGGTGGTTGGTGCCGTTACAGTCTTCGCCGTGATCTTTCCATTCGCATCCACGGTAAGCACCGCGGGAGCGCTGGACACCCAGTTCACCATGCTGGAGATGTCCCGCGTGGAACCGTCCGCAAAGGTTGCGGTCGCAATCAACTGCAGGCTGGAACCTCCTGTAAGAACTGGAACTGCGGGCGTCAATGCCAGCGACATCACAGGCGCAGTGGTAACGGTCCCGGTCAGGGTTGTGGTCTGCGCGCCAAGCGTTGCGGTTAGCGTAAAGCTGCCGGGCGCAAGTGCCGTGAGCAGTCCTGTCTGGTCGATCACAGCGACTGAGAGCGGCGTCACTGCCCACTGCACCGACTGCGAAACGTCTCCCGTTGTGTTGTTCACGTAAGTCGCGGTTGCAGTAAACTTCTGCTTACCTCCCACATACACGTTCGGAACCGCGGGCGAAAGCGTTAGGCCACTTACAAGCGGAGATCCAACCGTGCAGATGAAATGCCCCGTGAGGCCTTGTACGGTCGCTGTGATGTCCGCGGTTCCAGCTACCAAGCCGGTAAGTACACCCTTGCTACTTACCGTGGCAACAGAAACATTGGAAGATGCCCATGTAACCTGGCCTGAAACGTCCCGACTAGCATTCTGAAAGTCGATGGCCACCGCCTGGAGCTGCGCCGTTTGTCCTGCCGAGATCTGCGTCCGGTCGGCCGTGATCACGATCCGATCAGCTGGCTTACCGCCGCCACATCCAAGCATGCCCGTAACAAGCGCTGCACTAAGAAAAAGAATCAAAGCGAAAAAGAGGCGACCGGAACGGACCATGAGGGGTAATCTCCAGGTGCGTTATCGGAACCTGATGATCTTGGGATCAATTCAAGGTGATATCCAATCGCGGAAAAGACATGATTTTCAGATATCACTTTCGCGAAACACAGGGCCGAACAGATCGGAGCGCTCAAGTTGTCAACGGCAAACCAGTACGCTGGCTTGCCGTTACTTGCTTTCAAGGCCCAAGGTTGCTGCGCTCCTTCGTAGGCACACGGCTTGTCTGTTCTGGTGCGCAGCAGATAGTATCTCGGTGTTCTTTGCCCCGGGTTGCGGCCTGCTTCTGACCAGGCACCTGGCCGATCCGGTCACCTTCCGCAAACCAGGATGGACTGCTCATGTCGTCGCTATCTCGTCGAACGATGCTGCAGGGTGGCCTTGCCGCTCTGGTCACGAATCCTTCTGATCTGACGGGGCAGAGCGAAAAGCCGAGCGGTGATGCTCGCTTCGTCCGCAAGGGACGTATTAGGCAATCGGTCTGTAAAGGTCCGTATCCGAGCCTTAGTGTGGACGAACTCTGTCGCTACGGCGCACATATCGGCCTGCAGGGGATTGACCTTTTGCAACCCGCAGACTTCAAGATCCCAAAGAAGTATGGACTTACCTGTGCCATGGGGTATGCCGGCGCAGGTACCATCAAGGACGGTCTGAATTCCGTCGCCAACCACGCAAACATTGAGGCAGCACTTCGGCAAACCATCCCGCTCGCTGTAAAGGCCGGAGTTCCAAACCTCATTACCTTCTCCGGCAACAGGAACGGCATGTCCGATGAAGAGGGTGCAAAAAACACGATTGTTGGGTTGAACCGGGTGAAGAGGATGCTGGAAGACGCGAACATTACCGTCTGCCTGGAGCTTCTGAACAGCAAGGTGAACCATAAGGACTACATGGCGGACCATACCGAGTGGGGCGCGCACGTCATGGGAGAAGTAAACTCACCCAACTGCAAGTTGCTGTACGACATCTACCACATGCAAATTATGGAAGGCGATCTGATCGCCACTATCACTAAGAACATCCAGTGGATTGGTCACTTCCACACTGGCGGCGTTCCAGGCCGCAACGACCTGAACGACATGCAGGAAGTGCAGTGGGACGGCGTCATGCGCGGCATCGCGGCAACAGGATTCAAAGGTTTCGTTGCACATGAGTTCAAACCGCTTGGCGACCCCTACGCAGCCCTGCTGCAGGCCGTGGATCGCTGTGATGTGTAAGTTTGGGAACGCTACGCCTAAGTTTTGAGGGTCCGGATGATGCAACGACGTGAAGTGCTGCGGCTGTTAACCTCCACTGCGGTGGTTTCTGCAATGCCGCTGGAGATGCTGCAATCACTGCAGCAGGCGAGGGCACAAGCCGGTCCTATACCGGGTTTAAGAACGCTGAACGCACACCAGAACCGCACGGTCGTGACCATCAGCGACTTGATCATCCCAGAGACTTCCACCCCCGGAGCAAAAGGCACGAAGGTCAATGAATTCATCGACCTGATCCTGACCGACTGGTACGACAAGCCGGATACGGATCGGTTTCTGCAGGGCCTTGCGGAGGTAGATCTCATCAGCAAGAAGCGCTTCGGGAAGAACTTTGTGCAATGTGCCAGTGCGCAACAGGTTCAACTTATGACGGAGTGGGACGGCGAGGCGATGAACTATTCCCGCGCTGCGAAGGCGGCGAAGAAAGCCAAGGCGGCCGCACCGCCAGCCAACTTCTTCTACACGGTCAAGCGCCTCACGCTGGTGGGCTACTACACCTCAGAAGTAGGTTTCTCCAAGGAACTTGGAGCGACCATCATCCCCATGAAACATGCCGCCTGTGCACCGCTTTCGGAGGCCCGCTCTTGAGCTTCGTCACGTTGAAAACAAACGCCTTTGACGCCATTGTTATTGGCTCTGGCATGAGCGGCGGTTGGGCAGCAAAGGAACTAACAGAGAAGGGCATGCAGACGCTTGTACTCGAAGCGGGCCAGACCATTATTCCCGAGCGTGACTACGTCGACCACCTGCCAGTTTGGGAGGTGAAGTTCCGTGGCTTGCGCGATCGAAAGTACGAAGAGGTTTACCAGTCGAAGCAGCGCAATATTGGCGACGAGTGGAACTCGAAGTTCTTCGTCAACGATGTGGATAACCCATACACCACTCCGCCTGACGCGCCTTATCTTTTCCTGCGCGGACGGCATGTGGGCGGGCGTTCCGTTATGTGGGGGCGGCAGTCTTATCGATTTAGCGAGATGGACTTCGAAGCGAACAGCAAAGATGGGCACGGTGTGGACTGGCCCATTCGCTACAAGGACATAGAACCCTGGTACGACTACGTCGAAGACTTTATTGGTGTCAGTGGGCAGGCTGAGGGGCTGCCGAACCTGCCCGATGGCAAGTTTCTGCCTCCATTTGAAATGAACTGCGCAGAAGTTGCCATGAAGCACGCGGTCGAGGCAAAGTTTCCGCAGCGCAGAGTGACCATGGGCCGGACCGCCATCCTGACGGTAGACCACAAGGGCCGATACGCATGTCATCAATGTGGACCATGCGACCACGGCTGCATCACCCGCTCTTACTTCAGCAGCATCAACTCCACGCTGCCTGCGGCGCAGGCTACCGGCAAGCTGACCTTACGACCCATGAGCGTGGTGCACAGCCTCATTTTTGACCCTGCCACGCGCCGCGTCACCGGCGTCCGCGTCATTGATGGCGATACGCGGCAGACCATGGAGTTTCACGCCAAGCTGATCTTCCTGTGCGCTTCCACGCTGGAATCAGCCCGCATCCTGATGAACTCTGCAACGAGTGAGTTTCCGAACGGGCTCGCCAACTCCAGTGGTGAGCTGGGCCACAACCTGATGGACCACATCTTTCACAGTGGCGCAACGGGCCGGATGCCCGGCTTTGAAGATCGCGTCCAGCTTGGCAATCGGCCAAACGGCATTTACATACCGCGCTTCCGCAACATCCATGACAAGTCGCCAGACTTTGTCCGTGGCTACGGATTTCAGGGCAGGGCTGCGCGAGAGACCTGGTCACGCGGAACAGACACGCCCGGGTTTGGTGCGGACTTCAAAAACATGCTACGCGATCCAGGGCCCTGGCATATCACTATTGGCGCATGGGGCGAGTGCCTGCCCAACCACAGCAATTACATGGAACTGAACCATGACAAGGTCGATGCGTGGGGCATTCCGACCATCAAGATCAACCATAAGTGGGGCGCTAATGAGCTCGCAATCTTCAAGGATGCGCAGGTCACCGCGGCTGAGATGCTCGAGGCAACTGGAGTCAAGGACATCGAGATGAGTACAGTGCCTTCGATACCGGGCGAGTGTATTCACGAAATGGGCAGCGCACGTATGGGTCACGACCCGAAGACCTCTGTACTGAACGCGCACAACCAGGCACACGATGTTGCAAATCTGTTTGTGACCGACGGATCGTTCATGGCTTCATCGGCCTGCCAGAACCCATCGCTCACTTACATGGCTATGACAGCGCGAGCCTGCGACCACGCGGTCACCCTTATGAAGCGAGGGGAACTCTAACTTGCGTCTCACCCACGCTAGGCGGTGACCGCGCTGTTAAGAGCACACGGGCACATGGTTACCGAGAAGCTCGCAGTACCGTGTAAGCTGCGCCGCCATCCACGTTATAGTTAGCAACGATGAAAGTGCCGGTCGCTAAATCCACGGCTATGGCATAGGGGTTCTTGCCCGCTGGGATCGCCTGGATGACCTTGCCAGCTTTCAAACTAACGATGCTGACCGAATCGCTGTGTGTGTTTGCGACGTAAGCGCGATGATGAGCGTCGACTGCAATTGCCTGAGGATGGCTTCCTACTGTAACCCTTTTGACCTTCGTGCCGCGGACGATGGAAATGCTTGCGTCCGCGTAATTTGTAGTCACGGCGACTTCATCATCGATAGCCAGTGCAGATGGGAAGCCGCCGACTGGTTGTGCCTGCGCAGGTTTGTTCAGCCGCAAGGTCAAGAGTGAGGCGTTGCCCACACTTACAACCTTGATATCTCCCGTGGCCTTGTCGAGCGCCATACTCCACAAGTGGTTTGTCGCAGGACGTCTCGTTGTACTCTCCGTCACCTCATCAAGCACCTGCAGAGCATCATCTTCATACCCGAGCATGTAAAGCTGGTGCCGGATGGGATCACACAGCAGGGCGTCCTTTGATCCCAGTGGCAGTTGCCGAGAAGCGTTGGTGGTGCCGTCGATCACAGTGAGCTTGTTGCTAAAGGTGTTTGAAACGTACACACGATGCAGTTCCGGATCGACTGCAATGGCATATGGATGGAGATCGGTTTTCGGCTGCCCGACCACCTTACGACTCACCGTATCCACCACGGAAACATCACCGCTGCCTGCATTCACCACGTAGACCCTGTGACTACCTGCGTCCAGAGCCATCGCGATCGGTCGAGTGCCTACGGTGATCGGTATAGCAGTGCCCGTGTTCGCGTCCACGGCAAAAATGCGATTATTCGGTGTGTCTACGGCGTAGAACACATGATTGGCCGAGTCAGCAAGAACTGCGAACGGTGTGATCGCCCGTCCCTCGGGTTTCTGCGCTGCAATCGGTGACGCGATGACAAGGCATAGGCTCGGAAGTAACTTGCCGAAGGTCATAGGCATGGTGTAACACGAAAGGGGAGAGCGGCGCCCACTGCGCCACTCCTGGAGACACTGAGGCATGCAGTCCCTTCTAGTGCAACTTGGGCCCACACGCGAGAAAAGCCACCTTCGGAACACGAGATCTTTGCAGGGTTGCGAAGATCTGCTCCTGGCAGCGAAGCGATGAGACTTCTCTGCTTGTTGCTTACGCTTGTTGTGCTTTCGGTCCACGCGCAGACTCGGCATGTGCTCGCGTTCTACACAGACAAGGGTGAGAAAGACCACGTCGACTTCGCTCATCAGGCAATCGACTTCTTCCAGAAAGACGCCGCAAAGGAACATTATGTCTGGCGTGCGACTCAGGACTGGAACGATCTGCTGCAAGTCTCAACGGATACTGACCAACTCGTCGTCTGGCTCAACGATCAGCCACATACGGCTGCCCAGCGTAGTGCATTCGAAAGATATATGGATCACGGTGGTGCCTGGCTGGGTTTCCATGCCTCGGCCTACAACGACAGCAGTACTCACTGGCCCTGGTTTGTTAATTTCTTGGGCGGCGCTGTCTTTCGCAACAACAACTGGCCGCCGCTGCCCGCCATTTTGAAAGTAGAAGACACCAATAATCTTGTTACCCATCAGATGGGCACGACTTATACTGCGCCCGCAAACGAGTGGTATGGCTGGTATCCCAATCCGCGCGACAACAAAGACGTCCATGTACTCATGTCACTCGACCCCGGAAATTACCCCATAGGACTTAAGGACACGCTAACCTCTGGCGACATTCCAGTGGTCTGGACCAACACCCGCTACCGCATGCTATACGTAAATATGGGACACGGTGACAAGATCTTCAGCAGTCCCATCCAGAACGCCATGTTTATGAGAGCCATGGCATGGCTTATGTCGAGACAATGACAGATTTAACCGGTGCCAACCATTTGCACGAGTAAGACGATACGGGGCAGGCCCATATACTGCGTTCCTCGCGAGGCAGGTTCAGTACTAATCCCTGCGGAGAGAAGCCTCAATCAGTATCCCCACGATCCTGCGAGCACTCGATTCCCAACCCGGTAACGATGTCGTGTGGAACACACCAACGAAGGCGCGAAAAAGATCGTCCGCATTTGTGTCTGGACGAAGGTCGCCGCTATCCACGGCGCGCTGCACCATGCTCTGAAAAGTGCCGTGGATCACGCTGCGTGTGCCCTCGATTAACCGTGTCGAGCCTCCGGGTACAGAGTCCAGTGCCGGCAGGATCACCAGCTTACCCACCACGTAGTCAATGAACTTAAACATCCATGCTCGAAGGGCCTCAACCGGGTCCATGGAGAGGGTGTAGTGGTCTGCGGCTGCGGTAAGCTTGTCCACCTGACTGCGAAAGACGGCTTCGATCAGGGCATCGCGTGTAGGGAAGTGCCGGTAAAGCGTGCCCGGCCCAACTTTTGCGCGGCGCGCAATGTCATCCAGCGTAGCCTCAGGGCCGTGTTGCGTGAAGGCGTCACGCGCTGCATCCAGAATGCGCTCGCGGTTAAGCTGCGCATCCGTGCGGAGCTTGCGTGCAGCTGTCTTTTTAGGAGCCTGCTTCGGCATAGGTTCAAGTTTCGCAGAAACTTTTGCAACCGGAGACGATCTCCTCTTATCTCATTAACGGAGACCGCCTCCGTTTACATGTCGGAGCAGGTGCTATTCGGCGCTGCACCTTCTCTACGCGCCGGCAACTCATTAGGGAGACACATCGCATGCAGATCTTTGTCACGGGCGCAACAGGTTTTATCGGAACTGAATTGGTGAAGGAGCTGATTGCCGCAGGCCACCAGGTACGCGGATTGACGCGCAGCGAGGCGGGTGCGCAGCAGCTAAGAGCCGTTGGAGCCGAGGTACATTACGGCAATCTGAAGGACCTGGAAAGCCTGCACAGCGGGGCCAAAGGCATGGATGTGGTGGTGAACCTCGCGTTTAACCACGACGATATGTCGAAGTTTGCCGAGGGCGGGCAGGACGAGCGCGCCGCGATTGACGCAATGGGTTCCGCTCTTGAGCCGGGCAAACTGCTGGTGGTGACCTCAGGTACAGGCTTGGCGGACAGTGGGCCTGGCCATGTGCGACTGGAATCGGCTCCGCCGGTCAGTACGTTGCCGCGAAATCCGGAAGCTGCAGCGCGAGCCGTTGCCGAGCGCGGCGTTCATGTCGCGATTGTGCGCCTGCCCCAGGTGCATGACACGCGCAAGCAGGGTCTGGTTCCATACCTGACTGAAACAGCTCGTCAGAAAGGGGTATCAGCCTATGTGGGCGACGGCTCGAACCGGTGGGCAGCAGCTCCGCTTGTTGACGTGGTGCACCTGTACAATCTCGTCGTTGATAAGACCGGTCCTGGCGTAACTGTGTACCACGCGGTGCAGGAAGAAGGCGTGGCCTTGCGGGAAATCGCAGAGACCATCGGCAAGGGGCTGGGAGTGCCGATCCTCTCAATCCATCAAGACAAGGCTGCCGAGCACTTCACCTGGCTTGCCCACTTCGCGGCCCTCGACATGCCAGCGTCCAGCAAGTGGACTCGCGAGACTCTGGGGTGGGATTCGAGCGGTCCTTCACTAATCGAGGATTTGACGAACATGAAGTACCGGTAGGGAATCGTTGGTGTCTCGGAAGTAGCACATCGAGAGAAGGGCCCTGTCTTGCAGGGCCCTTTCTCTCGTTGGTGACGATAAGTCACGAAGTGGATGTCACTGACTTTGAGCGTACTTCAGGACCCGATAAGGTTTTGGCCCTCTGAGAAGTAGGTTCCCAAAGTCTCTTGGGCAGCGAACTCTGTAGGATGCTGGTGTCGCTGTTTCGGGGCACGCGTGCCCCGACTCGATAATCGCTGATTAGGAGACCCCTTCTATGTCTCGGGTAACTCGCCGCCAGTTCGTCCAGTCTGCTGCCTGCACTCTGGTGGCCAACGCAGCGAAGCCAACGGTGACGCATGCATCCAGCGAGAAGCCCGGTAAGGTTGGCACGATGCCGACGAAGCTGGCGCCTGCCGCATTCCATCCGCTCGCCCTTGGCCAAATTCGCCCGGTGGGCTGGCTTAGGCGTCAACTGCGGATTCAGGCAGACGGCATGGGTGGCCACCTCGACGAGTTCTGGCCAGATGTTGGATCCAACTCCGGCTGGCTTGGCGGCACAGGCGAAAGCTGGGAGCGCGGACCGTACTTCCTTGACGGCCTGGTGCCACTTGCCTGGCAACTGGAAGATGCCGTCCTGAAGGCCAAGGCGATGCGCTTCATCAACTGGACGCTCGATCATCAGCAGCCCAGCGGCATGATCGGCCCTGGATCGAACGATGACTGGTGGCCGCGCATGGTGATGGTCAAGGCTCTGGCCCAGTACGAAGACGCGACGGGCGACCCGCGTGTCACTCCTGTGCTGACCCGGTACTTTCACCATCAGCTAGCGGCCATGCCCGAACGCCCACTGCAGGAATGGGGAAAATACCGCTGGCAGGACGAAGTCTATGTTGTTCAATGGCTGTACTCACGCACTAGAGATCCGAAGCTGCTGGAGCTTGCGCACTTGCTTCAGCAGCAAGGCTTTGATTGGGTCACCAGCTTTCGAGAGTTCAAGTACACCACTCCGACTACGCGCGATCTGCTGGATGCACGCTCGCCAAGCGGCAACAAGCCGGCAGGTATGCAGACGCACGGTGTGAACAATGGGCAGGCGTTGAAGGCGGCTGCTGTGCAATTCCGGCTTAGCGGCAATGCTGCAGAGAAAGTGGCGTACTACCGCCAGTTGGGCGCGCTCGACAGGTTCCATGGGCAGCCGAACGGCATGTTCTCATGCGATGAGCATCTGGCAGGTCTGAACCCAAGCCAGGGTACAGAGCTGTGCACCGTGGTCGAAACCTTGTTCTCCATGGAAGTTGCGCTGGCTACGTTCGGCGAAGCCGGCATTGCAGACCGCATCGAGCGCATTGCTTATAACGCATTGCCTGGGACCTTCACCGACAACATGTGGGCGCACCAGTACGATCAGCAAGCCAACCAGATTTCCTGCAGCCTGAACTCAAAGCCTTGGACGACCAACAGCGCAGAGTCGAATCTGTATGGGCTGGAGCCTCATTTTGGCTGTTGCACCGCGAACTTTCATCAGGGCTGGCCGAAGCTGACCTCAAGCCTATGGATGCGGACTGCGGATAGTAGGGGCCTGGTCGCTGCGATCTATGCGCCCTGTGAAGTAAGAACGCAGATGAACGGGCAGAACGTACACCTGATTGAGGAGACGGAGTACCCCTTTCGCAAAAACATCCGCATCACGGTGAACCTCAGCGGTGATCTTCGCTTTCCGCTGATGCTTCGTATCCCGCAGTGGGCAGAGCAGGCGGTGCTCTCGGTGAACGGCAGGGCCGTAGACAGCGCCGTTGTGCCGGGTACCTTTGCCGAGGTGAACCGCACCTGGAAGTCAGGCGATGTGGTCGAACTCGAGTTGCCGATGCAGCCGACGTTGACGCGTGGCTACCATGGCTCCGCCACGATTAGCCGGGGCCCGTTGGTGTTCTCGTTTTCACCTGGAACAAATTGGGTCAAGCTGCGAGATCGTGGCATCACAGCAGACTGGCAGGTGTTTCCGCGTCAGCAGTGGAATTACGCCTTGCGTGTCGATGAAGCATCCGTCCGTAACTTGTTCGTTCACGAATCTTCGATTGGAAGTGCGCCATTCTCAGCTGCCAATCCCGCAGTACGCCTGTCCGTGCCAGCGCGCATTGTGGACAGCTGGCGTTCGGAAGATGGAGTAGCCGCGCCCGTTCCAGAGAAGCTGAAGCTCGAGGCGGGCAGTCCCAGCCAGCCTGACGAGTTGATTGAACTCATCCCCTATGGTGCGTCCAAGCTACGCATCACAGCTTTTCCTACCCTTGGAGCGGTAAGTTCCTGAAGTTCAATGTTGGCCCCGACGAGCAAGTATATCCAGAGGGCGGAACGCCGTCGCGCGGCAGGAGCGACGGCTGTTCTTTGTGCGCGGGCAGCTTTCACCCGAGCGGCAGCGCCTAGGCGCAAGGTCGCGCGCCTTACCTGGGGACTCCGAACGTATTACCTGTCTGGTTGTTCCGAACGCACCGCGTGTAGTTGTACAGGAACGTGTCGCGAAGGTGGGCGTACTCGTCCAGGGTTTTGAAGTGGCGCTTGGCCGGATCGGCGTTTAGCAGGTACACGGTTGCCGCGATGTGGGTCTGGTCATCAATCAGCAGGTAGATGCCCAGGGTGCTTCCCTCCAGCTCCTTCCGATTCAGGCCAGCAATCGAAAATCCACTCTGCGTCGGCTTGCGGGTGGCGTCGCGAGCCACGCCTTTGTCGGAGGCTGCAATGTCCGCGAAGTCGTCCAGCAGCAGCTTTCGATTCGCCGGAAAGGCTGTGGCTGGCAACTGTTCGACTTTGACGTTGGCGTAGGGAATGCCGCCATAGCCAAACACAACGCGCTGCCCTGCCAGCAGGGGGACGCTGCCTGCAACACCGTGAATCTGTACGGGCCTTGCATGGACGTCGCCTGGCATGGGTGCAGTGTCTATCACCTGCAAACCGTCCGGAAAGGAGCACGATGCGTACGCGCGGACTTCAGGGGGCTGCTGTGCAGGTGCGGTATACGTCCACAGCATGGAAATGGCGAACAGGCCCGGGAGAAACAGACGCTTCATGCCTGAACACTACCGGAGCCGCGTCGTATACTCAAGCCTATGTCAGTCGTTAAAAACATCACCGGCATCGCCAAGGGCATGGGCATCACCTTCAAGGAAATGCTGCAGCCATCCGAGGTAGAGAACTACCCTGACGGCCCCGGCCCGATGCGTGGGGCGATTTTTCAGGAGCGTTTCCGCGGCAAGCACCAGTTGCAGCGCGATGAAAACGGCCTGGAGAAATGTGTCGCCTGCTTCCTTTGTGCGGCGGCTTGCCCTTCGAACTGCATATATATTGAGGCGGCTGAGAACACGGAAGAGAAACGCATCTCCTCTGCGGAACGGTATGCCAAGGTCTACAACATCGACTACAACCGCTGCATCTTCTGCGGCTACTGTGTGGAAGCTTGCCCGACCGACGCGATTACGCACGGCCACGGCTTTGAACTGGCCAGTCTGAACGCGACCAACCTGGTCATGCGCAAAGAAGACCTGCTGGTCGAAGTGACCCCTGCACCGTTGATGCCGGGATCGAAGCAGAACCGCACCGAAGTGCTTTCCTAAAGGTAACTAGATTTTGGGACAGGCGCGGTGCTTCGGCGCTGCGCCTTTCCGTTTGCAGAGTGTCACACACCCTTCCGACGAGGCATATGAGCACACCTGAACTACTTGATGCGGCGTTAAGCGCCGCGCCCGAAGCAGCCTTTGATGATCAGAACCCGTTCTTTGGGCCAAGTACGCTCCCATGGAGTGCGCCGCCGTTCGACCTCATTCTTGACGAGCACTACCTGCCCGCGTTCGAGCATGGCATGAGGCAGCAGCGCGCCGAAGTGGATGAGATCGTCAGCGGGGCCGGCGAGCCGACCTTTGAGAACACGCTGGTCGCACTCGAGATAAGCGGTGAGTTGCTCTCCCGCGTGGCGAACGCGTTCTTTGCCGTTGCCGGAGCGCACACCAATCCGACATTGCAGCAACTACAGCAGGAGATTGCTCCGCGCCTGGCAGCGCACCACGATGCGATCAACCTGGACGAGAGGCTCTTTGCGAAGATTCGAAGCGTGTACGAGCAGCGCAGCTCGCTGCAGCTGGATTCGGAGTCACTACGGTTCCTGGAGCTGACGTATGACGGCTTTGTGAAGTCGGGTGCCTTGCTGTCGGAACCAGACAAGAGCAGGCTGAAGGCGCTCAACATGGAGCAGGCCACACTGCAAGCGGCGTTTCAGAACCGCGTGCTGGCTGCCATGAAGGAAGGCGGTCTGCATGTCACCATGCGAGAGGCGCTGGACGGCCTAACGGAAGCCGAAGTCGAAGCGGCATCTGCAGCAGCAAAGAGCCGTGATCTGGACGGGTACTACCTGTCTCTTCAGAACACGACCCAGCAGCCCATGCTAGCTTCGCTGAAGAATCGCGAGACTCGGCGGGCGTTGTGGGAAGCCTCGCTGACGCGCGCCGAACAGGGCAATGACCGCGATACGCGAGAGATGATTGCGCGGCTGGCCCAGTTGCGTGCCCAACGCGCGTCCATGCTGGGCTTTGAGAACTATGCCGCGTGGAAGCTGTCAGACCAGATGGCGCGTACGCCGGCAGCCGCGACCAGCTTTCTGGACAACCTGGTTCCAGCAGCAATTGCGGGGGCGGAAGCAGAGGCAGCGTCCATGCAGGCGCTGCTGACAGAGCAGCATGCCGGCTTTGAACTTGCCCCGTACGATTGGGCCTTCTACGCGGAGCAGGTACGCAAGCAGAACTATGACCTGAGCGAAGACGAGGTCAAGCCATACTTCGAACTGAACCGTGTGTTCGAAGGCGGAGTGCTGTTCGCGGCAACAGAGCTGTACGGCATTACGTTTGCGTGTCGGACGGACCTGCCCACCTGGCACCCGGACGTCATCGTCTACGAAGTCAGCAACGAGGATGGATCGCACCTGGCGCTGCTGTACTGCGACTTCTACCAGCGGGATTCAAAGCGAGGTGGCGCCTGGATGACCTCACTTGTACAGCAATCCAGGATGCTGGGCATGGCACCCATCGTATGCAATATCTGCAACTACACCAGGCCTGCAGATGGAGAACCGGCTCTGCTCGATTCTGACGAGGTGCAGACGCTGTTTCACGAATTTGGCCATGCTCTGCACGGTCTGTTTTCTGAAGCTACCTACCCCGGCCTGTCGGGAACCAGTGTGCCGCGTGACTTTGTGGAATTCCCCTCGCAGTTCAACGAGCACTGGGCGAGCTACCCTGCTGTCTTTGCGAACTACGCCAGGCACTGGCAAACGGGCGAGCCCATGCCGCAGGAACTGCAGGCGAAGCTGAAGGCGACGAAGAATTTCAACGGTGGCCATGCACTGACTGAGGTTCTGGCAGCAGCCGAACTTGATATGCAATGGCACACCCTGAGCCCGGATGCGGAACTGCAGGATGCAAGCGCTTTTGAAGCGGCCGCACTCAAGCGCGCCGGTGTTTCGGTCCCGCTGGTCCCGCCGCGGTACCGCTCCACGTATTTCTCACACAGCTTCGGCGGTGGCTATGCTGCTGGCTACTACGCATACCTGTGGGCGGAAATGCTGGACAGTGACGCCTACGCATGGTTTCAAACTAATGGTGGGTTGACCCGCGCTAACGGCGACCGGCTGCGTGAGATGGTGCTGTCGCGCGGCAACACTGCCGACCCTGCGGAACTGTACCGCGCCTGGGCGGGCCGTGACCCGGACATGCGGCACATGCTGCAAGGGCGCGGCATACCTGATTCTGCCGCGGTCCTCTAGCCGCGCACGCGCACGCTGGGATCATCCTCCGGATCGTAGTTCAGGTTTGGTCCCAGCCAGCGCTCCACGTCGTGCAGGTTCATACCCTTACGTCGCTGGTAGTCCTGCACCTGGTCCTTGTCAATTTTGCCCAGGCTAAAGAAGCGGGATTCGGGGTGCGCGAAGTAGATGCCGCTGACACTGGATCCAGGCCACATGGCGAATGACTCGGTGATGACCATGCCTGTGTTTTCCTGCACATTCAACAGCTTCCAGATGGTGCCTTTCTCCGTGTGATCGGGGCAGGCGGGGTACCCGGGAGCAGGCCGAATGCCGCGGTACTTCTCGCTGATGATCTGGGTCGTGGTCAGGTTCTCTGTGCGACCGAAACCCCACTCTTCACGGACGCACTTGTGCAGGCATTCTGCAAACGCTTCCGCGAGTCGATCCGCGACCGCCTCCGCCATGATGGCGCTGTAGTCATCGTGCTTCGCCTTGAAGCTGTCGCCAAGTTCCTTCAACCCGATTCCCGTCGTCACGGCAAAGGCACCGATGGTATCGGGTAGGCCTGTTTCCTTGGGAGCGATAAAGTCGGCCAGGGAGCGGCACGGCTCGTTGCCTTCGCGGTTGGCCTGCTGCCGCAGGAAGTGGAAGCGGTCCACTGACTCGCTGCGCGACTCGTCGGGATACAGTTCCACGTCATCGCCGACCGCATTTGCTGCGAAGAAGCCGTACACGCCGTGCGCGGTGAGCAGCTTTTCCTTCACAATGCGGTCGAGCATTGTGTTTGCATCCGCGAAGATCTGCCTGGCCTGCTCGCCCTGGCGCTCGTCGTCCAGAATGCGTGGGTAGAGGCCCTTGAGACCCCAGGTATGGAAGAAGGGCGACCAGTCGATGAACTCGCGCAGCGTGCTGAGCGGGAACTCGCGCAGAACACGCACGCCAAGAAAATCCGGCTTTGCGATGTCTTCCGCCCGCCACGTGATGGGCGTGCGCCTTTTGCGAGCGACATCGATGGGTGTCAGTTGCTGCTTTGGAGCCAGATGCGCTTTGCGGACGGCCGCGTACTCTGCCTGATGCTGGTCCACAAAGGCCGCCCGGTTGTCCTCACTCAGCAGGCTGGTGGTTACGGGAACTGCGCGGCTGGCGTCTGTTACGTGTACGACCGGTTCGTTGTAGTGCGGCGCTATTTTGATCGCCGTGTGGGCGCGGCTTGTCGTGGCACCGCCGATCAGCAGTGGAATGGTGAAGCCCTGTCGCTGCATTTCGCGTGCGACATGCACCATCTCGTCGAGCGACGGT
The DNA here is from genome assembly GCA_050954525.1 of Janthinobacterium lividum. GTDB lineage: Bacteria > Acidobacteriota > Terriglobia > Terriglobales > Acidobacteriaceae > Terriglobus. The sequence continues at coordinate 20,431 of JBPBPZ010000046.1, forward strand.
GTAATTAAACCGCTGAGGCCGATCAGGTCCGCGTTCTCGGCTTTTGCGCGTTCCAAGATCTTTTCCGCAGGCACCATCACGCCCATGTCGATCACTTCATAGTTGTTGCAGGCCAGCACCACGCCCACGATGTTCTTGCCGATATCGTGAACGTCTCCTTTGACTGTCGCCAGCACGATCTTGCCCTGTGCCTTCACGACTTCTCCGCGCGCGGCCATGGCGGCCTTTTCCTCCTCCATGTAGGGCGTCAGGTAAGCGACGGCCTTTTTCATCACGCGTGCCGACTTCACCACCTGCGGCAGAAACATCTTGCCCGCGCCGAACAGGTCTCCCACAACGCCCATGCCGTCCATCAATGGACCTTCAATCACCAGAAGGGGGCGGCCCAGCTTGGCACGTGCTTCTTCGGTGTCGATGTCGATGTAGGCGTCGATGCCTTTCACCAGTGAGTGCGAGAGCCGCTCTTCAACCGTGCCGTTACGCCACTCTTCAGCCTTCTTCTCATCCTTGACTACACCGCCTGCGCCCTCCGCCTTCAGCTTCTCCCCGTAATCGACCAGGCGTTCGGTGGCATCCGGGCGGCGGTTTAGCAGGACGTCTTCAACCAGCACCTTCAGTTCCGGTTCGATCTCCTCGTACACCTCGAGCATGCCCGCGTTGACGATGCCCATGTCCATACCCGCGCCAATGGCGTGGTACAGGAAGGCCGAGTGCATGGCCTCGCGCACCTTGTTGTTGCCGCGAAAGCTGAACGAGATGTTAGAAACGCCGCCGCTGACCTTGGCATGCGGCAGGTTCGTCTTAATCCAGCGTGTGGCGTTGATGAAGTCCAGCGCGTAGTTGTTGTGCTCCTCCATGCCGGTGGCGACGGTGAGGATGTTGGGGTCGAAGATGATGTCTTCCGGAGGAAACCCGATCTCGTCCACCAACAGGCGGTAGGCTCGGGTGCAGATACGAACCTTGTCTTCGTAGGTTGCAGCCTGCCCCTGCTCGTCAAAGGCCATGACCACCACGGCCGCGCCATACTTCAACACACGTCGCGCGTTCTCGCGGAACTTCTCCTCGCCTTCCTTCAGCGAGATCGAGTTCACGATGCCCTTGCCCTGCAGGCACTTTAGCCCTGCTTCGATTACCTCCCACTTGGAGGAGTCGACCATGAAGGGGACCTTCGCCACTTCCGGCTCGCTGCCAAGCAGTTGCAGGTAGCGGGTCATGGCGGCGACGCCGTCGATCATCCCTTCATCCATGCAGATGTCGATGACATTGGCGCCGTTCTCTACCTGTTGGCGCGCAACGCTGACGGCTTCTTCGTACTTGCCTTCCTTGATAAGCTTTGCAAACTTTGGGGACCCGGCGACGTTCGTGCGCTCGCCCAGCATAATGAAGACGCCAGGCTGCTGCGTGAACGGCTGCGAGCCGGAAAGACGCAGGGGCTTGACCTGAAGAGCAGGGGTCGGCGGTAAAGTACTCATGCCGCCAGCCTATGCAGTGGCCGTGGTTCCCGATGTTCCAAGGCTTTTGCAATCGCCGCAATATGGTCCGGCGTGTTGCCGCAGCAGCCCCCGGCGATGTTGATCAGACCGCCTTGCGCAAACTCGCCAAGGTAGCGGGCCATGTCGTCTGGCTCAAGATCGAAGCCGGTGGGTGACAGTGGATTCGGCAAACCTGCGTTCGGGTAGCAGGACACCGCCACGTCTGCTTTTTGCGACAGCTCTGAAAGGAATGGATACATAAGGTCAGGCCCCAGCGAGCAATTCAAGCCGATGGACATCGGCCTGACGTGCTTCATGGCTGTCCAAAAGGCCTCGATCGTCTGCGCCGAAATCATGGTTTCGCCACCACGGCCCACAGCGGCGGACACCATCACCGGAACCTCTTTGCCAGTCGCATCGAAAACTTCACGAATGGCAACCAGGGCCGCTTTTGCATTTAGCGAGTCGAAGATAGTCTCGACCAGCAACAGGTCCGATCCACCGGCGAGCAGCGCATTGATCTGGTGCACGTAGGCGTTCTTCACCTGGTCAAAGGTCACCACGCGGAAGCCGGGGTCGTCGGCATCCGGCGAGTTCGATAGCGACACTGTGAGCGGCCCGATCGCACCCGCCACAAAACGCTGCCGCCCCGTGGCATTCCCCACCCGGTCCGCCCATTCCCTGCATTGCTTCGCGGATTGTTCGTTGATCTCCCACGCAAGATCGTTGAGGAACTGATCTTCCAGGATGCCCTGGTAGAAGGCAGGATCCTTTCTTCCACCAGTCTCCCGAGGGTCTTCGACAAAGAACTCGCTCTGGGCTATGCCGGTTGCACTGAAGGTATTTGTCTCAATGATGTCTGCACCAGCCTCGAGGAAACGCCGGTGGATATCGCAGATCATGTCCGGCTGCGTCAGCGAGAACAGATCTCCGTTGTTTAGCAGATCCTTGTCTGCGTCCTTGAACCTGTCACCACGCATATCGCTTTCAGTCATGCCATAGCTGCGGATGGTGGTTCCCATGGCACCGTCAATGATGGCGATGCGTTGTTCCAGGACTTTTTCGAGAGCGTGTGTATAGGGGCGCGTCATGGTTCCTCAACTGCTAACACTCTGCCGAACTTGCTGCGGCGAGTGAACGCGCTGCGGCACGGCGAGAAAGTCCGCTTCTAGGATTCGATGATACCGAATGGCAGACGGCGCAAGGCACCCGCCAGAAGCCGGCACTTGTAACGAATTCCCCTAGTGATTGCGACGCATCGTGGGCGTCTTGTCGGCTACACTTGATTCACCGCGTGCGCTGCGAGCAGGAGCTGGCGGACATATCCGGAAGGTCGCAAACAGCCGATCCATGTCGCTTTTTCCGCAAGATCCAAACGCAAAAACCATTCTGCACATTTGTGCCCGCGAGATGTTACGGCCGTTGCGGGATCAAATACTTCGACTTTCCGGCTTCGGTGTCGATTCCACGCTCTCCACCAAGGAAGGGCTCTCCCTGTTCTGGGGGAAGCCCTACGATCTGGTTCTGATCGATGTGGAAGGTGAGCACAAGATTGCCGACGCCGAAGACATGTGCAGCGAGATCAAGACTGCTCAGCCGCACCAATTGGTCGCATTTGTGTGTAACTGGCGGGTTGCAATCATGACCGATTGTCCGGACGAGATCCTGCGCACGGAGTTCGACCCACAGCGTTTCGTTTCGGGCGTAAATGGCATGTTGCGCCCCTCCTAGTGGTCTGCATCTGAAGCTGAAAAGACTTCGGAGCATGACATGACCGCGAAAAAGAGTTCTTCCAGTCAATCTGCCGGCGCAGCCGGTCCCAAGAAGCGTGTACCAGCCAAGGCCGTAAAGAAGCCTGCGAAAAAGGCCACCCAGGGTCGTTCCGCGGACCAGAAGTACACCGACCCAGATCTGCGCGAGCGCATAAAAGAAGCCATCATGGCTGGTGACAAGGGCGCAAACCCGGGCCAGTGGAGTGCCCGCAAAGCGCAGATGGTGGCCCACCAGTATGAAGCTGAAGGTGGTGGCTACAAAGGCGGCCAGGACGAGACGCAACACAGCTTGGAAACCTGGGGCGAGGAACATTGGACCACGAAAGATGGTTCGCCAGCGAAGCAGGACGATGGCATGCACCGCTACCTGCCAGAGGCAGCCTGGGACCAGTTGACGCCGGCTCAACAGGCCTCTACTGACGCGAAGAAATTGAAGGGCTCGGCAGCAGGGAAGCAGTTCGTCAGCAACACTGCGCCTGCCAAGTCAGCCCGTAAGCAGGCAGTGAAGCGCAAGCCTTAGCCATGTTGCTTTGTGTCGGGCAGCGTGCTACAACAAGGCATCAACCCGTGCGGATGTTGTCCACACTGGTTTGAGTTTCATGAAGAGTGGCTGAGGGACGAGCCCTGCGACGCCACGACAACCGGACGAGGTCTGTACCGGTGTCACCTCTCTCCTGATTGGGTTCCTGTGTAGTCTGCAGGCATCAGGGAACATGAGATTCGGGATACGGCACCATCGTAAGGTGGAACAGCAGTATGACCGTCTAATCAGGCTTCCTTCCCGCTGGTGCGCTCGCGCGCCCATCGTGTTCTCAGCAGAGCGTCGCAGATCGCAATCCTCTTCCACTCGGGAGAAGGAATCATGGCGTCTGTCTCGTCTGCGTGTACACCGTACGAGCTTTATTCAAAAGAGTCGGGAAAAAGTTACGGCAATCAGCCGCTATCCATCTGCGACGAGTCGTTTACGCCTCTGGAAGTGCGTTACGACCTTGAAGCCGCGCGCAGCATTTTCACGCGTAAGAACATCGAGGCTGGGCCGGCCAACATGTGGCGCTATCGCGGTCTGCTGCCCATTCCAGAAGGTTTCGAGCCTGACCTGCCAGTAGGTCTCACGCCGCTGGTTCCCGCGAAAAACCTCGGCAAGCGACTCGGGTCGACGAACCTCTACGTGAAGAACGACGCCGTCTGCTTTCCGACGCTTTCGTTCAAGGACCGTGTGGTGGCGGTTGCACTCGCCAACGCACGCGCCTTCGGTTTCGATGTGGTCGGCTGCTCCTCAACGGGCAATCTGGCCAATTCAGTCGCGGCGCAGTCGGCTCGATTGGGCCTTAAAGCGTGCATTCTGGTCCCCGCCGACCTAGAGCCCGCGAAGATCCTCAACACCCTCATCTACGGTGCCCGCCTGGTTCGGATCGATGGCAACTACGATCATGTGAACCGTCTCTGCTCCTTAATTGCAGACCAGTACAACTGGGGCTTCGTGAACGTGAACCTCCGGCCTTACTACGCCGAAGGATCCAAGTCGGTGGGTTACGAGATCGCCGAGCAACTTGGATGGCGGCTGCCGGACAATGTGGTCGTACCGATGGCCGGTGGTTCGCTGATCCGCAAGATCAAAAAAGCGTTCGACGAACTAATCTATCTTGGCTTGGTTGAAAAGAAGCACGTGCGCTTCTTTGGTGCGCAGGCTACCGGCTGCTCTCCCATTACGCAGGCAGTCAAGAACAACACAGAAACCATTACCCCACAGCGACCAAACACGATCGCGAGGTCGCTGGCGATTGGCAATCCCGCAGACGGTCCCTTTGCTTCCCGCATGATTCGTGAGACCGGCGGTTGGGCAGAGGA
>JBPBPZ010000062.1:0-24661 GCA_050954525.1 Janthinobacterium lividum
GTTCCGCGAGTTTGTGGCGGCCAGCTACCGGAACCGCATGGGCCGCGGACGGGCGCTGAGCCAGGCTTCGTTCGAAGCACTTGCAGCGGAGTAGATGCCCAGCGACCAGCGAAGCAGCGCAACGTCTGCCCGTGCATCTCAACGCAGTATGGCTCCTGAACCAACCCAGCCCGGCGCGGAGCGTGACCGGCAGTATGAAGTTGCACGGCAGCAGCGTATTGCTGCCGTCAACGCTCGCCCACGCAGCCGCTTCGGCACCGTTTTTCTAGCGATCTTGCTGTTCTTCGTCTTTGGAGTCGTCGGCGCTGTGATGCTTCTGCGGCATGCCGGTCGCAGCGGCATGACCGGGCGCCTTGCAAGCCTGCTTCTGAGCGGCCAGGAGAACTTCACCTCAGCCCCGGACGTCGTGAACCAGATCCAGCGCCTCAACCGCCTGGAGACGGTGAGCTACTCCGTTGATACAGTCGTTGAGGGCAAGCACACCAACACGGTCCTGCCAGACTTGCTGTTTGGCGATCGATTGCTTCTGGTGGTGCATGGGCAGGTGATTGCCGGCGTAGACCTGTCGCAGCTGAAACCAGAATCGGTGCAGGTGACCGGCCACTCTGTCACCTTGGAATTGCCACCGTCACAGGTGTTTACGACCCGCATCGATAGCGGCAGAACACGCGTCTTTGCACGCACCACCGGCCTGCTGACACAGGCGGACCCAAGCCTTGAGAGCGATACCCGAGCGGTCGCCGAGACCCAGATTCTGCAGGCCGCTACCAAGGATGGCATTTTGGATACGGCGCGTGGGAATGCGAGGAACAGCATGGAGAGCCTGCTGCGTGGCCTAGGCTTCACCCAGGTCACAGTTCGCTGATCAGTTCACCGCGGCTTCATCCAGCAATCATCATCACGTCAAAGTACGCCACTAGTCTCCTGGTAAGAACCTCCCAGATCCCAGGAGCACGACATGAAGCGTTCCACAGTGACGTCGATTGCATTGGCTTGCGTTTGCCTTTGCACAGCTATCTCTCCAGCGCAGCGGTCTTTGCGTGAGACCACCAATCAGGATCGCACCGAGATTCTCCGCGCAGCCATTCAGGGCGGCAAAGCCAAGCACGTCATTCTGTTCCTTGGTGACGGTATGGGCGATTCCGAAATCACGATTGGCCGCAACTATCGCCTGGGACCCAACGGCCGCCTGGCAATGGATACCCTGCCACTAACAGGTGCGTATACCACCTATGCCCTGCAGGAGAGCAATCCTGACGTCCCAAACTTTGTGACCGACTCCGCAGCATCCGGCACGGGTTGGGCGACCGGCGTGAAGACGAGCAATGGTCGCATCTCGACCGTCGCGGGTTCGACCAACGTTGCGCCGCTGACCACGATTCTTGAGCTTGCGCAGCGCGCCGGCTTTGCCACCGGCGACGTCACCACGGCGGACCTGACCGACGCCACGCCTGCCGTTCTTGCGTCGCACGTAAACGATCGCGGCTGCTACGGCCCATCCGACATGCGCAGCTGCGCGGTCTACAAGAAGTCTGCTGGTGGCCCGGGTTCCATTGCCGAGCAGGAAGTGGATCACAAGGTCGATGTTCTGATGGGCGGCGGATACAGCCGCTTTGCAGAAACCAACGACGGTGGTCAGTTCGCCGGTCAGACCGTACTTGCCCAGGCCACGGCGTTAGGCTACCAGTTGATCCGCACGTCGAGCGATCTGCAGAACACCGCCCCGAACGTACCTGTTCTTGGTTTGTTCGCGCCCATCAACATGGACCTGGAGTTTGGCGGCATTGTCGCCCAGCCCTACCCCGGCAGCGGTCCCCAGACCTGCACCGAGGGTGTGCGTCCCGGTAACCAGCCCAGCCTGGAAGACATGACCAAGCGTGCGCTGTTCCTGCTGGACCAGTCCAACAAGGGCAAGCAGACGGGCTTCTTCCTGCAGGTCGAGGGTGCGTCTATCGACAAGCAGGACCATGTTTCCAGCCCCTGCCAGCAGATCGGCGAAACGATCGCATTCGATGCCGCGATTGCTGCAGGGCTTGACTACGCCCGTCAAAATCCGGACACGCTGGTGGTCGTCACAGCGGATCACGGACACACCTCACAGATCATTGAGCCACCGACGTCGCCCGCACAGCCTGGTGCCTTCAGCGCCATTCGCACGCGTGACAACGGCACCATGGTTGTTTCCTACGCCAGCCAGCCGGTTGGCTCATCGCAGAGCCACACCGGCACCCAGGTCCGCATTGCAGCCCAGGGACCTCAGGCAGCAAACGTACTTGGCGTGACCAACCAGACCGAACTGTTCTACCTGCTGGGACGTGCTCTTGGCGTAACCCAGTAAACAGCGTCAGGCAGACAAAAAAACGGCCCTCCGCGAGGAGGGCCAATCTGCCTTGGTTCTCTCTGCTTAGGAGAGTTGTTCTGACGGGTGTTCCCGCCAATCTTGCGGCCGCGATGATCTGCGGCCTGAATCCGTTTCGCCCTTGCTACATGGAGGCCCCTGCGGGCGCGCCTGCGCTGGCAGTTGTGGGATTGCTCATGTTTGCCAGGCTGTTGTGCAACAGGGTCACACGCACACCGTTGCTGATTGCTTTCTGACCGTCAGCCGTGGCGCTGGTTGCCTTACCCAAGCCCGAACGGTAGATGCGATAAACAGGCACTTGATGTTCGGTTACAAGGTAGCGAACAACCGAGTCGGCCATCGCCTGCGAGGTCGCAACACCACTACGGCTGTAGCCCTGCACTTCAATGATGTAGCCCTTCTCGGAAGCAAGTCTCGTGGCCATACCATCAAGCTCCGCACGTGCCTTGCTGCCAAGCGTGGTGCGACCTGCGGCGAACAGCACCGGTGTTGAATCGACGGTTTGGTACTGGTCCAGATTGCTTACAGTGCCGTGCAGGGCGTCGGTGCGTGTGGAAGCGGCAGTCGCGGTGCCATTGGCAGAATCAGCACGTCGGCTCGCATCCAGCGCATGCTGGTCAGCCAGCGTGGCGGCGTCGTTCGCCTTCTTGATGCCTGCCGTAGCGCGGGTGTCCACGTCACGAATGTCGTTTGCGTTCTTTGCCTGTAGCTGATCAAGCTCATTCACACGGTCGCGCACGGGGTCCATCTGGCGCTTTACCCACTTCTTACGCGCCAGGGGGTTCATGTGTCCCCAGAAGCCTTCCTTGCTCTGCATCTGAAGCGGCTGGCCGGTGGAGTAGGTACCGTTATCTGCTGCATCCTGCTTTGCAGTCGCTGCCGGAGCAGTTGCGCTGGAACCCGCCTGGGCGTGGGCGGGGAGTGAGAGCAGACCCGCCATCAGAAAGGCTGACGATCCAACAACCATAACCTTCTTCACTTTGTTCGACTTCATCATGCAAGTACTCCTTAGCACAGGTATTCCACGACTCTTTCCGGGAGGAAACGCAGTCTTGCTATACATCTCCGTAGAGCAAGGCCCATGCCAAACTAGCGCTCGAAGGTAAACTTCGCCGAATGAGCGGTTTAGACCAGAAAGACGGACCGGAGAGAACTGGCCGCCTGCTTTGAGGAAGGAAAATTCTTCCGCATAGAAGCAATTCGTTCAGTGCTCCTCCTTACCGAGGACTACTTCAAGTCGGTGTGAATGACCTGGATCTCGGGCGGCTTGCTATCCCAATTCGACGGGACGGATTCGAAGATCAGCCGGAACTCACGAGTCTGGGAAGGTGCCAGCGGAGAGGCTCCAAGGGGCTGCAGATCCACGTACGGCTCCCGAGTGCGGATGAGAGCCAGCGGTACGATCTCCCGATAGGGTGCCGCGCCATCTGCGGTGTGAAACGTGACCTGGGCCAGAGCACCGGTCAGCGTTCTGCCGCCAGTGTTTGCCACAGTTCCATCCACATACGTGGCCTTGCCACCCGTCCCATTTGTGGCTTCAGACATTTGAACGCTTGTAATGGGAAGCGACGGTGCGTACCCGTCCGCGCCTCGCACTTCTCCCGCCCTTGCAGAGGAACGATGAAGTGTAGCCATCGCCGCAATGCCCGCAACCAGCAGGATGGCAAAGGCAGCGACCATCCACGTACGTATGGAGACGGAGCTTTCCGGCTCCGATGGGAGAAGGGTGACTTCTTTGCCGCTGGGTTTCATTTTGGGAGTCTACTCCCGGTTGATTGACACAGACTTCACGTCAGGCGCGCGGGCCCATGTCATAGTTCAGGAATGCAGCCACCCGTGCCTGAACTTCCCCTTGGGTGCTGCAAGGAGCCTCCATGCGTGCTGCCCACGTTCATGACTGGACTTACCGCATTTCTGCCTGTGGCTGTGCCCTGCTGCTTCTGATGGGCCTGCTCAGTTTCTAATCCGCTCGTCTACCCAAAGGACGCGCGCTTCACCTTTTGGCGAAAATCGTCGCCCTTCATTTCAACCAGGCTGCACATTTCTTGCAGGCGGGACCGCATGCGCTCACCAATGCGATCGCCCAGCGTTTCTTCGCGCATGGCCGCACGGGCCTGGCTACCGGCGTTCTCGGTAGTGCTTCCCAGCGGAGGCAGGTTCGCATAATTGGTCGTGATGATGGTGGTGCGCTTGTCGTTGTAGCGTGTGTTCAGGATATGTGCCACCGTATCCCAAACCCAGTCCGTGGGCTTGGACGCGCCAATCTCATCCAGCACCAGTACCTCCGCGTCGAAGACAGGGGCCAAAATCTCGAGTTCTGTCGAGGCAACCCGTGGGTTATAGCTGTTTTGCACCTGTTTCAGCAGCTCACGGTAGTCGTAGAACAGGCCGCTTGCGCCCCGCTCTTCTACCAGCGCCTGCAACATACCAACCGCCAGATGGGTCTTGCCGACACCGATCGACCCTGTCAAAAGAAGACCCGTACCATCCGTCTCAAGTGGGTAGTCGGCGACAAACTTGCGAGCTGCCATCAGCGCGCGGCTCAGGCTCCGGTTGCTGCCGCCACCGAACGACGGCTCGAACGAATCCAGCGTGCAATGTTCGTAGCGGCGGGGAATGCGCGCCTGCGTCAGGACCCTGCGGGACCGGCGCTGCGCGCGGCAGACACACGGCACGGCAGAACGCCGACCTGCGGCGTCCTCCACAATGCGCATGCCCTGTCCTTCACAGCGGGGGCACACACCCTCGAGTTCGCCGGGAAATCCAAGTTGATTCGATGTGCTCACGGGGTCTTGCTGCTCTCCTGCTGTTTGCTGATGTCCTGCGGCGTCACCACGATGCAGTCGCCTCCACCGGTTTTGCACTCCTGATAGGCGAGCAGTTCGCCTTTGTGGTCCAGACAGGTAGTGGAGGTCGACGCACTGGAACGCGCGCTAATGCGCTTGCCGGTGGCGAGACAATCTGCCAGTTCAGACCGGTGCACTTTCACCAGCGTCGCGCTGCCGACCACGCTGAAGCTATCCCCGTCGGGCATCGCTACGGGTGGCCTTGGAATAACGGTATCGACGCGCACAAAAGCCACGACATTGCGTGGCCGTTCTGCCGCTGCCTTGCCAACTCCCGGCACAGCAAAGCCCGGCGAGGTTTCCAGGCAGTTCGCATCATTGGTGCTGGAAACCGCGGCGGTCGTGTCTGTGGTGTTGCAAGGGTTTGCGGCCGGCTTTCGCGGCTGGGTACCCGGAGCCACAACCTGGCCTGTGGCCGTAGTCTGTGCACCAGCGATGTGGCTGCCCACCGTCAGAGCGAGTGCAAGAACCAATGGAGAGTATTTCTTCGTCTGCATAGAGTAGCCTCCCGTCCCGGAATACTACGCCTGTTCACCTCGGCACGCAGAAATCAGGCTCAGCCAGGCTGATCCATTGCCTGTATCCCGAGGGCGCATTTAGTATGAAGAGATTGTCGCAGTTGCTGCATCCAATGGGTGCCAGTATGAGTGGCAGGGCCGCAAACGGTAAAGCGACGGGAACATCGATGTGGCGTGAACAGACCGCTGCAAGCGAACCGTGAGCCGGGACGGCTAATTCAGACAGAATTGAGATCGGAACCATGCCGAAGCAAGGAATTCACCCCAACTACAACGCCACCAACGTCAAGTGCGCCTGTGGCAACACCTTTGAAACCCGCTCCACGCATAAGGGCGACATCCTGCTCGAAATCTGCTCGGTTTGCCACCCTTTTTACACCGGCAAGAGCAAGGTCATCGACACCGCAGGCCGCATCGAGCGCTTCAAGCGCAAGTTCGCCAAGAGCGACTCCTCCGTGGCTGCTGCAACCAAGTAACTATTAAGCAAAACCAGCAGAAGCCTCCGGTCTCTACCGGGGGCTTTTTGCTGACGTGAAGAGATTGCATGAAAAAAGATTGGGAAGACTACGCCGCAGCCGTGATCGATCACCCACCTGCGGCCATGCCCGCTGCCGTTCCGGCAGACTTCACCATCGGCAACGTGCGCATTGCCCCTGCGACGGTACTGGCACCCATGGCCGGTGTGACAGACACGGTCTTCCGCCGCTTCATCAAGAACGCTTCCCTATTCTCGACGGATAGCAGCAGTACAGACGTGGAGCAGTCCGCCAGCAACCAGCAGTCCGGCTGCGGCCTCATCATGACGGAGTTCACCTCTGCCGACGGCCTCTCCCGCATGCGCGAGACCAAGCGGAAGCGCTACCTGACTTACTACGACGACGAGCACCCTATCTCCGCACAGATTTTCGGCTCGAACCCGGAGACGCTGGCGGACAGCGCACGCATCTGCCAGGACGCAGGTTTCGACATCGTCGACTTGAACCTGGGCTGCCCGGCGAAGCGCGTCGTCAGTTGCAACGGCGGCAGCGGTTTGCTGCGCGACCTGCCGCATATCCAAACCATCTTTGAGCGCGTGCGCGCCGCTGTGACCATCCCCTTCACGGTCAAATTCCGAATGGGCTGGAGCGACAAGTCGCTGGTCTGCGTGCCGCTGGCGAAGATGGCCGAAGACTGCGGCTTGAACGCCGTGGCCCTGCACGCCCGCACACGTGAGCAGGGCTACACCGGCAACGCTCGCTGGGAGTACATCGCGGCGGTGAAAGATGCCGTGCGCATTCCCGTGATTGGTAATGGCGACGTGCGCACCCCGCAGGACGCAGCCAACATGGTCGCGCAGACTGGCTGCGACGCCGTGATGATCGGTCGCGCCGCACCCGCGAACCCTTGGATTTTTCGCCAGATTGCCCAGTACACCGCCACTCGCGCGCTGACCGGCAATGGCACTTACGATGTCGCGTCCGAACAGGATCGCTATCGCATGATCCGCACCTACTTCACCATGCTGTTCGCGGAAATGGAGCAGGAGCACCCCGAGATTGAAGTGCCTGCCGACATCGACCTGGAGACGCTCAACCCAGCCGAACTGGCCGCGCACAACCGCCTGCGCCACCAGGCTCGCGATCGCGAAAGCGCCCGTCGCGACGTGATTGGCAAAATGAAGCAGTTTGCCAGCTGGTTTACGCACGGCATTCCCGGCGGCAGCACGCTGAGACGGAGCATCTTCGAGGCAAAGCAGGGCGAACAGGTGATGGAAGCCGTAGACCGCTTCTTCAGTATGGATGCTGCACACCGCACCGTCAGTACGGGAGACCTGCAGCCCGCAGCCTTCGCGGATTGTCAGGACAGCTAAGCGCAGCGCATTGCTCACGGCAGTAGCGTCATCTCACGGCGTGCGCCCTGTGCGCAGTTTGCCTCAGGCATCGGACATACATGGAGTGTTTGCATGTTTGATTTCGAAGGTAAAGTCGTTCTGATCACAGGCGCTGGTTCCGGCATTGGTGCTGCAGCGGCACGTGCATTTGTGAAGGCGGGAGCCACCCTGGTGGCAGCCGATAAGGACCAATCCGGACTGGACACGCTGCAACAGGAACTTGGAACTGAGAAGTTGCTGGTGCACCAGGTGGACACCTCGCAAGCGTCTGCCTGCGAGACACTAGTGCAGGCAGCAGTGGCGAAGTTCGGCAGGATTGATGTGCTGGTGAACGATGCCGGCGTGGACCATACCGGTGCCGTGGATGAAGGCAGCCTCGATCAATGGGAGCGCGTCATGGCCACGGATTTGAACGGCTACTTCTACATGATTCGCTTCGCCATTCCGCACCTGCGCAAGCAGGGTGGCGCCATCGTGAACGTGTCGTCCGTTTCCGGTCTGGGTGGCGACTGGAATCACTCCTATTACAACGCGGCAAAGGGTGCGATCACCAACTTCACCCGCGCGCTTGCCATGGACGAGGCGAAGCACGGGGTACGCGTCAACGCGGTGAACCCGTCGCTGGTGCATACCGCTATGACGGAGCAGATGAACTCAAAGCCGGAGCTGCTGGCCAAGTTTGCGGAGCGCATTCCCATGGGTCGCGGAGCGCAGCCTGAGGACATCGCTGGTCCTATCCTGTTCCTTGCAAGCGACGCGGCCGGGTTTGTGACCGGGGTCAATCTGCCCGTGGACGGCGGCTTGACTGCCTCCAACGGCCAGCCCGCGCTGTAGGTCTCGTGGGTGCCCATCTGCGCTTGCGAGATGGGAGCCCTTCCCTTTGCACTGCGCCAACTTCGCCGCGCTGACATCCAATGACCTATGACTACTGCTGCAGCCATCCACATCCCCTTTGACAACTCCTATGCACGCCTGCCGCAGAACTTCTTTGCGCGCGTCAGCCTCAAGCCGGTGCGTGCGCCTCGCCTGATCCGGGTGAATGCGGAGCTTGCGCGTTTCCTTGGCATCGATCCCGACGCCTTGAACACGCCGGAGGGTGCGGAGATCCTCAGCGGGAACCGCGTTGCCGAAGGTTCGGAGCCGCTCGCCATGGCGTATGCGGGGCACCAGTTTGCGAACTTTGTGCCGCAGTTGGGGGATGGTCGCGCATGCCTGTTGGCCGAGGTGATCGCGCAGGACGGCAGGCGCTACGACATCCAGTTGAAGGGTTCCGGACCGACGCCGTTCTCACGCAGAGGCGATGGCCGCGCGGCGCTGGGCCCGGTGCTGCGCGAATACCTTGTCAGCGAGGCCATGCACGCGCTGGGTGTGCCCACAACGCGTGCGCTAGCCGCCGTGCTGACGGGCGAAGCTGTGGTCCGTGAAGAGATGATGCCCGGTGCCATCCTGACGCGTATTGCCAGCAGCCACCTGCGCGTGGGTACGTTCGAATACTTTGCCGCTCGCGAAGACAAGGATTCCATCCGCACGCTGGCAGATTACGCCATCCAAAGGCACTACCCAGAGGCAGGGCAAGCTGACAAACATTTCCGTTCCCTGCTGCAGGGCGTCGTGACCAGGCAGGCAAAGCTGATGGCCCAATGGATGGGTCTTGGTTTCATCCACGGCGTCATGAACACCGACAACACCAGCATCAGCGGCGAGACGATCGACTACGGCCCGTGCGCCTTTATGGAGGCCTACGATCCCGCGACCGTGTTCAGCGCCATCGACCGCAACGGTCGTTATGCCTATGGCAACCAGCCTGGCATTATGATCTGGAACCTGTCCCGACTGGCCGAAACGCTGCTGCCGCTGATGGAGGACGAGGAAGGTTCCAAGGAGGCTGCCCTTGCAGCCGCTTACGAAGTGCTGAACAGCTTTTCTCCCACTTATGAGGCAGAGTACCTGGCCGACTTCCGTCGCAAGCTCGGGCTTATGACTTTGCAGGACGGCGACACCGCCCTGATCAAAGATCTGTTGGAAGCTATGACGGTGAACCGGGCAGACTTTACCCTCACCTTTCGCCGGTTATCTGAGGGCGATGGTTCTTTCGCTCGCACGCAGTTTGAAGATCCGCGCGCTTTCGACGCCTGGGCTGCACGTTGGCACGAGAGGCTGGCTGCTGAGACAGCTTCGCAGCAGGAGCGGAATGCGGCCATGCTGCGTGCAAACCCGATCTATATTCCGCGCAACCACCTGGTGCAGCAGATTATCGATGCCGCCATTCTGCAGCAGGACTTCGCGCCATTTGAGCAGTTGCTCGAGGTGCTGGCAAACCCGTTTGAAGAACGCGCAGGGCTGGAGCGGTTCGCCATGCCTGCCCTGCCGGAGCAGCGGGTGACGCAGACCTTCTGCGGCACGTAGCGCCGCGGCCCCAAAGTAAGCCCCAGTCGGGTAGCAGGGCGGGTTTAGAATTCCGCCGTGCTTCGCACCTGGAGGTATCCTGCGATGGAAAGCAGTGCCCTGACACCCGCTTCCGAACTGGCCGCGAAGAATCCGGTCCGTGTCCGCAACGAATCGGCAGAGTACCGCGCTGCGCGCACCGCTTTGCTCGCCGAAGAAATTGAACTGCGGCGCCACATCGAGCAGGTCGCCGCACAGCGCCGTGCCTTGCCACCCGGTGGCGAAGTACTGGGCGACTACATCTTCATGGGCGAAGCCGACCCGGCAACTCTGGCAACACTGTTCGGCGACAAGCAGACGCTCGTGATCTACAGCTACATGTACGGTCCGAACATGGAACGGCCGTGCCCGATGTGCACCAACGTGATCGGTCCGTGGGACGCCAATGCGCTGGACCTGGATCAGCGACTCTCCTTCGTTGTGGTTGCACGTTCGCCCATTGAGCGGCTGAAGGCGTGGAAGCAGGAGCGCGGATGGAAGAACATCCGACTCTACAGCGATCTGAACGGCAATTACTCGCGGGACTACTTCGGTGCCACTCCGGAAGGCCAAGACATTCCCGCGATGAACGTCTTCACGCGGCGTGATGGTGTTATTCGCCACTTCTGGTCGGGTGAGATGACGCCTGTCACAGCGGACCCCGGCAAGGATCCGCGCGGCGCACCTGACCCTGGCCCTATGTGGGCAGTGCTGGACTGCACACCGGAAGGCAGCGATCCAAGTTGGTACCCGAAGCTGGACTACCAGTTGGCACCGCCTGGTCTTGTGCAGATTGGATAGGATGCGACACCGATACGGGTCAAGCTGTGCAGTCACTTATACTTCGGTCTGCATACCCTGATCTGACCGGAGCGATACCGCATGGCTTTTCCCGATGTCTACACTGCCAGTTCTGACCGCTACACTGACGCGACCTTTCGCCGTTGCGGCAAGAGCGGTGTGCAGTTGCCGCCCATTTCGCTCGGCCTCTGGCAGAACTTTGGCGGGGCCGATGTGTTCGAAACGGGTCGTGCCGTGCTGCGGCGCGCTTTTGATCGCGGCGTGACGCACTTTGACCTCGCGAATAACTACGGCCCGCCGTACGGATCGGCCGAGGAGAACTTCGGCAAGGTGCTGCACACAGACTTCAAGACGCATCGCGACGAACTCATCATCAGCAGCAAGGCTGGTTGGGACATGTGGCCAGGGCCGTATGGCATCGGCGCTTCGAAGAAGTATCTCGTCTCGTCGCTTGACCAAAGCCTGAAGCGCATGGGCCTGGACTACGTCGACATCTTCTACACGCACCGGCCTGACTTCGATACGCCCATGGAAGAAACGGCGCGCGCGCTGGCGGGCATTGTGCGCGCGGGCAAAGCGCTGTACATCGGCATCTCGTCGTACTCGCCTGCACGCACGCGGACGATGCATGACCTTTTAGAGGCAGAAGGTGTGAAGCTGTTCATCCACCAGCCTTCGTACTCCATGGTGAACCGGTACCTGGAGCAGGGTCTGCTGCAAACCTTGGGTGAGCTTGGCGTTGGCTGTATTGCCTTTTCGCCGCTGGCGCAGGGTCTGCTGACGAACAAATACATCCAGGGCGATGCCGCGCAAACCCGCGTGAACGCGGAAGGCAGCAGCTTTAGCAAGACACTGCTGAGCGATGAGAATCTCGACCGCGTGCGTGCGCTGAACAAGATTGCAGAGGACCGCGGACAGACGCTGGCGCAGATGGCCATCGGTTGGGCGTTGCGTGATCCCCGCGTGACCACTGCCCTGATCGGTGCGCGCAATGTTGCCCAGTTGGACGACTCGCTGAATTCGCTGCAGAACTTGAGCTTCACCACGGATGAGCTTGCAGAAATCGATAAATACGCTGTGGATACGCCTGAGATCGACCTGTGGCGGGCGGTGAACAGCCGCGATTAGTGGCCTGGCGAACGCAGGCGGGTGACTACCTTCATCTGTTCGCGCCAGCGTTCGCCCACTCCCAACAGGGTCCACTCCACTTCCGGCTTGAAGTAGCGAAGCACGGTCTGCGTTGCAGGATGGATGCGCAGCGAAGGTGCCACTAGGTACAGCCGAGGCGGTTCCTGCGAAAGGCGCAGACCGGGAAAATAGCCGTGCCGCTGGAAAGTTCCGAGCCCCGTTGCCGGGTCAATGGTTTGGGTGTGGTGCCAGCGCACACGCAACCAGTAATCCAGACCCTGTAGGGCGAAGTGCATGTCCTCGTCCGCCTTCAGTTCCAACACTGCCAGGCGACCGTCGTGCGTAACCGTCAGCAGGTCCAGCATGCCGCGGTCGCTGGCCTGGAATGCGGGTACCTGTGCGTAAACGTGGTCTGTGTTGAACTGCGCGAGACTTCCCTGCCCATCGGTCAGCGGACCAATGTTCGCGCGCAAGGATGATTCCAGCCAGGCCTCGGGATGCATGCGGAACAGCGGATCTTTCTGAGATCCCCCCGCGTGCCTGCGCTCAAACAGGCGCTGCACGAAATCCCGCAGCATGGGTTCGTTTGCAGGCTCCAACGGGGTTTCCTGCGCGCCCGCGCCAAAGGTGATCTCTGTGGTTCGAGCAAAGGAGTTTGCTGAAGCACCCTGGCGAATGCGTGCAAACTCAAGCCCGTGCAGCAGCAGTGCAAGCTCCGTGGACGATCGCAGGCGCTGCTCCACGTGGGCCTGCATTGCCGTGGGCACAAGCGCCATCGCCTGCTGGACGGCACTTCCGAAACGCTCCTTTGCAAGCTCTGGGTCAGGCGCGTGCAGCAGCTTGGTCACCAGGTTGCCGGTGTCGCTTGCATCGCGCTCGACAAGCTCGTCCGTGGACTCATCCAGTTCGTACAACTCCCACTGCGCCGCGTCCGTACGCATCCACGCCAGCCGCGCCAGCGTGGTAGCTGCGGACCCTTTTGGTAGCACCAGCCGCAGGCCGCGAAACAGCCGCTTGCCGCCTGCTCGTTCGCGGCACAGATGCAACCACAGAATGCCGACGGTTAGCAGGCCATCGATGATGGCCGGCGATTCCTCCGCGTTGACACCAACAACTGCCCAGGCATCCTGACCGCGATGAAGAACGCCTCGCGCGTAAGCCGGTCCGAACGACTGCTCCAGGTCCATGGCCGTGTGGAAGTTATCACCCGTCCAGTCTGGAAACGCACGCTGCAAGGCTCGTTCCAGGGTCGCGGCGTAGCGTCTGCGCGTAGTGTCACGGGCCGTAGGGGTGCGACGGTCCGCCTGCGCAACCAGTTCCAGCATGGCCGGTTTCGTTTGGCCAAAACGCGTCGTGGCCAAACGCAACGAGCCCTTGCGCGGAGTAGCCGAGATGACACGCCGTACCAGGTTGCGCTCTTCGTTCCACAGGTGCAAGGTGCAACGGCCATGGTCCTGCGACAGCGAGTACCGCGTTTCCTGCATGTCGAACAGCGGGCGACCCTCTTCAAACAGCACAGCCGCATTGTGCTCGGCGAGAAAGTCTTCGATGCCCCGCGCAATGTCAGCAGGCGGCTGCTCGGCGGCCGCTGTCAACTTACCAGCCCTTTGCCGCGCACAGGGCTGTGATGTGCGCAACATGGTGACGGCTGTGCCACGCATACAGGCTTGCTACCTGGTCCAGCGCCATGGCTCCATTTTCAGGGTGCACAAACGTCCGTTGCCACTGCCCAGGCGAGAGGGATCGCAGCAGCATCAACAGACGTGCTTGCATGGCTTCAAGCAGTTCCAGTGACCATTCCACGGGTGCATCTTCGCAGTCGTGCAGCGTGGCCCACGCCTGTTCGTTGTAGGGCTTGATGGTGGGGGCGTCTTCTGTCAGCGCCCAGCGAATGCGCAGGTAGCAGTTCATGTGCGAATCGGCTATGTGGTGCACCAGTTGGCGCACCGTCCAGCCACCCTCGCGATAAGGCGTGTCCAGTTGCTCGCCGTCCAGGTGCTTTACTGCTTCCCGCAGGTTTTGTGGCAGCTCTCCCAGCGTATCCAGGGCTTCGGCCAGCAGGTTCGCGTCCACGCGTTCGGGCCTTCGCCAGTGGCCGATTGGGTAGCGTGGATCGTAAAAGGAGGTGGGCGCAGGGGACGTGCTGCTCATGTTTCTGAACCTAGCACAGGCCGGTGCGCGACAGGGTGCCCGGCAATACGCGTATTCTGGAATGAATGAGCAGTTTCGCAATGCAGCCTCCTACTCTCACCAAGTCATCGCTGCGGAATACATTTCAGATTGACGCCGCGCTGGCAGAGCGCTGCCTCGCGGCGGCTCTATCCGCGGGTGGCGACTTCGCCGAGCTCTATTTTGAGTCCGTCACATCCTCGTCCATCGGTATCGATGAAGGCATTGTGAAGTCCGCCAGCCAGGGCCACAGCAAAGGCTGCGGCGTGCGCGTGCTGAGCGGTGAACGCACCGGCTACAGCTATACCGATTCCTTTGAGGAAGATCGCCTGCTACACGCAGCGAAGACCGCAGCCCTGATTGCGAGCGGTCCAGCCACCGTGCAGGTGCAGGGGTTTGTGGCGACGGAGGTGCACGACCTGTACCCCGTCGTCGGCCTGGATGCGGAAATCACCGAGAAGCTTGCCCTAGTGCAGCGTGCCGACCGGGCCGCACGGGCTTATGACCATCGCATTACACAGGTGCGCGCAGGCTTTAATGACGAGGTGCGGCACATCTTCATCGTCGCCAGCGACGGTACCTGGGCCAGTGACACGCAGCCGCTGAGCCGCTTCAGCGTATCGGTGCTGGCGAAAGATGCTAGCGCGGATGGCGGAAAAGGAGCCACGGCGCGAGGTTCAGGCGGCGGCGGTGGACGCGTCACATTGGACTTCTACACCACGGAACGCACGCCCGAATACTATGCGGAGGAAGCTGCCCGTCAGGCCATTTTGCAGCTGAGTGCAACAGCCGCTCCCGCGGGTGAAATGGAAGTAGTGCTGGGGCCAGGCTGGCCGGGCGTGTTGATCCACGAAGCCGTGGGCCATGGGCTGGAGGCAGACTTCAACCGTAAAAAGCAGTCCGCCTTTGCCGGCCTGATGGGCCAGCGAGTCGCTACCGACAAGGTAACCGTCGTGGATAACGGCACGATGCCAAATCGGCGCGGCAGCCTCAACGTCGATGACGAAGGCACGCCCACGCAGAACAATGTGCTGATTGAAAACGGCATGTTGCGCAAATATATGAGCGACAAGATTTCCGCGAAAGTGCTGGGCCTGCCCAGCACAGGCAGCGGTCGGCGCGATGGCTACAGCAGTATGCCGATGCCTCGCATGACGAACACTTACATGCTGGCGGGTGATGACGAACCGGCAGACATTCTTCGCAGCGTGAAGCGTGGCCTTTACGCGGTGAACTTCTCCGGTGGGTCGGTCGACATCACAAATGGCAAATTCGTCTTTGCCGCAAGTGAGGCTTACTTGATTGAAGACGGCAGGGTTACTGCACCAGTGAAAGGTGCCATGCTGATCGGCAACGGGCCGGAAGCGCTGCAGTACGTCAGCATGGTAGGACACGATCTCCAGTTGGATGAGGGCGTTGGAACCTGTGGCAAACGCGGGCAGGGCGTTCCGGTATGCGTGGGAGCACCCACGATAAAACTCGACAAGATGACGGTTGGCGGAACGGGGCAATAACTATGGCAGCAACGAAAGCAGCAGTAAAAGCCGAGACAGAAAAGATTTACGAGTGCGAAGTCAAACGCAGGCGTGTCGCCGCCAAGGGTGGATATGAGCCTTTCTGGAAAGTGAAGAACGTCGGTGAAGCCGTCATTGACGGTGACACCGAGTTTCGTTGCAAGGACTGCCACGGCAGCATCAAGCTCCACAAAATGCGCGTCCAGAACGGCGCAGCTGCCTACGTGGAACACGCCTCAAAGCTGGACTCAGAGTATTGCCCCTCAGGCCTGAGCTTTAAGAATGCAGCAGACGGCCGCGAAGCGCGCCTTTCAGAAGATCCGGTGCGGTAGGCCCATGCAGAACACCCTGAAGATCAATCTGCAGACACTTGCCGCCGACATCGTCAGCCGCGCCATGCGCGCGGGCGCAACCGATGCAGAAGCGGTTGCAGTTGAAGGCGATGAATTTTATACCAAGGTGCGTCTGGGCCAGGTAGAGACGCTTACGGAGTCGACCTCACGTGCGGTCGGCCTGCGTGTGTTCAATGGGCAGCGCACCGCCAGCACATCGACCAATGATCTTTCAGAGGAATCGCTGAAGCGGCTGATCGCAGGTGCGGTGGAGCTTTCGAAGATCACCGAGGAAGATCCCTTCGCCGGCCTGCCTGAGAGCAGCGAGTACTCTGGCCTGCGCAGCGGTGAGTCGCTCGCCATCTACTTCGATGACGTGTACCAACTGCCCGCGGCAGATCGCATCGAGATGGCACGCGCGACCGAAGCCGCTGCGATGGCCGCCGATACACGCATTCAGAACAGTGACGGCGGCACGTTTACCGCGGCAACGTCGCACAAGGCGATTGCAAATTCACGTGGGTTTGCAGGTGAGTTTCGTAAGAGCTACTGCGGCATTGGCTGCACGCCCATCGCGCAGGATGAGCATGGCATGCAGCGTGATGGCTGGGGTTCCGGCGCACGCACACTGCGCAAGCTGGACACACCCGAAGAGGTAGGCCGCGAGGCTGCCAAGCGCGCGATCCGGCGGCTTGGCGCTCGACGCGTTCCCACGCAAAAGGCCAGCATGGTGTTTTCACGCGAAATCGCTCGCGGCATCATCGGCAACATTTTCGACGCTGTGAATGGCGACGCGGTCTACCGGCACGCCACCATGTTTGAAGACAAGCTGGGTGAAGCGATTGCAAGCCCTCTGGTTACCGTGATTGACGACGGCACCATGATGCTGGAACCCGGCCTCGGCGGATTCGGAACGCTGCCCTTCGACGGCGACGGCCTGCCTATGCAGCGCAAAGTCCTCGTTGAGAAGGGCGTGCTGCAGACCTACGTCACTAACACCTACACCGCGCGCAAGCTCGGCACACGCAGCACGGGCAATGCGTCGCGTGGCCTTGCAGGCGCACCCGGCATCGGCAGCGGCAACTTCTACCTGCAGGCGGGCACGCAAACGCCGCGCGAGATCATCGCCGACGTGGCGAGCGGGCTGTATGTGACGGAAGTGCTGGGCAGCGGCGTGAACCTGGTCACCGGCGATTACTCGCAGGGTGCCACCGGCATCTGGATCGAAAACGGCGTCTTCACTGGGGCGGTGGAAGAGATTACGATCGCCGGCAACCTGAAGGAGATGTACAAGAACATTGTTGCGGTTGGAAACGACCTGATCTTTCGCGGATCATCCGCATCGCCTTGCATTCGCATTGAAGGCATGACCATCGCGGGATCCTGATCTCGACCATTTACGGGATGGTTCGAACAATGTTTACTCGATGTTGATCTGCTTCACGGATGCTCAACGTATGCGCCGCTACCTTGTCCCTGCCGTCTCAATCCTTATGAGTGTTTCTCTTGCAGCGCAGTCCGCTCCGTCAGCAGCACCCAGCAATCCCTGGATGAGCCTCATGCTCAAGGCAAAGGCTCACGCAGAAGCGCATGGCGCGCGCACTCCCCTACTATCGCCGCTGGATCGTACGGTAGTGCCTGTCGCGTTCGGTCTGCCAGGGGATACGGTGGCTGTACCTGTAGCCGATTTGCAGGCGCAGGGCATACGCGTGGTGCCATGGACAACCAACGACCCCGAGAAGATGCGTGCCGTCATCCGCAGCGGCGTGGACGGCCTGATCAGTGACCGTCCTGACCTCCTGCAGCACGTCCTTGCAGAAGAGCGAGCCGCCCGACCAAACGATCCCAAGCTGACCCACTTCGTCGTTTCAGCGCACCGCGGCGGCCGTGGCCTGCGCCCAGAAAACACTTTGCCTTCCTTTGAAAGCGGTCTAGATCAGTTAGCTACAGAGTTGGAGACCGACACGGGCGTCTCGACCGATCATGTCTCGCTCATCTGGCACGACCAGTTCTACAACCCGCAAAGCTGCCGACGTGCAGATGGCTCCGCGTACACCAAGGAGAAGCTCGTTTACCTGCAGGACATCTCTTCCGCGGATGCGCAGAAAACATTTATCTGCGATCAGTTGCATTTCGGATCTGACCAGAAGA
The DNA here is from genome assembly GCA_050954525.1 of Janthinobacterium lividum. Taxonomy (GTDB): domain Bacteria; phylum Acidobacteriota; class Terriglobia; order Terriglobales; family Acidobacteriaceae; genus Terriglobus. The sequence goes on from JBPBPZ010000062.1 coordinate 18,113, forward strand.
ATGACCTTGCCCTTTCGCCTGTCGCAGTCGCATTTGCCAAGCAGGAGCACTTGGTCAATCCCTATGTGGCAACTTACGTTGCACAGCTATTCCGCTTTGTCGGTTTCTATGTGGATTACTACAGCACGGGTGCCGGCAAAGGGCAGCCTCACGCCGCAGAGCGCGCTGCCAACGCACGCACCGTTCGCTTCAATATCGAAACCAAGATCATGCCGACGATCACAGCGGATTCGAGCGAGTTGATGAAGCAGTTGCCACCCAATCACACCGTCGATCCGCAGACGTTTGTGACCACGCTGGCTGGTGTGATTACCAAGGCAGGCATGACGGACCGGGCTGCTATCCAGAGCTTCGACTTCCGCACGCTGGTGCTGGTTGAAGAACAGTTTCCGAAGATCCCGACCTTCTATCTTACGGAGAGCAGTCATCCACCTGCCCTGCAATAAGTAAGCAGGATGGCCGAGAACCGCAGTGGCTGCGACGCCAGGCTACTTACCAAGTCAGGCGTAAGTGCTCACAGACTTCCGATTGGTATCTGCACGTTCCCGGGAGACACGTTCCACGTACCCGCTGTCTGCTAATGCTTGTAGAGGATCCGGAGCGACTCCGCGCCTCTCGCGCCATTCGCGCAGGAGTGGTCGGACATCCGTCCAGAACGCGGCTCGGAAGCACTCTTCTGCCTCGACCAGTCTGCACTCATCCTGTAAGTGCATCAGCTTCTCCTGATCCACAAGGGCTGCACGTGCATACAGTTCCTGTGCGGTCACGACGCTTTGCACCATGGCCTCAATCTTTCCTTTCAGGTTGTGGCTCTGGTCGATCATGAACGCTGTGTCCTGCGGAGCCTTTCCACTAATCAGTTCGTGGAAGATGCGGAACACCTGGTACGGGTCGATAGAACCCAGGGTCAGGTCGTCGTCAGCATACTTCCGATCGTTGAAATGGAAACCACCAAGCATCCTCACGTGCAGCAGCCACGCTACGATCTGTTCAATGTTTGTTCCAGGCGCGTGGTGGCCGGTATCCACCAGCACCTTGACCTGCGGCCCGCAAACCTGTGCCAGGTGCAGCGCCATGCCCCAGTCGGCAATGTCGGTATGGTAGAAGGCCGGTTCGAACGGCTTGTACTCCAGCAGCATGCGCTGCGACGGTTGCAGACCAGCGGCCGCTTCGCCCAGAACCTCTTCCAACCACACAATGCGGCGGCGGATACTCTGTGTACCGGGATAGTTCGAACCGTCAGCCACCCACATCGAAATGTCCCGCGACCCTAGCGCAGCACCGATCGCGATGGAGGCCTGAATGTGTTCCAGCGCAAGCTTGCGCACGGCCGCGTCCGGGTTGCAGATGGACCCGAACTTGTAAGCCTGAGCCTGGAAAAGATTCGGATTAATAGAACCGGACCGGATTCCGAACTCGGACTCGAGTGCACGCAGCGCTGCAACGTCATCCACGCCATTCGGCAAGTCCCAAAGCACGTGCAGAGCCATGGTCGGCGTGCATCCCGTCAGGCGATTCACCTCACCTGCATCGGCGAACTTCTCACGAATGGAGGTAGCGGCCCCGTCCTGGATGAACTTTCCGAAACGCGTTCCGGTGTTCGCAAAGCCCCACGAAGGGATCTCGATGCGAAACCCGTCCAACGCTTGCCACACCTTCTGTTTGTGCTCGTCTGAAACCATGTCACACCCCTGGAGCGATGCCTCTCCAGAAGCATACTGCCGGGCACGCACAAACATTACGAAGCACCAGCGAAGTGCCTCGCGGGCGCGATTTTACTATTGCTTATGATGTGATTTGTTCCAGGATGGGAGCCGGAAGATTGGCTCCGCAGGTAGGACTCGAACGTACTGACTAATGTAGTTTCAACAACTTGCAGGCCAGCGGATGACACCCTAGACCCTGCAGAATGGCTTTAGACGGACGAACGGAGCGCATCTGGAGCGCGTTGACGGCACCGGCTGGAACGTGTGTACGATTGCGGGATGAAAGTTTTCGTGCGTGGCTATCGACCTTTGACAGATGAAGAAGTGAGCGATGCGCCCTTGGGCTCTCGGGATGAAACGGCCGTTGTATACAGCGCCGAACCCGACTGGAAACTAACAAGTCGTGACGAGGCCGACTTTGAGTGCAAAATGCTGAATGAGATGAACGTCCACATAGGGCAGCACGTTTGCGACTTTGCAGTGGAAAACTTGCCTGATGGCCAGTTCACGCTCGTCTGCAGGACCCATCCGGACTTTCTGTCACTAGCACCTACGCTGTCATCAACGAACAGTGACGACTTTGACTAACCTGCGGGCTCAGTTGAGCCTTTAGACGCTGCAATGCCGCTTAGACAGACGAACAGAGCGAGTTTAGAGCCCGTACTCGATTGTTTCCTTCTACACTCACAGGCATGCAAACGGCTGAAGTGCTAAGAAGGCTGCGCGTCTTGGCAGTTCAGGTGAGGCATAGATCGAATGCCCTTTTTCAGAATGCGACAAGTGCCTCTCTGAAAATGCGGATAGCGTCAACCGTTTTCTTAGCCAAAGTCATAGAGCATAGCTTCTCTGGATGGCTTCTTCTTGCATCATCAGCCGCCCTTGCATTCCATTGGATTCGGCATACGCCTAAGCCGACCTACTCAGTCACCTGTATCACAATCCTGGTTGCAGTGGTTAGTTTTCGCAAGCGGAATACTCCAACTCAGAAGCTCGTGCTCTTTCTCTTGTTAGCTATGTTTACAAGGGCCGAGTTTAAATCTCTCCGATTCGAGCGCGAGGGTTCCGCTCGCGAGCAGACGGAGCGCTTCCAAGCGCAAGAGAAGGCGTTGGGCGATATATCGGACGGAATCAGACACTCTCTAGGAGTGTCGAACGCAGGATTTCAGGAAGCATCTGCAAGGGAACGATCGCTGCTTGACGCCTCTAGGAAAGCTCAAAACTTAGCGGTTCAGTCGCTGAATCAGATTGTCGGGGCTGGTGCATATCCGTACATCGTCCCGCAAGTCATTGGGAATGGCGAAGGACCATTTCCAATGGTCATCTGGAATGGCGGCTCCAATGCCCTTACAAACGTAACTGTGACAATCTATGGCGATCAACCGTCAGAGGGGCTCTCCGAAGAAAGTTTCGGTGCGGTATCCCACGAATGGCCGCGATATCTCAAGAGGCACGTAGTGCCGCACCTGACCGGTGGTAAAGAGACCTATGTCGTGGTGGTCACGATGCAGACGCCGCTGCGCCTGTATACCGAAGTGCTCACTTTTTTCCGGCATAGCGAAGGAACCAGCTGGGGAGACTATTGGTGGGTTTACCAGAACAAAGATGGCACGTTTGTAGCCAACGGCCAGAGGCGGAGCGGTAAAATATCCATTCCACTTTGCCGCTCGCACATTCCTTCTGACGCTCCGATGAATCCGGAGGATCGCCGTCGCACCTCCAAAGTCCGCCTCTGCTAGCGCATTTAGAGGCCTGGGGCACCGCCACTAGAACGTGATTGGAACGTCTCCAAACGCACCTTGTTGATTTACAGAGGGCCCAATCATTGTGTTGTTTAGAAAGCACGTGTGACTTCCCATTGTGCCTTTCGGGAACGTTACACCGTCTTTATTTATGATGAGCGGCCTGTCGCTTGGCGCACGCGGCTTCTCGCTTGAATCTGAATAAAAGATGCCCTCGACATAGATTGCCTTCTTGTTCAAGAATTGGACGGACAGCAACTCCTTTCCTCGTTGATCGATCACCTTCAGGGTATGTGTATTTGGTCTCTTTACAAACGCTACGGTCTGATCGTTCTTGTAAGGCCTATTTTCATCGAGTTCGGCAGCTATTCTGCCATCAGCACCCCAGAGCTTCGCGTAGACCGCAGCCACGCCCCCCTTCTCCTCAATGGTGAGGAGCGGCACACCATGAGCGACGATTAGCGAGCAGCGCTCCCGGGGACACGAGAAGAGTCCATTCGCGTAATAAATCTTGAGTTGATTTCTTAGATCGATGTCGGGAAAGTCCGACGACAGGCCCATCTTCCTTACCTGGTCGAGAACGTCGTCGCAGAACGTCTTTGGGTTCGGCTCACTCCCGGGCTCAAGTATTTGGTCCCATGCGACTGGCAGCTTTGCGTCTTTCTGAAGACTTCTGAGACGGTTTCGGACGATCTTGATGTTGATGTTAGTTGCGGTGCCGTAGTTCTCGCCGATGTTCTGCGATTTCGTGCCACCAGTAACCTGAGCTTGGGAATGCAGGCATACCGTGACCCAAAGCAAGCGTAACAAAGGTGAAAGCACTTTCATTTAGAGCCGCCGTTTATCATGGTTCCCTTGTTGACCCCGCTGTTTTGGCTACCGGGTCCGCCTTCTACCGTCCCCACATGGTTCTCCTCAGTTGTTTTCGCAGGCTCTGGCCGTTCTAAGTAGGTCATGACGTCGCGTCGGAACACAAAGAACAAGATCACGAGTGATGCAGCGATTACGAGCACAAGAAGGGCGGCACCCTTCGGATTTTTCAGGGCGGTGTCTAGCGGCTTGTCATAACTCATGGACGCAGTCTACTGCTTTTGCGTCCCGCGCAGGCCGACTACAGGACAAAGGACGGGAAGGCCAGACATCCCGGCTACAAAAGCCTAAACCGCCGCGCCTGTGTTGCTGTTCATAGCCAGAGCAAAAAGATGCACTGCGAGGAGAATGGCATCGCCAAGCTTCGTGCGGTTCTGGCGCGAACACCAAACTTTTTGACGACGACCGCTCTTGCGAACGGAAGCTAAAGCCTGCACAGGCTTCATACATATCCTGTTCCCGGCATAATCGGTTTAATCTTTTAACCGATAAAGGTTCTATGACAACGGTAATGAGATAGCGAAGCTGCTTCATTACAAACTCCCGTTTGTCTATGACTCGGTTTATCGTGAAATTTGGTTGACAGGCAATCAGTTTTCGTAGATAACTGTTATGGGAGGTTGGAAGTTGACTCCAGCAAATACAGAAGCGGGAATACAGAACCTCAGAAGGGGTATCAAGAAGATGGCCAACACCATGACAACAGCAGCTAAGGTCCGTCGCGACTTCCGTCTGGGTCGCCCTGCCAAAGCTGCAGAACCGCAGCCTTTGCACAGGGCCGTGGTGTGGGACAAAGCAGAAAAGGCATTGGCCAGTTTTCGGCAACGAATGACTGCTGCTGGGTTGAACCCGGCGCACGCTGAAGCCTGCATCGTCTACGTCACTATGGAGGCACGCCTGAAAGCAGAGTACATACCAATTGAAGGCGACAACCGTTCAGCGGAAGAGATTCGGGCAGCGGCCTACGAGATACTTGGTCGGGATGACGTACTCGCGCTCGGAATGGTGTTCCACCAGTTCGATGAAGAGGCGAAAAAGAACGCTTACTTCCCATTCCAGTTCATGGGCTTGAGCAATGACGGGGTGCTGGTGATGCGACATGCAACGACCGAAATCGAGAAGCTGGGAGGTTGGCTAGGAATAGCACGTAAGAACTGACGATGTGGCCGCAGGGGTGCTGGTAACACCGCCTGCGACCGGTTGACCTAATCGCACACGCGCTAACGTATCGCTCGGTCCTCTCCATTATGAGGCACGCGGCGGTGCGTGGAATGGAGACAAAGTGGCACACCTCAAACGAGTGAACTCGCGTTTTATCCGCTCAGTTAGCGGGTTCTATGCGTAAGCGATTCGAAAGCGTCTGGGCCATCCGGCCCGAAGCGACACTCACAGTAGTACGGTTAATGTCCCGCGAAATGGCAGCATCGGACAGCCCCCACGCCACGAGTACGGCGGACGGTAAGTCCGTCATGCTCGGGACGAAATGGGAAGCCGCCGGTCCAACCATGCGCGGCAGTGGCGGAAACAAAGTCGCTGTCGTTCCCATCCAGGGCGTCCTGACCAACGACGGTCCAAGCTACTACGGCAGCAGCTACCGGACGATTGCGGACGCTGTTGAAAAGGCGGCAGCAGACCCGGATGTAAAGCGGATTGTGCTGTCCGTTGATTCTCCGGGCGGCGAAGTCACCGGCCTACCCGAAACTGCGGCAGTGATTGCGGCAGCGGCGAAACGGAAGCCTGTTTCGGCAATCGTGGAAGGCGCGGCGGCATCGGCGGCTTACTGGCTCACATCGCAAGCTTCGGACATTACGTTGACCCCATCCGGCGAAGTCGGCAGCGTGGGTGTACGCATGATGCACGTAGACATGAGCAAGATGCTGGAGAAGGACGGCATCACCGTCACGGAACTGCACTCGGGTGATTTCAAAACCGAGTGGAGCCCGTACGCCCCGCTCTCTGGAGATGCCAAGGCCGACATGCAAGCGAGGCTTGCCGATTCACACAAGCAGTTTCTCCAGGCCATTGCCAATGGTCGCGGCAGCCGGGCATCACGAGATGTGACAGCGAAGCGGTACGGGGAGGGCCGCATGTTCTCGTCTGGTGCCGCCTTGAAAGCCGGTCTCGTAGACAAGGTGCAATCGTCTCGCGACTTCTACAGCGGTTCTGCCGGTATTCCCGCGCAAGTCCAGGCGTTCGCAGGATCGACGGTTCCGGCATTAGCAACCCGCCGTGCC
>JBPBPZ010000069.1:0-24639 GCA_050954525.1 Janthinobacterium lividum
AACCGCATCCGAGCTGGCGTCGACAAGTGCCCATAAGCGTCGTTCGCCTTCGACGCGTGCGTTCTCCTGTAAAGCAGTGGCGTCCACCTCCTTTGGCAGGATGTTCGTGTATGCCTGCACTCGCCACTCCTTCGAACGTTGATCGGATCGCTCTTGTCAGATGAGATCCTGTCACATGCGGAGGCAAACTCTCGCTGGGGCATCTGCTTGGGCGCTGCCAAACCGGACCGTTTTAGGTCTGGAGCTAAGCCCGTTACTACGGCAACGCTGGCTTGCGTCTAGGTGTTGAGTTCAGGTCACAGACTCATCGTAGGTAGCCTCTGAGTGGCACATAGACGCCTTCCTCAGACTTTCTTCCAAACCCTAGCGCTCGGGGACGCTGTTTTTCCGGGTAGGCGTCTCGGATCCTGCCATAAGGCTATGGTGATGGCACCTGAAGCAAAGATCCTTCTTGTTGAGATAGGAGAGCTTCGTTGCACACAGTGGATTGGTGCAGGATCGACTTACTTGTTTCCGGATTCGCGGCATCAGTAAGGGGGCTGCCATCTGTGTCCTCCAGTAAGTTGCGGAAAGCAGCAGCTACGAAGCGAACGCATAAGCAAGAGACCGTTGTATCCGAGAGTTGATGATGCCTTGGCGCCCATCGACCCGCCAATAAAGCTGTATTCCATGGCCGAGATGACTATGTCGCGGTTGCCCAATAGGTGTGGATCTACCACAACTCTGACAAAGCTGTAGTGATACCGAGTTGGTGCGCGACTAGCGCGGAACGCATCGGGTTCCGTTCCACCCGATCGAGATCCGAAAGCCGATCGAGCGAGTCAGGCCAAGCCAGGACTTTGCCTTCACGGACGGCATGGCAGGCTCGGAAAGTCTCTCGCGGAGTTCTGCCGCAAATCCGGAGCCGCAACGTGAGCGAATGTTGCGCGATGTGATCTTCAACCTCTATCATCGTGCGCCGTGCGGAAATGGTCGGACCTCGTTGCGGGACGATACACATCTGCGGACCCAGCACCACCCCTTACTAGAGGAGTCACGTGACACAGAAACACTTCACCGCACGCATCCAGAACACTTTGGCCCGAAACGCCGTCAGCATCTTACTGATGTCCAATGCCGCCGCCTTCGTCGCCATGCCCGCAACCAGCATGGCCCAGGCCGTCAACGGCAACATGCTCGGGACCATTACCGACCAGAGCAAGGCCGCGGTTCCCGGTGCCACTGTCACCATCACGGAAGTGAAGAGCGGCGCTGTCAAATTTGCCAAAACCAACGAAAGTGGTCTTTTCGATTTTGAGGCGTTGCAGCCTGGCACTTATCGTGTGTCCGCGACCATGGTCGGCTTTAAGGCAGCTCAGGTTGAGGCGGTAAACCTGGTCGTGAACAGTACGGCTCGCGTGGATCTGTCTCTCTCGGTCGGCAGCACGGATGAAGTGATCACCGTAAGCGCTGTGCCGGAGGTTCTCAAGACCGATCGTGCAGACGTTGCGATCGACATCACTTCGCAGCAGGCGGAAGATCTGCCGCTAGGTACTAACCGCAACGTGCAGGGGCTCATCGCCCTGGCGCCCGGCGCCACCAAGCCGCGCTTGGTCCACTCGAACTTCTTCAACGCACAAGCCTCTCTCTCCACGGAGGTTAACGGCCAATCCCGTCTTGCGAATAACACCGAAATTGAAGGCGTTGATGACAACGAGCGCTCCGGCCTGCTTCAGGTGCTAATCCCCCCCAGCGAAGCCATTGAGAGTGTCAACATCTCCACGGCGAACTACCAAGCAGAGTTCGGCCGTGTTGGCGGTGCTGTCACGGATATCATCCTCAAGTCCGGCACTAATAACGTGCATGGTCAGGTGTATGAGTTCAACCGCATCAGCGCACTCGCTGCTAAAAGTCGCTTTCAGACTACGGACAAGGCACCCACTACTTACAACTACACCGGTGGCAATATCGGTGGTCCCATCCTCAAGAACAAACTATTTCTCTTCGGTGATTATTTACACGTCGCAGACCATCAGGGCCAGTTCAACACCACCACCGTCCCTACCGCGGCGTTCCGTGCTGGCGACTTGTCTGGTGGCGGCACCAACATCTACGACCCTGCTACTGGCAACGCAGCGGGCGGGGGGCGTTCTCAGTTCGCCTATCAGGGTCGTACCAACGTCATCGACCCGGCCCGCATCAGCCCCATCACCCAGCGTCTTCTGGCGCTGATTCCGCTGCCAAACGTCAATGGAAACAGCCTAACGAATAACTACAGCAAGAACACCAAGTTCATCCGCACGTCGGATTCGTTTGATGTCAAGACGGACGCAAACGTGCGCGAAGGCGATCATCTCTCCTATCGCTATAGCTGGCAGAAGGTCACCCAGAGCCAGGAAGCCCTCTTTGGTGCTGCCGGCGGTCCTGGCCAGGGTGCGAATAATGCCACCGGCACGCAGACCGCGTACAACACCGCGTTGAACTATACCCACGTGCTCTCGCCCAAGCTGCTTGCAGAGTTGCGCGTTGGCCTGAATCACTATCGCAATATCGCACGCCAGGTGGATTACGGCACCGCAGCCTCCACAGCCATTGGCATTCCGGGTGTGAACCTTGACCCGAACACGAGCGGACTTGTGGGCATCAACCTCGGTGGTGGTCTTCCCACCACCATTCTTGGGTCCGGTGCTTCCTATCCTTGGGACCGCGGCGAAACCAATATCGACATCGTCAACAACTGGAGCAAGGTTGCAGGCAATCACAGCATCAAGTTCGGTGGGGAGTACCGTCGTGTCCGCGATGATCTGCAGCAGGGTCAGACATTCGGACAGCGGGGCGTCTTTACTTTCAACGATGGAACCACCTCGCTGAATAATGCCGGTACAGGTAACGCCAGCCCGAGGACTGGCATTGCCAACTACATGGCCAGCTTCCTGCTTGACGTGCCGAACTCCGCAGGTCGCGACGTCAACGTACGCGACGCCACGTGGCGCGAATCACAGGTGTTCTCTTACCTTCAGGACACCTGGCAGGCCTCGCCGAAGCTCACGGTCAATGCTGGCCTTCGCTGGGAGTTTTATAAGCCGCCTACCGCCAAGCATGCAGGAGATTACTCGAACTACAACCCTGCCAACAACACCCTTGTGCTTGCTGGCATCGCAGGGAACCCTGCCGACCTGGGCATGAAGACGCGCTATACCTACTTCGCTCCGCGTATTGGGTTTGCCTATCGATTTGATAGCAAAACAGTACTCCGCGCAGGCTACGGCATCAGCTACCAGCCCTGGCCAGACAATCTGAACAGCTACGCCACTAACTTCCCGCTGAAGCAGAACAACAGCTTCAACGCCACTAGCAGCTACCTGCAGGCGAGTAACAACAACGGCGGCCGAGAATCCATGGCGGCTGGCTTCCCTACCCCTCTGCTGGCGACTATCCCGTCCAGCGGCGTGATCACCAACGCTCCGCTGCAGAACTACTTCGTTGTACCGCTGCAGTGGAAGGCGCCATACGTTCAGTCCTACAACCTAGCTCTGCAGCGAGCCCTGCCGGGAAACTTCGCGCTGGATCTGGCGTATGTTGGAAATCTGGGTGTTGGGCAGGCACAGGGTTACAACCTGAATGCAGGTTTCGTTGCCGGTGCTGGTGCCGCCGGTCAGCAGCAGTTCGCGCCCTTTGGTAGGACCCAGTCCAGCACTACCTTCCGCCAAGCTGGCTCGAACTACAACTCGCTGCAGATGAAGCTGGAACACCGCTTTCAGGCTGGCCTGTCTGCCACTACCGCCTACACCTACCAGAAAGGCATGGGATACACCACGTCGAACAGCACCGGCGTCGGCGGCACAAACTTTTACCTCGACTTCCAGCGCAACTACACGCGCCTTGCGAATGACCGCCGCCACACTCTCGTGCAAAGCTTCATTTACCAATTGCCCTTTGGCAAAGGACACAGACTAGCCAATCATGGTGTTGCAGCTCTACTTGCAGGTGGCTGGCAGACCACCGGTGTCATGTCCGTTGAAGGTGGGACGCCATTCTCAGTGACCGCTAGCGCCACCATCCTGAATGCGCCCAGCAACACGCAGGTGGCCAACATAAATGGCAACTTCACTAAGCGCGGCGGCATTGGAGCAGGCTCCAGCTGGTTTGACACCTCCGTCTTCAGCACACCTACAACCGCAGCCTATGGCAACACCGGACAAAACGCTTTCACTGGCCCCGGCTTCTTCAATCTTGACACTTCCGTCTTTCGCACGTTCGCCATCACGGAACGGGTAGCACTCGAACTCCGCGCGGAAGCTTTCGGTGTCACCAATACACCGCAGTACGGGAACCCGAGCAGCAACGTGAACAACTCTGACTTTGGCCAGATCAACGCCTCAAGCGGTGGTGCGACGGGAAACCGCAGCATGGAACTCGCAGGCAAAATCCGCTTTTAGTGCTTGCCACAATCGTGCTGCACTCAGCAAGAACGTCATCTCCGGGCAGAAAGCAAAGGAATGTCAATGATCGATCGCCGTGAATTTCTAGGGAAGGCAGCCGCGACTGCGGCTGCACTTACCGCAACTACCGCAAAGAGCTACGCTCGCATTCTAGGTTCGAACGGCCGCGTAAACTTCGCAGTCATCGGGCTCCGTAGTCGAGCCTTTGCTCATCTTGCCGCGCTGCACGCTAACAAGAGCAGTGCACAGCTTATTACCGCAGCAGACGTGGACAGCCGCTATCTCGAAAAGTTCTGCAGCGAAGCGAATAGCAAAACGGGAAGCTCGCCGAAAGCCGAAAAAGACTTCCGCAATGCGCTGGCGAATAAGGATGTCGACGCAATCACGATTGCGACACCGGACCACTGGCATGCACCCATGGGTATTTTGGGCATGCAAGCAGGGAAGCATGTCTACGTAGAAAAACCCTGTGCCTACAACGTTCAGGAAGGCGTGTGGCTCGTCGAAACTCAGAAGAAGACGGGCAAGCTCTGTCAGATGGGGTCACAGCGTCGCTCATCGAAGCCGGTGATAGAAGCGATCGAGAAACTTCGCTCGGGCGTAATTGGCAGACCCTATTGGGCTGAGACCTGGTACGCGACTGCTCGCCAACCCATCGGTGTGGGTAAGCCCATTCCGGTGCCTGAAACGCTGGATTGGGATCTGTGGCAGGGCCCAGCCCCGCGTCAGGCATACACAGATAACGTTCATCCGTACAACTGGCATTGGTTTCGCAAATGGGGAACGGGTGAAACACTAAATAACGCAACGCACGAAGTCGATGTAGCCGTTTGGGCACTTGGAGTCGGATTGCCGCAGCGTGTTACCGCTGTGGGCGGTCGTTACCAGACCAAGGATGACTGGCAGTTCTACGACAACCTTGATGTGGCCTTCGAGTATCCGGACGCCATGATCACTTGGAAGGGCTCCTGCATCAGCGGTAAGAAGACCTATGGGCGCGACCGCGGTGTCGCGGTGCATGGTACCAAGGGCACAATGGTTATCGACATCGGCGAATGGGAGGTATACGACGAGAAGGATCACATGATCGATTCCTCAGCAAAGGCCGTGAAAGCTGCCGCAGCACCGTCATCGGATCGCGCTGGCATAGATGTCCACACTGATCAACACTTCGGCAACTTCATCGGAGCTATTCGGAATGGTGAACCCCTGCACCAGCCCGTGGCTCAGGGCAACATCTCCGTCACCTCGCTTCACTTTGCGAACATAGCTTATTTCACAAAGCGGTCGCTGAACATCGACGGGAGCGGCATGATCATTGGCGATAAGGAAGCGCAGGGCATGACGAAGCGCGCCGAATACGCCAAGGGCTTCGAACCCAAGGTCTAATGGTTACTGCTCAACTCGAGGGTCGCTGCGCCTTCGTGGCACGGCGACCTTATCATCGAGTAGTTCAACCAACAATGGATTTTACCTCTGCGTGGAGACCCATGAAACTGAACCGACGTGAACTCCTCTACGGCACTGCAGCTTCAGCCGCCGCTGCAAGCTTTCCCGGCCTCCTTGCGGCTCAGGTGAAGGAAGTTGCTGCTTCCTGTCCTTTTCACCTGTCGGTAATCAATGACGAAATCTCACCCGACCTGGATCACGCGGCTCATATTGCGGCGAATGAGTTCGGCCTGCATTACATCGAGCTCCGAAACATCAACGGCAAGGGCTTGGCCAACATGGGCTCCGACGAGCTTACCGAAGCCAAGAAAATTCTTGCGAAGTACCAGCTGAAGGTGACAGACATTGGAAGCCCGTTGTTTAAGAGTGATCTGCCCGGAGCGCCACTTTCCAAGGAAAGCCCGAAGCGGCGTAACCCCGCAGCACCCGATGTAGATCAGGACGCGCTGCTTGACCGGTGCATAGAGCTGGCGAAGACCTTTGGAACAGACCGTATCCGCTGTTTCGATTTCTGGCGTCTCGATGATTCTGCCTCATACCGCAAGCAGATAAATCAGAAGCTGGACGAAGCCGCCACCAAGTGCAGCAAACAGGGCGTTATGCTGGTGCTCGAAAATGAGATGGCCTGTAACACCGGCAGCGGCGCCGAGGCCTTGGCAACGTTGAACGGAGTGCCAAACCAGGGCTTAATGCTGAACTGGGATCCGGGTAACTCCGGCACATTTGCATCGGACATTCCGTTTCCGAACGATTACGAACGTCTGCCAAAGAACCGCATCGGACACATCCACGCGAAGAACGTGAGGATGGCGCCCGAAACGAAGAATGGGTGGGAATGGCAACCTGTTGACATCGGTAAGATCGATTGGTCTGCGCAGTTCAAAGCCCTCAAGCGTGATGGTTACTCGCACGCAGTGAGCCTCGAGACACACTGGCATGGCGGCGGAACACCGGAAGAGTCCACCCGTCGCAGCATGCAAGGCCTCATGTCCTGTATGAGCAAGGCGGGGCTCCTCAAGGCATAAGAATCATTCGTTGAGGCCACGGTGTCCGGCGTTTGCACGAAGCGCATATGGCGACCCTTCCTTAATGAGCGTCGGCTATCGATAGGATTCCCCATCACATTGCCGTCAGTCTTAGCAAGTCAGCCAAAGGAGAACTGAAGATGATCAATAACGTCCAAAACAGGCGGGACCTTTGCTTTGCTCTTGCATCACTTGGCGGTCTCGCAGCCGTGCCCCATCAAGCCACAGCCCAGGCCGAAGCTGGATCATCCCCGGAGCCAAAACTAATCCACTCACAGCTGTTTCCCTTCGATTCTCTCCGGGTAGGCCACTCTACGAATGGAGGAGAAAGCCGCTCCGTTACTCATGGCACGCTGGCCACGGGGGAGTTTGTCGAGGTGCATGAAACCATGCTTCCGCCGGGCCAAATGCCTCATCCGCCCCATCGCCACACACACTCAGAGTTTTTGTTGATTCGGGAAGGTAAACTGGAGGTCACCAGTGAGGGCCAGCATGGCTTGATTGAGTCAGGTGGCGTCGTTTTCACCGCCTCCGGCGTGCTCCATAGCTTAAAAAATGTGGGTGATGTTCCGGCGAACTATTTCGTCGTGGCAATTGGTTCCCAAAAGGCTCTCCCGTAGTGAGATGGCAGAGCGCGACGTGTCTTCGACATACTCCGATGGTCGTTGAGGCGGCCTACCAATAGGGGCCATAAGTGTGCAGTTTCGTTCTTCGGTACTGAATGCGTTACAGATAGCAGACCTCACAGGAAGCAGCTTCCTGCGCCGGTAAGGGAGCACCGTCCAGCAAAACATATTTTGCGGGTGCACAACAGGCTTTGGTCAGGCGGGCGCGGTCTGCCTGCATCTGCTTTTCTTCTCGGAGCCAATAGAATGTCTGCCGTAGAACAGCGGCGGTATGCTCCTGCGGCAATCATCTGAGACTGGCTGCGGTACGTCGGCTGGCATATGAAGCGTCTGAGTGTGGGCTCTTCAGCCCCGGCCCTGGCTCCCGGGATACGCATAGTCAATCGTGCAAAGCGGCTCGGCGTCCCGGTAGCAAGCTGGCTTTCTGCTGAGCAAGGCAAGACTCTCATCTCCGCACATGTCGGGCTGGAGCTCAGGAGCGTATGTAATCGAGCCGTACTTGCCATGCTCATCGGGTGTGGTCTGTGCCGGGCTGAGAACGTGACAGTCAGAATTTAGGACCTGCAGCTAAATCACGAGAAGCGCAGTTGTCGGAAGTCATGGGTGTGGAGGGATGCAGCAACAAGAGCCTCCAAAACCTTCATGTCCGGAAGACGAACATAGCTTCCCTGGAGTTCACACCTCAGTTGTCAGTACTCATAAGCCGGGCGTGAGGAGGTTAGCTGTCAGCTAAGCTCCTGCATTTTCATCTTGCTGCTGCGAGCAGCAGACACTGTTACGGCTGTTGGCCTAACGATTTGCCCTATGCGCAGCAAAAGCTCCCCAGATCATCGCAATCGGATGAAGGGCCGCAATGGCCCAGCCAAAGGTTGGGATGCCCAGCGCCACGTAGAGAACCAGCATGATCAGCGCGCCCGGGATCGTACTGTAAAGCATGCCAAATGGGCCGAAGAAAAAGGTCAGTACTAAGGAGAGCAACACACTTTTACGGTTCGCCATAAATACCTAGGATGCAGACTGGTGAAAGGCACTGCACTACACCATGTGGCAGGACATCTGCGCAAGACGGCTCTGCTGTCTGTGCCAGGTGGGGATGCCCGCGCCGAAGCAGGTAAGATTTAGCAACCGCACCCGCTGCGTGCCTACGCCTGCGGACATACCGCATGTGGTGCATGCCGCCATTGACCACCAGAACGAGGGCTGGAGCCACATGCGTTGCTGACGGGATAAACTGCACCCCTATGTGTAGACGCTACTTCCGACGCGGAGAAAAGCAGGAGATCGCCGATCACTTCAAAGCGGACAAAATCCAATCTGGCCTGCCCGATCTGCTCACCAGCTACAACGTCGCTCCCACCACGCATCAGCCTGTCATACGCCACAGCCGCGACGGTTCGGCTCGCAAGTTGCTGCTCATGCGTTGGGGCCTCGTGCCGTACTTCGCAAAGAGCCTGGCTGATTACAAGGGCATGTCCACTTTCAATGCCAAGGCGGAGTCGGTGGAAACAGCCAACACTTGGCGCGAACCTTTTACCAAAGGGCGCAGGTGCCTGGTACCGGCTGACGGCTATTACGAATGGAAGGTTCTAGACCCGGAAGCGAAGAAGCCGGCCAAGCAGCCCTACGCATTCACCGTCCCAGACCAGCCCGTGTTTGCTTTCGCTGGCCTGTGGGATTTGGTGGCGCGATCCGCACGCTGATGCTTGGCTACAGAGCTTCGCGATCATCACAACAACTCCCAACGAGTTGACCGGTCAGGTGCACAACCGCATGCCTGTCATCCTGCACGAAAAAGACTGGGACGAGTGGCTGCTGCGCGAAGGTCCGGCACCGTTGCATCTGCTGAGTCCGTTCCTGGCTGCAGAGATAGTCATGCGACCCGTCAGCAAGGAAGTCGGTAACGTCCGCAACGACCATCCGGAGCTGCTCAACAGCAAGTGGTCTCTCGTGAACTGAGGGACTGAAATAGGAGTCACGAAGTTGCCCTCTAGCGTCCAGGCTGAAAAACTCGAGTTGCCCATAAAAGCATTAGCATTGTTTGCGATTGTTTTAACTTCAACTGGTTTCCTGGTGGTTTCGCCTCACGATGGCGATTATGGTTTCTTCCCCACTAACCCATTCAGGCCGCATATGATTGCGGCGGGCTTCTTGTTTCTACTCCTAAGCACTGTCGCCGCCGCCATCGCATATTTGACCCTATTTGTAGTAGGGCGGTTGGGCCTCGTCACGGCGACCACTAGGTGGGACGTCATTCTGGTGTCGACACCACTCTTCTGCAACCTATTCTCTATCGTTCGCTTCCTCGTCCAGCCGCTAGTTGCTACTCGCATCCAGTACTACGTTGAAAGCTCCTTCGCAGGGCAGTTTGCGCTTCTCGGTAGTATTCTTGCCTTCGGAACAATCTTTGCTTCTGCAGGGTCTTCCAAGATCAGCCGCGCCGCGGTGAAGATCTTTGCTGGTTCCGCCATCGCTTTGCTGCTGTTTGAGATATCTGTCGCTCATAGCTTCCCTGATGACTTCACGGTTATTGCCTGGATTGTGATCAACTCTGTGGCTGCTTTCGCCGCGATCTTCTTCAACCGCTTGAGAACCGAGGCTTTCTCGCCTGGAGCTAAAACGAGTGCTTACTTAGCCTTCCACTCACTCTGTTTGCCATCGCGCTATTCGCCCACATGCCCTATCCGCACATTGCGGCTAAGTGGGGTGGCGGAAAACCCGTAAGAGCTACTGTCACTTTGAACAAGGATTCGATGCAGCCTGGTGCCGTGATCAAAGTGGTATTGATCGAAGATACTGACTCAGGTCTTTACGCGTCAGATGCGGAGGGTTCTCCTGCACGCTTCATACCTCGGGCGAACATTTCCACTATTGAGTACAAGCCGGACGTGTTCTACGGAATGCCTAAGACCACATGGGGTCCGGCCGACATCGTAGATCCGTTCAAGTAGTAAGTGTTCCCCTGCTGCGAACCCTGCCGCTTAGCCACATCGACATCCATTCTTCTCCTGCCAACGTAAACCTTACGAGAGCGCCTAAGCGCCCACTGCTGTCTTGCGGTTTTTCTCTGCTTACCCAACGCTTTCTCCCAGGTCACTTACCGCTCGGCCACCGCTGACGGGGAAAGACCTATGCTTTTTCGCTACCCCGTAAACCTCGGTACTGCTGTCATCTGAGAACTCAGTGACTCCTCAGCGTTTGCATTTGCAGCAGAAGGTACCGTTTGGGCCAAGCGCTATTCTGGTTTGGTTGAAGCCGTCTTTAAAAGACGGCGTCTAGGCCTAGTTGACCGGTTGTTGCTGTTGCTGCGCCACGCTACATCCAAGAGTTGCGAACGCCATGCCTTAGCCCATTGGCAGGCAGAGTCAAGCCAAAGAAGCTGGAAGCGGCAGGGTTCCGTCGCACGGACGCGGAATCGCGCTTTCAGCGAGCGGCCACCCAAAGCTCCTGAACAGCGAGTAGCTTCAACGCGCCTTAGGAAGTTTCATTCGGTCGCGGATTCCCTAACTCCTGCCGAAGCCGCCAGATGAACCGCATTCACTCCACAGCCTCGAAGCCGACACGGCAGGGTTTACAGGTCACAGTGTCACTCTTTCTACCTGGTGAGAATCTACGGTACCGGACATTGGTGCGCGTGTTGCGCCCAAAAGTATGGTCTTGCAACGGACCATCTACTTCTAATCCGATGCGACATTAACTTGACGTCCACTGCCAGTCCATGATCTCTGGCATATCTTCCCCATGCTCTTTCACGTAGCTCCGATGTTCATCAAGCTTGCCTGCAAAGAATGTAAGGGTCTGCTCTGCGTCAGCGATCCCCGAGTGTCGAATCGCATCCATGGCCAGGGTGAAACGATCGAGACCGTTGAGCACCGTCATGTCAAAGGCCGTTGTAGCGGCACCCTCCTCCAGGTAGCCATGCACATGGAAGTTCTGATGATTTGGTCGCTTTCCGGCGAGCCGATGGATCAATGAGGGATAACCGTGGAATGCAAAGATCACTGGACTGTCGGGTGAAAACAGATCGATGAAGGCGTCATCTTCGAGCGCGTGGGGATGAGTTCCATCTGACCCGAGTGTCATCAGATCGACTACATTGACGACACGAATCTGTAAGGATGGCAACTGTTCACGCAGCATGGAAACAGCCGCAAGCGTTTCGATCGTCGGAACATCGCCACAGCAGGCCATGACGACATCCGGTCTCCCGCTGCTATGGCTCGCCCATGGCCAGATGCTGGCTCCACTGGCACAGTGCTCGACAGCCTCATCAAAAGTGAGCCATTGTGGCGTCTCCTGCTTTCCCGCCACAATGACATTGATATTGTCGCGGCTTTTTAAGCAGTGGTCCGTGATTGCGAGCAGGCAGTTGGCGTCTGGTGGCAAATAGATTCGAACCACATCCGGCTTTTTGTTGGCCACATGATCCAGGAATCCGGGGTCCTGGTGGGTGAAGCCATTGTGATCCTGCTGCCACACATGGGAGGTCAACAGATAGTTGAGCGAGGCAACAGGTGCGCGCCACGGGATGTCCTGCGCCAACTTCAACCACTTTGCATGCTGGTTGAACATGGAATCGATGATGTGCACGAATGCTTCGTAGCTTGACAGAATGCCATGACGGCCGGTGAGCAGGTACGCCTCCAGCCAGCCTTCCAGCATATGTTCACTCAGCACCTCCATCACGCGGCCTCCCCGGCCGAGGTTCTCGTCGGTCGAAAAGACTTCTTCCTCCCATTCTTTGGAAGTCACCTTGAGGGTTTGATCCACCTTGTTGCTGGCGGTTTCATCAGGAGCAAACAACCGAAAGTTCCGTGTTGTCTCGCTTCGCTCGAAGACTGCCGCCAAGTAGTCACCAAGGACCTTGGTTGCGCTGGCCTTCACACTGCCCGGCTGGTCGAGCTTGACAGCAAAGCCGCGGACCTCAGGAAGATCAAGATCTTCGAGCAACATGCCACCATTCGCATGAGGATTCATTCCCATGCGGCGGTTCCCTGTCGGCGTGAATGCCTGGAGCTCAGGCCGTAGCTGGCCAAGGGCATCGAAGAGTTCTTCAGGCCTATAGCTCCGTAGCCAACTCTCCAGAATTTGGAGGTGCTCAGGGTTGGTACGAGGCTCACTCACAGGGACCTGGTGAGAACGCCAGCTACCCTCTACCGGCTGCCCGTCAACCACCTTGGGACCAGTCCAGCCTTTCGGTGTCCGCAGGATGAGGACTGGCCACCTTGCAACCTTGGAAGAGGCCCCGCTCCGCGCGGTCTCCTGAATGCCCTGAATCTCCTCAAGTATCTCCTCAAGAACGTCGGCCATCCCTGCATGCATTTTCTCTGGATCGTCACCGGTTAGGAAGTACGGCTTGTAGCCATATCCAAGAAAGAGATGTTCAAGCTGGTCCTCAGGCATGCGGGCCAGAATCGTGGGATTGCTGATTTTGTACCCGTTTAGGTGCAGGATGGGGAGAACGGCCCCGTCCTTGATTGGATTGAGGAATTTGTTGGAGTGCCAGCTTCCCGCACAAGGCCCGGTTTCAGCCTCGCCGTCTCCTACGACGCAGGCAACAATCAGATCGGGATTGTCGAACGCCGCACCGTAGGCATGGAGGAGCGAATAACCCAACTCTCCGCCGAAGTGGATCGCGCCAGGTGTTCCAACATCAATATGACTGGATATACCGTAGGGCCAGCTGAACCTCTTGAAGAGTTCCTGCATGCCCCTTGTGTCTTGGGTAAATTCCGGATGGCGTTCAGAATAGGAGCCTTCTAGATACGTCTGCGCGATCACGGCGTTGCCACCGTGTCCAGGACCGATCACGTACATCATGTTGAGGTCATGACGGCTGATGATCCGGTTCAAATGGGTATAGATGAAGTTCAGACCGGGGGTCGTGCCCCAATGCCCAAGCAAACGGGGCTTGATGTGCTCTGGAGTCAGCGGTTCGGAGAGCAAAGGATTCTGCAGAAGGTAAATCTGACCCGCTGCCAGATAGTTGGAGGCGCGCCAGTAGGCGTCGATGAGATCGAGATCCTGCTTAGAAAGTACAGAGGCCAATTCTGCTCCTTGGAGGGTTTCTACAACCCGCGTTCCATGCACACCTGCGGTCTTTCACGAAGGCGTTCCCTCGATTTCACTTGCTTTGCAGGCTTCGCATGGCTTTCGGACGTTCGTCTCGCCGCCTCGACACCGATGGAATATTCATCACTGTGGCAGCTGCGCTGCACTGAGATAACAAAATGGCAGCACCTACAGATGGGATGCCGTTAGTGGTCGACGTGAATGAAGGAGGTTAAGAAAGGTATGCGCGTGCGGCCACCACGGGGCTTCGCTAAGTGTTCTCAACTGTGGATCGCACGCCACCTCAGCATTGGCATGCAACGCATGTTTCTTCAGCCCAGATACAGAACAGGCATCGATCTACGCATCCCACGAGGAGCGCACTAAGCTCAGGGTGCGCCGGAGAGACCATGCCCGATGTCCTGCTTACCGACATAGACGGAACCCTTGTAGACAGCAACGCACTGCATGCAGAAGCATGGCGTCGCACCTTTGAGCACTTTGGTATTCAGGTTGGGATGGATGAAGCATGGCGGCAGATCGGTAAAGGGGGAGATCAGGTTATCCCCGTATTTGTTCCGGAAGCCGATCGTGAACGGCTTGAAAACCCCTAAAGGATTTCCGAAAGCAGATCTTTCACCGTGACTACATGCCCCGCATGGTGGCGTTCTCCCAGGCTCGCGACCTGCTTGTTCGCGTACGCGAGTCCGGTATGAAGATTGCGCTTGCAAC
The DNA here is from genome assembly GCA_050954525.1 of Janthinobacterium lividum. GTDB lineage: Bacteria > Acidobacteriota > Terriglobia > Terriglobales > Acidobacteriaceae > Terriglobus. The sequence continues at coordinate 14,302 of JBPBPZ010000069.1, forward strand.
ATCCTCCGATGAAGAAGACCTTGCGAACTACGGGAGACTCGTGGGCATGGACGACCTCGTTGATGAGGCCTCTTCCAGCGCGGACGCCAAGGCTTCCAAACCAGACGCCGACATATTCGCCGCTGCTCTCAAGAAGGTGAACATGCGTGCTGAACAAGCGGTCGCTCTCGGAGACACTCCTTGGGATGCTCCAGCGGCAGGCAAGCTTGGCATTCCTGTTATTGGTCTTACCTGCGGCGGTTGGAAAGCGGATGACCTCCGTGATGCCGGTTGCGTCGAGGTTTGGCAAGACCCTGCTGACCTCCTGCTCCATTTTGACAAGTCGGCTCTGCGTCGCTGAAAGGTAAACGAGTCCCATGCAATCAGAAGATGAAGTCACAGTCTTGGATGTTTATCGTTTGGAGGGTCAGGAGATTGCAATCGACTTTTCCGATGGGACATCGATGACGCTCACAGTTCAAGAGATCCTCGTATTGCGGGATGAGCGTTCGAAGTTAACCCAGGCTAGGGATCAGTAGCTAAGCCCCATTACTTTCGAACCCGGGAAATGGATTTACCAGTGGATGATGGCGGTTATGCCGCATGAAGCGGAACCGCCATCGAGTGACCAGCTGGTTTGATGACCAGCTTCAGCGCGACTAAATTCAATCGGCCATTACGAGTTTTCCCGGAAGGATAGGGCGTGTTCGCGGCAACAAGCCTCGGTATGCGGCAAACGCGGCGACCAGCAAAGTCCCTGCGAAAACGAGCAGCTTTACAGGGTTTGCCAACTCCGTCGGTAGCTGCATCTTCCAAACCGCCAGCAGCATGACTTGAGCCAACGTAACGGCCCACACTGATCCATAGAAGTAGCGCCGTTCCAGCCCTTCCCTTTTAGTTGAAGGACCTGTACGCGGTAATACTCCCGCGGCTCCAAGCAGGAGGATGGTGCAACAGAGTGGTGGATACACATACCGATAAAGCTCTTTCATATAGCCCTGACCGGTTGCCGTCGCCACAACTAGCCCGCACATGTTAAGGATTGCGAAACTTAGCGCGGCGTTCCAGGCGAACGTGTAGCAGATCCTACGGTAGACAGGGTTCGGCCTGTCCTCATCGAAGCGCAAAATGTAAGGTCTGCCCTCCGTACCGGGTATCAAGCCACGAAATGCGGCGATGCCCGTGCCCACCATCACAGCCAGGAGCCACGCACGATTCGCCCATCCAAGTCCGTGATCGAAAAGGGCGAATGTAGAGGATCCAGGTGCAAGGAAGAAGACCGCGACCCATATCGGCCAATGTGACAACCGGTAATGCCGCTTGTTTCGCGCCCGCAACCTGCGAGCTTGACCATACTCGACTTTGCCTTTGTACCGCATACCTGTTGATGTCGCCCCCTACTTCGAATAAATGTTTGTAAGAGGATGCTTGTCGCGTGGATCGGGTAGGCTGATGCGGTGCGATGATGCCCGAAGACTTAGGCATGAAAATGGAAGCACCCGTAGATGAGGTGAACGCTTTCCACACCGCATAGCAGCTTTGCATCAGAGTACGGGGCGGTACCCGTTTGAGATTGCCAACCAAGTACAAGCCGCTGGATGGACCATTGGACTTTGTACGATCCGGACAGCCTCGGATGTCGCAGATTGGTTTGACCGTCATCAAAGGAAAAGAAGTACATGCGTAAGGTTCAAATTGAAGGTCTTAGCAATGGCGGCCCATCCCTATCCGGGTTCTGGTTCGACCTCGAGAATGTAGCGGTTGCGGAGCTGTCTTCGGAGGACCCGCAACATCCGTTCGAGCATGCGCTTGCTGGGGGAACCACTGGGTGGAAAGCTTCATCTCCCGGGCCCCAGTTGATTCGCCTTCGGTTTGATAGCCCACAGAACGTACGGCGCGTACGGCTTCGATTCCAGGAAGAGCGCATAGAGCGCGCGCAAGAATTTGCGCTGTTCGCCACAGCAGCCGGCGCCCAGCGGAAAGAAATCATGCGACAGCAATGGATGTTCAGCCCGCGGGGCAACACTGCAGAGGTGGAGGACTACTTCTTCGATCTCCGGGGCGTCACCGTGCTGGAGATCGAAATAGATCCTGGTCGAGATAACAAGCAGGTCATAGCGACATTACAGTCCATTGAGGTAGGGTGACCGGTCTGGCCGTACCCCCACATTAAAGCTCTGTCATTCATCGGCGCATGGTTGCGTGTGCTTCGCACGACTCTTCTCGCCAACACGCCATCCTATTCGTTAACCATGAAGATAATTACCGCTCTACTCGTTGCAGTCGCCGCTACAAGCTCGTACGGCCAAGGTACTCCGGTTCAAGTAGGGCAGGCGGCGTTTTCTGACTGGTCGCAGGAAAAGCCGGGGACCAGTCACAAGGTCTTAGTCACCGATCTACCTGAGCCGAATCCCGGACAGTCCGTGCGGAAGCAACCGCACCTGGTTCCCCGGCCCAAGGACGCCTGGCCTATTGCTCCCGCCGGCTTTCGTGTGACCCTGTACGCAGGTGGAGACAACGGACCTGGGCCATCTCCGGATCAGCCGAAGTCCGAGGAACATAAGACGCAACCTGCCGACTCAGGCACGTTTCGGCAGCCACGACTGATCCGTACAGCACCAAACGGCGATCTGTTCGTTGCTGACTCTGGAGGTGGAATCATCTTCGTACTACGTGGAATGGGCGCGGACGGAAGAGCTACCAAGGTGGAACCATTTGCGACCGGGCTCGACCACCCTTTCGGCATCGCTTTTTACCCAGCCAACAACCCCCGTTTCGTCTACGTCGCGAACACAACATCCGTGGTTCGCTTCCCCTACCACCCCGGCGACCTGCATGCGACTTCCAAACCAGAAACTATTGTGCCCGTCTTACCTGGGTACGCACAGCTTGCGGGCGGTGGGCACTGGACGCGTGACGTGGTCTTCAGTCAAGACGGCAAGCACATGCTAGTTTCAGTCGGTTCGGGCTCTAACGTCGACAATCCAGACGACCACCCTAAAGAGTTCCACCGAGCAAATGTACTCGAGTACACGCCTGAAGGTGTGTTCGAGAAGGTGTACGCGTCGGGTCTGCGCAACTGTGTCGGTGAGGCAATCAATCCGGTAACAGGCATGCTCTGGTGTTCTACCAATGAGCGGGATGAACTAGGGAATCATCTAGTACCAGACTATGTGACCTCTGTCCCTGAGGGCGGATTCTTCGGTTGGCCCTGGTACTACATGGGAGGCCATCAGGACCCACGACTTCCTCAGCCGTGTGCCGATGGAACGGGTGTGAACCCGCAAGCCAGCAGCGAGTCGCCGGACGCAGGAACCTGCAACCGTGTCGATCTGCACGCCAAGGTTCTGACGCCAGACGTACTTCTCCAGCCCCATATGGCGTCGCTAGAAATGGCTTTCTACCCGTCGGCCGGAAACTTTCCGACGGCGTACAGTGGAAACGCTTTTGCTTCGGAGCATGGATCATGGAACCGTGAGGACCGTGCCGGATATGAAGTGGTGCGCATTCCTATGCACAACGGCAAAGCCGACGGCAGCTACGAAGACTTTCTCACTGGCTTCGTCGTGGATGCAGATAACGTGTGGGGGCGCCCAGTCGGTGTTGCGTTTGGCAAGGACGGCAGCATGTTCGTTACCGACGACGGAAGCCGGAGCGTGTGGCACATCACCTATGACAACGGGCAGCAAACCGCGAACACCGCTACCGCGCCATTCCAGCCTTGATCAGCGAAAGGCTTGCTCGTGGTAAGACTGACGTCTTCTGCCAGCACACCATCGCCGGAAAACTCCGCTCGCCAGCCTCGGCGCGGTGGCTTCGTTGCAAGCGTTGATCCTTCTCTGATTTTGGTCTACCGAGTGCTGAAATGGCCTTGGTAGCGTACCGCCTCCATTCAAAGCAGAAGGTAAAATCTTGCATGGATCACCAACTAGAAGTCGGCCAACTGAAACGAAAGCTCGCAGAGCTCAAAGCGGACCGAGATCGTAGCGTTGCACCCAACGTTAAGGCAACCATTCAAGACCCGATCGAAACGTGGGAAACCACGCTCTCCAGGGTCGAAGAAACACACTCGCCGGATTACGAGGGTTAGCCCCAACTCGGGTGTGGTGGCATCCGCGTGGCTCTGTCGCACTAACGCTGAATTGTTGCCGTTAGCGCTACGATCGGTACATGTTCAAGCGTCGGATTGTCACCGCTCTATGACTCCGGAACCTATACTGACGCTCCTATTGGACGCATTACCCTGGCGTTCTAATGAGCAGCAACAGAATGGGGGGAGTCTTATCAGACATGTTTTCTCTGCTGTCCAGACTAGCTGAGCGTCCCGTTCTACGAGAGTTTGCTTTGTTGAGGCTAAGGCGAGCTGCCGGGCGAACAGGAGCGACGCTCAGGATGCGATAAGGACCATACTGAATGATGAGTCGAGCGTGTAGTCCCAGAGGCAGATTGCTGGTTGAAACGGTTCTCTGTGGGAAGTAGAATTCACCAATCTTCTGAAAGTCGGTGGTGAACTCACCTTCCGAAACCCACGGCGAGGGATTGACTGCAGGCTTTCCCTGAATACGCACGACAGCAAAGTCGGTCGCATGTACCCATACCCTTCCAACGTAAGTGAAGTCGCTTGCTACTTTCGGCGCGACGTTCAACACAAAGCAGTCGCCAACCGGCAGTTGTTCTCGGCCACAAGTGACATCGTGTAGTTCTTGAGATTGAGTGCAGATGCCTGCTGTGCAGCGTCACCGGCAGCAGCCTGCTCTGCTGTCAGTGCACGCTGAAAGACCTGATCTCGAATCAACTGCGCTCCAGACGCGGAGAGGATGGTGAACTGCTTCGATGCAGGAGCGCTAAAAACCATTGAGACGGTCTCAGCGGCCTCACCTTGACTGAATGGACTCTCATACGTCACTTTTATGGTCCTACGGCTTTCGTAGCTCGTCAGTGCAGCTTTGCGTCCCTCGTTCATCTCACCCAGGTGGGCTGCAATCTGCTCCACTGTCGGCTGCGAATCTACTTGGCCGATCTCCTGGCAAGCCGTGTTGCTTATCAGAACGCCGGCGGCCAACAGCACGAGGCTTCCAGTTCGGAGCTTGCTCATAGTTCCCTCGCTGTAAAAATGGCACTGAGTTTCAGATCGGTTGAGTTGGTCCTGACAGAACAACGTTGAGCTGTTCTTCTTCGAGGTCGAGTTCCTGAATCAGGGTCGCGAAGGTCTCGCCATCCAGCTCATCTCGCCGTTCACCCAACTTGTTACGAGCGGCGGCAATGGCTTTAAGGCGTAGTTCGAGTTCCTCACTCATCTGCGAGTTAGCAGCTTCGGCATCACTTGACAGAAGCTCCACACTCTCGACGCGCTCTTTAAATTCGTCCACCAGCTTGTCAGCTAGTTCGCGGTTTGTCGATTCGGCGAGCTCACCAGTAATTGCGTCCAGAGCCGCTGTCGCTGCTTCCTTGCGTGCGATGACAGCTTCTGGAGTAACGGTCTCGATGCCGTCTTCCGCGACACTCAGATGCCTGATGAGTGGGCCAAGCGTGGTTCCCTGCAGAACGAGGGTCGCAAGAATCGAGCAAAAAGCAAGAAAAACAATCAGGTCTCGCTCCGGGAACTGTTCTGGCAATGCAAGCGCAGTTGCCAGGCTGACGACACCACGCATGCCTGCCCAGGAGATGACCGCAGGGTAGCTTAGAGGAGGTGCGAAGACGCCAGTCCGCAGAGCTTCACGCAGGCCTTCAACGGGATAGAAAGTCGCAAACACTATGACGATTCTGCTCAGGATTAACGTCGCCGAAATTCCGATGGCGACAAGCAACAGGTGAGACACACTGTACCGGTGCAGATGGGAAAGAATCAGGCGCAGCTGGATGCCGATTAGGACGAAAAGCAAAGACGTAAGAACGAATTCAACAAACTGCCACGTAGTTTGCCCTTCTACCCTGGTCTTAGCTGTGAGTTGCAGTTGATGGCGGCCCAGAATGCCACCGCAAGCAACCGCGGCCAGTACGCCCGAGACATGGAAGTGCTCTCCAAGGAGGAAAGAGCCGAAGCCTGCGAGCATGCTCACCATGATCTCGAGCGTTGGATCTTCCAACCGCTGGAGCACCCAAACAACAGCAAACGCCAGAACGGCGCCGATTGCGCCGCCCCCAAGTGCGGAAGTAAAGAAGCTGGCGGTTCCGTGACCAAAACTCACCGTTCCCGCTACCGTCGCCGCAACTGCAAAGCGGTACAGCACAAGCGAGGATGCATCGTTGATCAGGCTTTCGCCTTCAAGCACGGTGACGATGCGCTTCGGTATCCGGAAGGCACGAAGAACCGAGGTCGCAGCGACTGCATCCGGGGGAGCAACGATGGCGCCAAGAGCTAAGGCAGGCCACCACGAAAGCGATGGCATGAGGAATCTAGCCGCTACTCCAACGGCGAAGGCTGTAACAACTACTGCGACGATAGCGAGCAGCATGATGGGGACAAGGTGCGACCGGAAGGCCTGCCAGTCTGTGCGCTGCGCACTCACCTGCAGCAGAGGGGGCAGGAACAAGGCGAGCGCAAGTTCAGGGTCAAGCACAACGTGCGGCACGCCCGGTATGAGTGCCATCACCATACCGCCGAGAACCAGAGCGACGGCGGTCGGTACATTCAGCTTGCGGGCAAACAGCGCTAACGCGACGCAGACGCCTAGCAGGACCAGTAGCGTCTCAAAAATCAGCAATCCCAACTCCTATGATGGTCAAAGCAGCGAACTAGCCTAGTTCTTTGGGCTTCTTGCGGCCTCTTCTTCGGTAAAAGCATCCCGGACCACATGCCCACTCTGAGTGAGAGCTTTTAGTTCGGCCGGATCGAGTGGAAGCTCTAGCACCTTTACGACGCCCTTTTGTCCCACAATGCATGGTGTACTGAGGCAGACGTCCTGGAGTTTGTACTCTCCGTTCAGCCGCGTCGATACGGTCAGCACGGATTGCTCGTTGCGTAAGATGGCCTCACAGATGCGTTCGATACAGGATGCAATGGCATAGCAGGTGTTTCCTTTTAACTCCAGCACCTCCGGACCTGCATCCCGGACACGCCGTAGCAGTTCGTCAGGCGATGGGAGCGATTTGCTCCCGGGAAAGTTGGCCAACGGCATACCGGCAACCTGAGCCCCACTCCAGACCGCTACAGAAGAATCACCGTGCTCCCCAATGATGTAGCCATGGACAGAGCGAGCTTCGATGCCGAGTTCTTCTCCCAAGAGGGTGCGTAGCCGATTGGTGTCGATGACAGTGCCTGAACCGATAACCTGCGAGTGCGGAAGGCCTGAGACTTCCTGCGCGATATATGTCAGAACATCAACGGGGTTACTGGCGATGAGAAGAACGCCACTGAAGTTCTCGGCTTTGAGCTTCTCAAGACACTCGCGGAGGACGGCGGCGTTCTTCTCCAGCAGTTCAAGACGCGACTCTTCCTTGCTAGTGCTCGGAACACCGGCGGTGAAGATAACAATGGCGCTGTCGGCCGCGTCTTTGTAGTCACCTGCAGATACCTTAACGGGCTGGCCGAGCGGAACGGCATGCTGCAGGTCGTTGGCCTCGCCTTCCGCTTTCTTGGCATCACGGTTAATGAGGACGATCTCTTGAGCAGTGCCTTTGAGAACGAGTGAGTACGCACAGGTCACACCAACAGTGCCTGCGCCTATGATCGTGACTTTAGAACGTATGGAAGGCACTGTAGGGCTCCTGCTGTGTTCCAAATATTGTGAGTTGAAGTGTTTGCTACGAAGGATTTGTCAAAGCGGTATCTCACAGAGACTTCTGAGCCATGCGGTATTGGGCCCAAATGCTTGTACCTAGGTTTCCATACCACGCGTCAAGACCTGTCCACTGGACGTAACACTTGGCACAGCCACGCTCCTGCAGCAACTCCATGGCTTTTGCTGCCAAAGCCAAGCCGATGCCCTGCCGTTGGTACTCAGAGGCAACGCCCAAGGCATTGATCGAACCAATGTGAAGATCCGTGTCGACTGACCAGCGCGATGAGAGTTCGGTCTCGAGCAGCACGGAACCGACAATCCCGCCCTCCGCTGTCTGAGCGATCAAAACCTCCTGGTCTCGTTCTGAACGGCATAGTTTCTCCTCAAAAAAGGTGGACCACGCTGGAAAGTTTAGGCGCTCGAACGCGACGATGCTGGATCGCAGTGCAGGAGTCGATAGTTGAAGCACGATCCCCGCAGCTTTAATTCTTTCAAAGACCCAGGGAGGCGTGCTAAACGTCTGAAGCTCTTGAACTAGATCAGCGCAGGATTCTTCTGCGAGCCAACCATTCTTAATAAAGAACCACCATGAGGCTTCCAGCTCAGTGGGTATGCCCGGCCACAGATAAGTACCCGTGCTCACAGCTCCAAGGCGTAGCACTCTGATGCCGAGAGCTTTCAGCCGAGACTCGATTGCCTGCAGAAGAAATGTGGCGATGCCCCGCCCTTGATGGGAAGGATCAATTAGAAAGAAGACTAGGCCTGCTTCTCCGAAAAGATCGTAATCCACCGCTCCGACACCAACCGGCTTGCCAAACTGTTCGGCTACAACTACGAGCTTTGAGTTGGATAACGTAAGTCGAAGTGCCGCTGCCGTGACGAACCAACGTGGATGCACGGCCTTCTTCCAGAGAGTCTCGAGCCACACGTAGTCGGTATACGGATCGTAGGAGCGGATGACCGGCCTTGAAGACGCCTCGACTATCCAGGGGTCTTTTTGCAATGAGTTCGTCTGCTCTTCGAGTGGCAAAGTCATGCACCCACGAGATCGTCCCGAGACACGTCCAAACGTTCGCGGCGCAGAGTGACTACTTGGGTGTCATGGCGCACTGCAAGCTCGTTTGTTACATGTACCTCTTCCACCAGGACCAACTCTTTTGTCAGCACCAGGCGCTCTTCCAGGATCGGATAGATCGTGGTGTCACCTTCCTGACGGGTAAGCGGCGCAGTCTCCACGACATGACCGAAAGGCACCCGATCTACTCGAACCGTGTTGATAGCGAGCGCTTCATCCAGCCGGACATCGTACGTGTCTACGTTCTTCTCAAGGCGCACCCGCGCCGTAGGAACCGTGTGCTTGCCGATCTCCAGCTGCTCTTCGATCAGTGGCACGACTGTCAGACCGTTTGCTTCTGCTGAAGGCATGGTGTCTGACGCCCCGCTTGGAAGTTCTTCCTGCAACATGGCTGTCGGAAGTCGGAGAATGCGGCCATTGGGAAACTGGAGTTCTGTCACTTCTTTAGCAGAATCGATGTTGCCTAGTATCGAGAGCATATTCTTCCTTCGTAATCTGGGCTTTCCCGCAAACGAACAGGCCGGCGAGACTCCGCCGGCCTGCTTTATACAAGGGCTCTTAGTAACGGTTTGTTGTATTCCGCTCGCCGGCAATCTGTTCCACTTCTACTTCTGTCTTGCGAACAGAGTCACGGACGACTTCAGTGTGCGAAGAGCTCTGTTTTCCGACCAGGACTTCCTCAACAACACGCGCAGTCTTGCCGACAACAGCTTCTTCGCCGGTCGCATTGATTTCGATGACAGACCCCTGACCCATGTTGAAGTCAGCTGCAGTCGCTACACGGTTGACGGGACGACGTTCGATACGGACCTGTTCGTCACGCAACGTCACATCTGCGGTGACAGGCGTCTCGACCACGTGTGAATAAACTCGTACTCCACCACGATCGACCTCACGCTTGCCTACCTGCAGCTGCTCTTCCACAATGGGAATCGCGGTCTGCCCTGTGGTCTCTGTTGCTTGAGGCGCCACGTAAGAGGCCTGTTCTGTACCGGTGCTTTTGCCCTCTACTTCCCGGGCTCCATGCTGCTTGAGAAGTGTCGCTACAGCAGACGCTTGCTCGTCTTCGCAGGTAATACCCACAAGAGCCCCGCCCGTGTTCACACCGCTTGCATAGTGGTCATGAACCTCGTCATCCCCGCCGGTGAGACCGTGGAAGAAGTTATTGACCTTCTGTCCGATGCCTTCACCTTCGGCCTCTTCGGTTGCTACGCCATTGCCGTTCGCAATGACCTTGGCCGAGTATCCCTCAGAGACAAGCGCCTGCTTGACCTGCTCTGCGTCCGTAATGCTGCTAAAAAGTCCGACTACTGTCTTCATCTAAGTTCTCCTGGGAAAAGTTGAGGGTTACTGCTGCGAGAAAAGTTCTACGCGCCGATTATCTGCCTTGCCGTTGTCGGTAGCGTTGGTGTCTGCTGGATTCCCTGGACCAAAGCCGTTGCCAGTCAGACGGCTGCCGTCGATCCCTTTGCCTTTTAGGTAGTTCGCCACAGCATAAGCACGCTGCTGAGACAGGGAAAGATTGTGAACGTCGGTGCCGGTGCTATCCGTGTAACCCTCAAG
>JBPBPZ010000103.1:0-24494 GCA_050954525.1 Janthinobacterium lividum
GATCACGCCTGGGTGGGCCGCCGGCTCGCCTGGAGGCCCCACAAGAACACTGCATGGGTCGTATCTATCCGCACCCTATACTGAACAGCACACAAACACATATCTGGAGCAAGGTTCTATGCCAATCCAAACCACTGACAAAATCTGGCACAACGGCGAGCTCATACCTTGGGCTGAGGCGAACATCCATGTGATGTCGCACGTTGTGCACTATGGCTCGTCCGTCTTCGAGGGCATCCGTTGTTATACCCAGGGAGAAGGATCGGCACAGAGTGGTGCCGGCATTTTTCGTCTGCGGGAACACATGCGACGGTTCATCGATTCGGCGCGGATCTACCGTATGCCGCTGCCTTACTCCCTGGACCAGCTGTGCGACGCAGTGGTTGCCGTGGTTGAGAACAATGGGGTGGCACCCTGCTATATCCGTCCGGTCGCCTTTCGCGGCTATGGCGAAATCGGGGTGAATCCGCTCAAGTCGCCGGTGGAGATCTACATCGCCAATTTTCCCTGGGGAAAATACATGCCGCACCAGGGCGGAGCGGATGTGTGCGTTTCCAGTTGGAACCGGCTTGCACCGAACACCATGCCCTCCCTTGCAAAGGCAGGCGCGAATTACATGAATTCGCAACTGATCCGGATGGAAGCCGAAATTAATGGCTATGCAGAGGGCATCGCACTTGACGTCAACGGTTACCTTTCAGAAGGCTCGGGCGAAAACCTGTTCCTTGTGCGTGACGGCAAGCTGTTCACCTCTCCCCTGGCCAATTCTGTGCTGAACGGAATTACAAGGGCTTCCATTCTGCAGATCGCCAAGGAATTCAACATCACAGTGGTTGAGCAGGCCATGCCGCGCGAAATGCTCTACCTGTGCGAAGAAGCTTTTTTCACGGGAACCGCGGCCGAGGTAAGCCATCTGCGTTCTGTTGACCGCATCCTGATTGGCGACGGAAGCATGGGACCGGTCACCACGCTGCTGCACGACGAGTTTTTCGCTTTGGTGAATGGCACCAAGCCGGACCGCTTTGGCTGGCTGACCCCGGTCAAGGTGAAGAACGCGGATCGCCAGGCAATCGAAGCATAGTGTCAGTGTGCAATGAAGGGCGGCCTTTAAGCCGCCCTTTTTACTTGCCGTCGGCGTGTCCTGCGACAGGCCTAGTGATGACCCTTTTTGCCGATGGGGAATACCAGCGAAACCTTGGCGTTGTAGCTGTTGCGCGGATCGCCGTCTGGATAGGTGAAAACGTACTCTGCCGGGATGATCGACAGCGATACCCAGGAGCGCAGGGGTGTTGTGAAGTTGATGCCGGTCAGCAGAGCGTACGCGTTCACCACCGAGCCTGCGTTGCTGTTTCGAGAGTCGCCCATCTGAAGGAACAAAGCAGGCTTCAGCCGCGGCTTCGCAAACACTTCCTTGCTGACACCAACGGAGTACGTGTGCAGGTTGATGCTTCCCTTGCTGTTCTTGCCGTAGTAATTCGACGCATCGAAGTACACCGCCCAACCTGCAGGCAGATTGTAAGTAGGCTTGATCAGCCAACCGTTCAGGTTTCTGTGCGTTCCTGTCCCCTGGTCAGCGAAGAGGTATGCCCACCCCGCAGCCAGGGTTCCGATCGGGGGTGCGGGAGTTGGCTTGCTTGTAGCTGCAGACGGTTCCGAAACGCTGTTTGTGGAGCTTTCGGATGCGGCTGCGCCTCCTTCGGAACCGAGGAAGCTTGTGCCTCCCGCTACGGCACTCGCCTGCAATATCTGAGAGGATGCGACTCCAGAGCCCAGAAGCACAGTTGTGGTTGCTAACAGGTATTTGAACTTCATCTCTTTCCTTTGCTGCCCAGCCTTCGAGGGAGTTCTACCGTCTATCCACGCGCTGATCCGGCGGATAGACGTTGCGGGATGGATCAGAAGGGCCGCCATTGATGGCATGGACGACCCTGCCGTTATTGCGAGATCGAGCGGGAAGTTAGTTCTTGGGTTGTTTGTCTACGCCTTTGCCAGGATTGCTCGTGTTCACAAGCTCCGGTGTAAATACCGCGCCCAGCTTCATCACCTGTGCTTCGGGGTCGATACGCCTGGTGCGGGTAAACGGCTCCAGCTTGACGCTGCCGCCAGCCTTCAGAGCTTCCAGAATGCCTTCCAGTACACGCACGTCCGCGAAGCCTTCCTCACCGTCGGGCTCTACTTCCGCGTTGTTCAGGATGCAATCGGAAAAGTACTTCAATTCACCGCCAAAATGATCGGTGTTCTTGAAGCTCTCTTCCTTTTCGTCGCTGCCCATGGCGATGGTCTGCTTCAGGCCCTTGCCAAACATGTACGAGGGATTCAGGGTGATAGCGCCCTTTGTACCAATGGCGCTCAGGTAGTTGGTGGCATTGCCGTAGTAAGACACGCAGAACTGTGCCAGGCGTTCACCGGGAAAGCGAAGGACGACTGTAACGGTGTCGTCAAAATCCTGCCCCAGGCCGGATTCGGGGTGCCTGGAACCCACTGCACTCACGACTTCAGTCGGTTCGTCAGCAAAGACGTACCGCGCAGCATTGACGGGGTATGGCCCCATGTCAAACACCGGTCCGGCCAGGTCGCCTGAGGAAGCGCGGTGGTTTGCTGGGTCGACCAGTTGGGCAAAGGTAGAAGTAAACAGGTGTACGTTCCCCAATTCCCCACTGCGGATACGCTTCACCGTGTCCAGCGTGGCGGGCTCAAAGTGTAGGCGGTAAGCGACCATCAGCTTTGCGCTGCTGGCCTTGGCCGCATCCAGAATCTCGCGGGACTTTGCCGTACTTACCTCAAGCGGCTTCTCGGTCAACACATGGATGCCTGCCTGCAGCGCGGGGATGATGAACTCCGCATGGCGCCAGTTCGGCGTGGCCAGATAGATGGCGTCGAACGTGCCGGACTTCAGCGCCTCAGGAAACTGTTCGTAGCTGAAGGTGTTTTTGACGGCGTATTTCTCGCCCAGCTCTGACAGCTTGGTGGCGTCACTGGATACAATAGCCGTCAGCACAGAATTGCCGGTGTGTTCTATGCCTGGCATCATGTCTTCCTGCGCGATATCGCCCGCACCCACAACGGCGTAACGGATTTTCTTGTCTGATTCCAGGCCGAGCAATTCTTTCAAACTCATGGTTCTGTTTCTCCTGCGCAACCTGCGCGTTGTAGATCAAATGGGCCTGGTTAGGCCTCGATGCGAACCGTTCTGGGTTACTGCGGCTCAACCATGCCGAGGATCGGCTGAGTCGTCAGAGGTCCCTTCGGCGCATCAGCAACACCCCAGCCGGGCAGTGTCTGGTCACCTGTAATGAGACGCGAACCTTCCGCGTAGAAGGCGTACGTGTAAGCCCAGTTGCGCAGAACGGCGAGGCGGTTGCGAAAACCGATCAGGAAAAAGATGTGCACGGTCAGCCATGCAAACCATGCTGGAAAGCCGCTGAGGTGAGCCTTGAACGGCCATTTCACATTGGCAATGCCGGCTGATCGGCCGATGGTGGCCATGTCACCCTTGTCAAAGTACTCAAAGGGCTTACTGAGCCGCCCGCCCGTTACTTCCGCGGCAATACTCTTGGCGGCGTATTCGCCCATCTGCATGGCTGGTTGCGCAACGCCGGGGACCGGTTTGCCGTCGGCCATCTTTGCCGCGGCAAGATCGCCGCAGACGAAGATTTCCGGGTGGCCCTTCGGGTGAAGATGCTCATCCACAACGACGGCACCTTTCTTGTCGGTCTCCACACCGAGCAGCTTGCCCAGCGGTGAAGCCTGCACACCCGCACCCCACAGCGTTACAACGGAGTCGATGCGTTCGTCGCCGACCATGACATAGCCCGGCTGCACATCCGTTACACGGGTGTTGACGCGCACCTGCACACCAAGATCCTGCAGTTGCTTCAGTGCGCTCTTCTGCAGATCGGGCGGGTAAGCACCCAGGATTTGAGGAGAACCTTCCACGATCAGCACCTGCGCCTTGGCCGGGTCAATGTGGCGGAAATCCTGCCGGATGTACAGCTTGGAAACATCCGAGATGGCTCCTGCAAGTTCCACGCCGGTTGCGCCACCGCCAATAATGACAAAGTTCAGCGCCGGGTGCTTGCCCGTTTCCTGCATCTCGCCTTCTGCGAGTTCAAACGCGAGAAGCACGCGACGGCGAATCTCAATGGCGTCCTCAATCGTCTTGAGGCCGGGCGCGAGCTTGGCCCAGTCGTCCCGCCCGAAGTAAGAGTGCGTCGATCCCGTCGCGAGGATGAGGTAGTCATACTCGAGCACCGTTCCGCTCTTCAGGATGGCGCGGCAGGCTGCCGTGTCGAAGTTCACCACTTCGTCCATCAGCACCTGGGTGTTTGCGTACCGTGCAATGGCTCGGATGGGCTGCGCAATTTCGTTCGGCGGCAGAACCGCAAGCGCCACCTGGTACAGCAGCGGCTGAAATGTGTGGTGGTTGCGACGGTCCACCAGCGTGACGTTAACGTTGGCTTTCGCCAGTGTTTCAGCAGCTTTTAGACCAGCAAACCCGGCGCCGACAATCAGCACGCGTTTGCGGATACCACCTGTTACTTCGGCTGCCATGAATGCTCCTGAAGAAGTGTGTTCACTCCATCAGATGCCTTGCACCGGTTGATTGTCGCGTGTCGAGAAACGACCGCTCCTTGTTCCTGTGCCGCTTCTAGGGTGTTTTTTGCAGCGTCACGGTGATCACACCCGATGTGCCCGTGGTGAAGGTCACGCGGGTCACTGCGGCGGTGCCGGCGTACTGCAGCGGGTTCATCGTCACCAGGCCGTCGTCATCGCTTTGGTTTGTGGCACTTGCCGTGCCATACACGGGTGCAACGGGGCAGCGCCCGGAGGTCGGGCACGGCGGCTGCCACCCGCTGACCTGCTGATACACAGCAACTGGCGCACCGGCGACCGGGTGGCCCGCTGCATCCACCACGCGAACCGTAAGGGCCTCCAGGTCGCTTGTTGCGGAGATGCTTTGACCACCACCGGACACAGGAGCCAGACGCAGATCTGCCGCTGCCACGCCCACCAGGCTTCCTGCGGCGCAGATCGCCGTCCAGCCACAGGCCTGCACCGTGATGGATTCACCCTCGCGAAGCGAGCCTGTGGCTGTCATCTGCGACATGTTCCCTGTGACATTTACCTGTCCAAGTGCGACCCGTTGCGAGGCAGAAGTCCACGTCACGGCCTGCGCAGCGGTGGTAGCCCCGGTGCCGGTCAATAGAAGCGCTGGGTGGAAGAGGGCACCCGCTCCAGCAGCCACGTACTGTACGGGACGTTGCAAGGTGACGGACTGCGCAGCCTGCACCGCGACGAGCCCCGCCTGGACTGACGACCCGCTTTTCGCGAAGGCGCGCAGCATGACCTGGCCCGCAGCCCCCGGCGTAAGCTGCGTCTGCGCGGTTCCGCTGTTGTCCGTGATCAGCGTGCAGGCGGCCAGGTTGCAGGCGCCGAACTGTACCTGGCCGCCTGTGGCGGTGACGGAGATGGTTGCGTTGGGTGCAGGTGCTCCGGAACTGTCGGTGAGCCTGACGGCGAACATGGCAGGGGCCCCCACGTAGACCGAGCTTCCAGGCTGGGCGACGAGTGAAAGTAGATCGTTCGCAGCGCCGCCGTAGGTCAGGCCGCCCAGGATGGAGGTGGACGCCCCGGTACGCGGATCAGTGACGGTAACGTCGTTCACCGAAGTGCCGCCCAATGCCGCGGAGGTAGGCGCAACCGCGTCGATCTCCGTGGCAGACAGGCTGGTAACGGTCGCCACCACACCTCCAACGGTGACCGTGCTGCCTGCCTGGAAACCAGTGCCAAGGATACGGATGGCCCCGCCGGCAGGGGCCATCCGCGTGGGCTGCACGGTGTCGGCATACAGTAGCCGGGCACGATAGGTGTAGTCCGGACGACCGTCGCCGCGCTGGTCCGCAATGGCCAGGCGCACAGGTTCGTCAGCCGTAAACGACGCACGAAGCTGCGTCATGCCTAACGAGGTAGCGTTGAACGCCACCGCCTTGCCCAGGGACGGACCCGTGCCGGTCGCATCTGAGGCATGCCACATCCCGATCACGGGCATGGCCTTGCCCGTGGTGGTGGCGCCGGTCTCATCCAACGCGGTCACCTGCATGGTTGCCGTGCGGCCTGCCCGAACCGGGAAGCCCAGCCAGGCCGTGTGGCCCATGCCGCAGATCCTGCCTGCCCAGACACCTCCCGCAGGCAAGGGCGCAGGAGCGTCTTCGGTGCCGTCCGCGCTGCCCAGGCACTGGTAAGTGGCATTGGGCGGTACCAGTGTGCCAGCATCGGCGACCGCACCCGGCGCGTTGCCGCCGGACTCGAACTGCAGTGCGCTGCCTGCAGGTGACGGTGAGCCCATGCGGTAGGGTCCGACGGCATAAGCGCCCACGTAAAGCGGGTTGATGGGTTCTGTGTTGATTTCGAGGCTGGTGTAGTTGAACTGCGTCAGAGACGGCACACCGTAAATCACAAAATAGCCGGGCGCGTAATCCGCCGATCCACCATACGTTCCGTTCGTGTCTGCCGATGCGCCCGTGACCGGATTGCCCAGGTCGCCCGGTGCCAGAAAACCGGATACCGCGCTTACGGTGCCGTAGGGCTCGGTGCCGTAATTGTCATTCGGGTAGTTGCGACGCGCGACCAGGTTCACGCCGCTCATGCCCTGCCCGTTTGGAAAGCGGACCCAACCAACCGCGGATACCTTGTTCGGATTGCTCCCGTTCAACTGCGGCGAGTTAACCATGGCCAGCGCAGCCACGTCGTCCTCGCGCAGGGTAAAAGGCTGCGGCAGGCACTGGTAGGTGTAGGGCCCGCAGATGACATCAATGGCGTGCATGATGGGCCAGTGCATCTGCTGCTGGTACTGCGGAGCGGGCGTGCCGGTAAACGCGTTGTCGTTCAGCTGCGACCAGCCAAGGCCGATGACGCGGCCAAAGGCGCGCATCAACTGGTAGCGCAGCTGCAACTGCTGCTCCGGAGCGGGACCGGTGCATCGACCGTTCAGCACGATCAGCGCATGTGCGATTTTGCCTGGCTGAATGAACAGATCGACGCTTTCCGTCACGGCATTGGTGCGGCAGTTACCGGGCGCACTTGCACCGGAACCCAGCAGCGTGTCGGTAATGGTCCCATCTGCGTCGAAGACGATGGCGATCTGCTTCGCCGTGTAGTTCGAACTCTGCACGTCGACAGGCCACACAGGGCCGTTCGACCCGAGGTAGACGTTGTCGCTGCTTACGTCTTCATTGAGCGAGCCGCCGTTTGTCAGTGAAAACGGTATACCGGGGACGGTCCAGACTGCGGCGGCGGCATCGACCAGGGCGGCAGCCGTGGCGTTGTCGACAGAGGCGCTCAGCGGCCCCCCATCGACGAAGTACTGCACGTCAGGCCGGTACCAGTTCATGATCTGCGTGTTGTTCGTCCAGGTTGGACCCGCAACCCATCGCGGACCGGCGGCTTTTGCGCAGGAACACAGCGCGCACAGGGCACACGCCACCGCGCAAATCCTTTGAAACGCGGTCACTTGGGAGCGTCCTGATTGCGCTGCCAGGCGTTCAACATGCCCAGGACCATGGTTCCGTCGACATTGCCGTTCCCGGCTGGCAAGGTCGTATCTGCAGAGGGTGCCTGCACACCCAAGACCAATGCCGAGGAGCTTCCTCCGCCCTGCGATGGAAGCAGTCGTGAAGCTCCGGCAGAACCATCCGCTACAACCACATCCTGCGCCTGCAGGGCACTGGCCAGCGCAAGCGATCCGCCAGCCTTTTGCAGGGCGCGCATGGGTCGCAGACGAGCAGCGTCGGTCGCGACCACGTGCTGTGCAATCAGGCCGAGATCGAGCACGGCATTCGCCGTATCGCCGCGCATCGGGATGATGCCGTCCGGCAGCGGGGAGGCATACCCGGCCGCAGAAGGTGCGTGCAACAGCACAAGTGCGCGCTCGCTAACCACGTAGCGCGCTTCATTCTGGACCCACAGGCCGGGCCACTCGCGCAGGTCGTACACCGCGCCCGCGTCCGTGCCACGCACGGCATGCTCAACCCGCCAATGCACCGTTACGGCACCCGCACCGTGCTCGATAGCGATGACTTCGCCTGCAAAGACAACATCTGCGGCGGCAAACAATGCGTGCAGAGCTTCTTCCAGCGTGGCTGGTGGCGTGGACTCGCCGATCGCCCCGGCGGGCTGTGGCTGACTTGTGGAAGTTCGAACGCGTGCGGCCATTGCCGCTGCCATGCTGGTCTGCGCAGGCAGGTTGGCCGCAAGCAGCGCGGCGGCTACGGACAGGCCAAGATGCTCCAGACTTCTGCGCTGCAATGCCACGGTCGCCGTCGCCCCTGTGTCCTATATCGGCACAGTGCCCGGGTAGCTTTACTAACTGTTTACTCCGCGGCGAATGGTCGCAACTGCGCTTCGCTAGGCGCGGGTGTCAGCAGGCTGACTACAACCAGCGACACCAGAGAAACAATGAGCGCAGGAAAGATTGCATCTCGTTGTGCCAGGACAGGCGGCAGAACGCGTGCGATCAGCGGCGAGTCCCAGCCCACGGTCACCACCGTACCCAGCGCGATGGAGGCGACGGCTGCCGAGGCCGTCGCGCGACGCCAGTAGAAAGCAGCCAGGATCACCGGCGTCAACGCGGCCGAGTAAATGGTGTAGGCGTACAGGCTCTTCTTCAGGACGCTCTCCGTGCCTAGGGATTGCCACAGCGCCCAAATGCCCAGCAGAACCACCATCAGTCGCGAGACCAGCAACACTTCACGGTCTACAGCCGCCGGCCGGAGGTATCGCACAAAGATGTCGTTCACCAGGTTGGTCGCAGGAGAGAAAAGGTAATTGTTCGCGGTTGAAATGACCTTGGCGAAGATCGCACCCGTAAGCAGGGCACCCAGCACCTGCAGCACACCGCTGCCCTGCAGACCATGCATGGCGGTATAGGCCAAGATTTCCCGCGGATGGTCGTGTACCTCTCCGGTCGGGAACAGCGCCGATCCGACAACCGCGATCGCGACAATGACGATTTCGAGGATGACGGTCCCGATGATCCAGCCGACCACGGCATTGCGGGCGTCGCGCTGGCTCTTTGCCGAGAAGAACTTCTGGTACATGGACTGATTACCCAGCATCAGCAGGCAGGTGGGCAGCAGCAGTTCCGCCGCCTGTATGCCAGACAGGTCACCCAGCACCTGAAAGTGGCTCGGTGGAAGGCTGGCGTGAACGGCTTCCCATCCGCCTGCCCGGTGGATGAGAATGGGCAGCGCGCTCAACATGGTCAGGGTGGTCAGCGACCCGATCACCACGTCCATGTACGCGACGGAACCCATGCCCGCGATGGCCGTAAACACGATGACGAACCCGGCTAAGACATACCGTCCCGCAAGCGCACTGATGGCACCCGGAAAAATCAGGTGCAGAATGTCGCCGCCGCCGATCAGCTGGTAGCTGGTGATCGCGGTGTACGTGAACAGCACTGCGATGACGCCAAGGATGCGTGCGGCCTGATTGTAGCGGGCTTCCAGCAGGTCCGGAATGGTGAACTGCGCAAACTTCCGGGCGCGCGGGGCAATGAAGTAGATCAGCAGCAGGCCTAGCCAGCCCCCGCCACCCTGCCAAAGCGCGGCAAAGCCGTGGCGGTAGGCATTCTCAGCCCCGCCCAGCAGCGAGCCAGAGCCGATCCAGCTGGACAGCAGCGTAAACACCAGCACCGCTGCCGGCAGCGACCGGCCTGCAACCAGGTAGTCTGCCTTGGTTTTCGTCGATCTCAGCCGCGACAGGGACACTGCCAGCAACGACACGACGATGACCCCAACTACAATTCCGTAAAGATTCATGTGTGGGAGCAGTCTACCCGCTCCCGCTTGCGGCGTATCAAGCTCCGGAGACTCCGGTAGTTCTGCGACGCTGAGAGCGAACTATCCTAGAGCCAGGAAGCACGCGACCCATGCAGCAGATCAACCCAGGCACGGCACCCGTTCGCATTGACGGCAGGGCCAAGGTTACCGGCTCCGGCTTCTACACGGCCGACCTGAACAGCTTCGACCGGTACCTGCACCCCGGCGAAGCGCCTTCTGCCATGCTGCACGCCGCGGTGGTTCCGGCAGGCATCGCTTTTGGACGCGTCTTGCACCTGGACACGGCAGCCGCGGAACGCATGCCAGGCGTTCGCCTGGTCATGACACGTGTGAATGCGCCGACGCTGCAGGCGGTCAAATCGCTCCTGAGCAGTGAGCAGTCGAAGTACCTCCCGTTGCAGGATGACGAAGTCCGCTACCACGGGCAGCCGATCGCAGTGGTGGTGGCCGACACGCTCGAAATCGCTGCGGAGGCCGCAGCGTTGGTCCGGGCCGTCTATTCGCCGGAGATTCCCCTACTCGACTTTGAGCGAAATCTCGGCAAGGCCGATCCGGTGAAGAAGGTCGGTGCCGGCAGCAAGGGCAAGGTGGAGCGCGGCAATCCGGAGGCAGCGTACGCCGACGCCCCTATCCGCGTGGATGCGACCTATACGTTGCAACCCGCGCACCATAACGCATTGGAACCCGGCGTCACCATTGCGCACTGGCACGCAGAGGATGGCTTAACCAACCGGCTGACGGTCGTGGCCTCCACGCAATTCGTTTACGGCGATGCGATTGCCTTGGCCGAGGCGTTCAACATCGGCCACACCGACAAGATCCTGCGCATTGTTTCGCAGGTGGCCGTGGGCAAGGAGTACGAGGGTCGCATCCGCGTGATCGCCCCGCTGGTGGGCGGTGGGTTTGGCAGCAAGGGCGGGGCCAACCACACCATGCTGGCGGCCATGGCGGCCAAACTTCTGCGCCAGCCGGTCAAGCTGGTGCTGTCGCGGCAAAACACCTTCAGCCAGATGCCCTATCGCGGCGGACTCTCCATCAACCTGCGGCTCGGCGCGAACCGGGACGGCAAGCTAACCAGCCTGCAGCAGGAAACCGTCATCCAGACCTCTGTCACCGGCAGTTTTCTGGAGCCGACCGGCGAAGTAACGTCGCACTTGTACGCCGTCGAAAACCTGCTGATCGAACACAAGGCGCTGTGCCTGAACACCAATGCTCCTGGCTGGATGCGCGCGCCGGGTGTGGCACCAGGCCAGTTTGTGCTGGAAACAGCCATGGACGAGTTGGCGGAGCGGCTACGCATGGATCCCATCGATCTGCGACTGCGCAACTACGCCGAGAACGACCCGGAAACCGGCAAGGAATGGTCCAGCAAGTCGCTGCGCGCATGCTATGCGCAAGGCGCGGAAAGCTTCGGCTGGCACCGTCGCAAAGCGCGCAGTGTCGAGCAGGAAGGCGTGGACCGCATCGGCTACGGCATGGCCACGGCAGCCTACCCGACTAACCATTTTCCGGCGACCGCGCGTGTGACCTTCCGCGTGGACGGCATGGTCCTGGCCGAGTCTGCCACACAGGAGATTGGCCAGGGAGCGATCACATCCCTTTCGCAGGTCGTTGCAGAGGCGCTTGAGTTGCCGCTGGATCGCGTTCGACTCTCGATTGGTGACACATCGCTGCCTTTCGGAGCGTTTTCAGCCGGGTCGTCGACGTCGCTTTCTGTTGGCTCGGCGCTAATGGAGGCGGTACGAGAGCTAGGTAAGCAGCTGGCGCGATTGGCCCGGGTAGACCGCACCAGCCCACTGTACGGCTGCTCTTTGCGCGACATCGTTTTTCGTGAGGGTCGACTGCAACACCGCATTGAGCCAGGCCGCTCTGACGCGGCGGCAGATGTTCTGCGAAGGGCCGGTAAACCCTATCTTGCGGCCAAGGGCGTCAGCGGACGGCTCTTTGGCAGAAGCAAGTACGGCCGCATGGCTTTTGGTGCACAGTTCGCACGCGTCGCGGTGAACAGCTATACCGGTGCGGTTCGCGTCACCCACATGACCGGAGCGTTCACTGGCGGACGCATTCTGAATGCCCGCACGGCACGGTCTCAATTGCTGGGCGGCATGGTCTGGGGCGTCGGTCATGCCCTGATGGAAGAAAGCCTGCGCGACGTGCATGTGGGGGCCTGGGTCAATTCAAATCTGGCCGAGGCACACGTTCCTACCAATGCTGACGCCCCGGAAATCGACATCATCATGGTGCCGGAAGATGACAGCCGTGGCAGCGATCTAGGCGCAAAAGGCCTGGGCGAGATCGGCATCACAGGCGCAGCCGCTGCCATCGCAAACGCGATTGCAAACGTAACGGGAAGACACCTGCACAGGTTGCCCATGACCCCAGATCTCGTCCTGGGGCTCAACTCGTAGCCACTACTTTTTACTTGGCCTGGAGATCGATCTTTGCCACGGCAGAAGCGGGCGGCATGGCGCATTCGCCGCTCTTCAGCTGCTTTTCTGCAACCGCATGTTCAATTTCAGAATTGACCTCGCCCCCCAGCAGGATCATGGCTCCTGTCAGATAGAACCACAACAAAAGAATGATCACGGCCCCCAGCGAGCCATACGTCACGGAGTAGCTGTTGAAGTAGTGCAGATAGACGCGCAGGCCCAGCGAACCCGCAACCCATCCCAGCAAACCAATCAGGCCACCTGGTGTAAACCAGCGCCACCTGCGGTTTTGAACGTCGGGACAGAAGTAGTACATAACCTCAAAGGAAAGCACCATCAGCAGCGAGGCCAGCGTCCAGGCCACGACACGGACGATCACGGAAAGGACGTAGGAACCGCGGAAGAGGTGTTCCAGGTGGTTACCGAGAAAGTCGCCGCTGAAGAGAGTCAGCAGGGCGAAAATAACGATCGCTGCCACCAGCAAGGTCAGCCCGATGGCTTCAAGGCGAGCCTTCCAGAAGGGGCGGGTCTCCTTGACCTTGTACACGGCATTCAGCGTGTCCTGGATGGCCGAGATGCCGACGCTCGCTGAAAAAAGCGCGAACAGCAGGCCAAAAGTGACCTTGCCGGTCGTGCTTGCACTGGTGGTTTGCTGAAAGGTCTGCGTCACCAGCGCAAAGGCCGAAGGCGGGATCAATTGACCGATCTTGCCCAGCAATTCGACATAGAGCTTGCCAGATGACTTGGCAAACAGTCCCATCAGTGCCGACATGGCAATCAGGGTAGGAAAGATAGCCGAAAAGAACGAGTAGGCCAGCTGCGAAGCCCGTCCGAACAGGTTGTCCTCGTCGATGCCCTTCCAGGTGCGCTTGGCGACTTCCTTGACTGGCACCCCCTGCAGATCCCATATGGATGCGATGGGCGTGTGCTGCACATGCGCCCAGACGTTCTGCTCCATGGAATGAATGCTGTGGTGCGACGCGGTCGCGGGATGCGGCTCTGCACCTTCGCCTGCGTTCCCTTGTGTTTCCGGCTCGCGCGGCGAGTCAATCTGCTGGAACATGCGGCTCTCCTTGCCGGCTGAAGATCGGCTACCTGAGCAGTCAGATGCACATGCAGGAACGACGCGCCGTATACCAGGCCGCAACGTACCCGCTCCCTGCTTCATCGAAAGTGCATGAGCCGTGTGCATCCTTCCATCTGGCGCAAGCTGAAGCAGCTGTACGGCGTGGTTCGTGAAAGCCACCGCACGCCCCTGACCGGAACCCATGTGGAACCGCGGTTGGTAGATCCAGCGCAGCTTGGCATCACCTTCATTGGGCATTCATCGTTCCTCATCCAGATTGCGGGCCGCAACCTGCTGGTCGATCCGGTGTTTGCCACGCGTTTGATCCTTCTGCGACGCCAGCGCCGCCCGGGTCTGCGCATTGCAGACCTGCCGCCGATTGACGCCGTGCTGCTGACGCACGCGCACATGGACCACCTGAACCTGCCGTCGCTTCGCAAGATCGTGCGCCATGCTCGCCACCTGACCGGTGTCGCACCGCAGGCCATCGTGCCGCGCGGTGTGGGAGACCTCGTAGAAAAGCTCGGCTTTCGCAGCGTGACGGAACTGGAGTGGTGGGGCACGACGGCGCTGGAAGCAGATGCTCCGGAAGACGCCGTCCATGTAACGATGACGCCTTGCAAACACTGGGGTGCGCGCATGTTCAAGGACACCCACCGCCACTATGGCGGGTACGTTCTGGAAGGCGCGGGACATAGCGTGTACCACTCCGGCGACACGGCGTATTTCAACGGCTTTCGCGAGATCGGGCGCAGGCTGCAGCCGCAGGTTGCGTTGCTGCCCATTGGGGCATACTTCCCAGATAGCTACCGCGCCGTGCACACCAGCCCGGAAGAGGCTCTGCAGGGCTTTATCGATCTGGGGACCGCGCGAACGATGATTCCCATGCACTTTGGCACATTTCCGTTGGGCAAAGAGCCCATGGCCGAACCGCCTGTCCGCCTGTTGGCAGCGGCGAAACAGGCGGGACTTGCGGATCGCGTTCGCGTCCTCGAAGAGGGTGAGACACTCGAAGTCCATGCGGAAGCTGACCAGCATCGAGGCGCGGTACTGGGTCGATAGTTTCCCCGCCGACCTCGCGCTAGGCGCGTGTGTCGGTCTGCTGGTAGCGGCCGCAACAGCTTACCTGGTTGATCATTTCGCCTTGCAGTACTACGCAGGACATCGCGTGCTGGACCCCGGCCAGCACGGCATTGCAGCGCTGTTTCTGTCGCTGCTGCTGGCGCTATTCGCTTTCGTAGGAACAACGGCTGCCGTGCTTGTAGTGCGGCTCTTTCTCCGGATGTACCGAGACCCACTCTAGATCGCTTTAAGCGCCCGCCGTACCGCGCTGCCCGAAAATCGCGGATCCGATGCGGATGCAGGTGGAGCCTTCTTCAATCGCCACCGCAAAGTCATGCGACATGCCCATGGAAAGCTCTGGCAGGTGCATCTCTTCGATCGTGCTGACGGCTTCGTCCCGCAGTTCGCGCAGGCGGCGGAAGTATGGGCGTGCACCCTCAGCATCGTCGGTCCATGGCGGGACCGTCATCAGACCGCGCACCTGGATGCCGTCAAACTCTTGCAGGTTTCGCAGGAGGCCCATCAGTGCATATTCGCCGACGCCCTGCTTGCTCTCCTCGTCAGAAAGCTTTACTTCCACCAGCACCGGCAGCACCTTGCCCACTTGCACGCACACGTCGTGCAGGCGGCTGGCCAGCTTCAGGCTATCCACGGCGTCGACCGCGCTGAACAGCCACGCGGCCTTACTGGTTTTATTGGACTGCAGGTTGCCGATAAGGTGCGTCTCCAGTTCGCCCACGCCTTCGCCGATCAACGAGTGCAGTTGCTGCTGCTTGTGATCCCATTCCTGCACGCGGTTTTCGCCAAACAGACGCTGCCCGGCCTCAAACGCCTCCACAAGCGCAGGCGGACCCCAGGTCTTGGACACCGCCATCAGCTTTACGGAATCGGCATCACGCCCGGCCTTGGCGCAGGCATCGGCCATTTGGGCGCGCACGCGCTCCAGGTTTTCTCGAATCGACATACTCTCAGCTTAGCTGTTCAGGGTGAAACAAGTCCGTCCCATGGAAAAGTTCCATGGGACGGAGCAGAGACGCAGCACAGATCGTTTAGCGACCGTGCTCCTCAAGGTATCGCTCGACTTCAAGCGCAGCCATGCAACCGGTTCCGGAAGCAGTGATTGCTTGCCGGTAGCGGCGGTCTTGCACGTCTCCGGCGCAGAAGACACCGGGCAACACCTTGCCATCCAGCGTGGTAAAGACATTGTCCGAGCTCTTGATGTAGCCGTCCTCGTCCAGATCCATCTGACCTTCGAAGAACTTCGCATTGGGGATGTGGCCGATGCCGAGGAAGAAGCCTGCCAGCTCAATCTCACGGACCTCATTCGTGACCGTATTGCGAATGCGGATGCCGCGAACTTCCTTCTCTTCCACGCCCAGGACTTCTTCCACCACCGTGCTGGTCAGAAATTCGATGTTGGGGTGCGCCATGGCACGCTCCAGCATGATCTTGCTGGCACGGAACGATGCCGAGCGGTGAATCAGGTACACCTTGGTGGCAAAGCGCGTCAGGAACATGGCCTCTTCCATGGCAGAGTCGCCGCCGCCGATGACGCAGATGTCCTTGCCCGAGAAGAAAAAGCCATCGCACGTGGCGCAACTGGAGACGCCATGGCCGATGAGCGCCTGTTCACTGGGCAGACCCAGCCACCGAGCGCTGGCGCCGGACGCCACAATCAGCGTGCGGGTGTGTACCGTTTTGTTGCCAAAGTGGAGCTTGATCGGTGACGAACCCAGGTCTGCACTGACCAGGTGACCCATCTCCATCTCTGCACCGAACTTCTCGGCCTGTTTGCGCATGTTTTCAACCAGCTCGGGTCCCTGCACACCATCGGGCCAGCCGGGAAAGTTCTCCACCAGGGTTGTGATGGAAAGCTGGCCGCCGGGCTCGTGGCCTTCAATCACCAGGGGCTTCAGGTTGGCGCGCGCAGTGTAGATGGCAGCCGTCAGGCCGCTGCAGCCAGAACCAAGAATAACGGTGTCGCGGACTTGTGTTTCTGTGATCTGTGTCATGGAATCCGATCTGTCGAAGCGCGTACATGGGACGCGGCCTCACCTATTCTAATGCGCGGCAAAGCGAAACGATTCGCCACGGCAGAGGCAGAGCCATCCCATAGCGGTACTCAGGCGTCCGATTGTTTGCGATGGCAAAGACCCCAAAACCGCTCCCGAATCCTACCCACAACCTGCTCAAGGGCGCTCTCGCCGGCCTGGTCGGCGGCCTGATTGCCACTGCCGCAAAATCTGCCGCGGAACGTGTGTACCCACCACGCACCCATGGTGAACCAGAACCACCCGCCGTACTGGCAGAAAAGCTGGGCCAGCCAAAGGTAGAGACTGCACAGAAGAAAGCCGTGGAAGAGAGTATCCATTGGGGTTTCGGCGCATTAGCCGGTGCTGCCTACGGCGTCATTGCCGAGTTGTATCCCCAAGTCACCGCAAAGGGCGGCGCCACCTTCGGCTTGGCCTTGATGACCGTTACCCACGAGGGTGCGCTGCCCGCGTTGGGTTTAGCAGCCACGCCAGAGCATCAGGAAGGTCGCGAAAGACGAAGCGAGATGGCGACACACGTCGTATACGGCGTCGTGTGCGAAACCGTACGCAGCGTGTTGCGCAAGGCACTCTAGTTCCATGCCAAACAGGCAAAGGCGCAGCATGTAGCTGCGCCTTTGCCATGCTTCTGCCTACCTAGATTTGCGAATAGGGCGTTGGCGTCAGTACGAGATTGTCTACGCTGGAAACGATTGGTTCGCTGGAGTACTTCGATTCATGCGACAGTTTTTGCCAGCCCGGGTCTGCGAAAAAGGCTTTCCAGTTGGCGTCCATGGCGGCGAGGTCCTTGTGAGCCAGCATGTACGTCAGGCTGGGGCCGCGGTTGCCGATCATGTCGGACGCAAAGAACACGTTTCGCGACCCAGTCCGCGCAAAGATGTCGAACTCACCGCCATGAAACATCTCCACTTTGCGGATGTGCGCAGCGTAGGTAGGGCTCTCGTAAGTCCGCAACTGCAGGATGCGTGGCTCCTTGGCAGGTGCCGTCAACTTTGGGTAGCCCTCGAAGGCGATCGAAATTGAACTGCTGACGCGATCGAACGGCGGAGCGGTGGCCGCAGGGCTCCAGAAGGCTGCTGCCGCCCGCGTAAAGACTTCATCTTTCGCCAGCAGCAGATCCAGTTGCACAAGCTTGGTCAGGTCGGTCGATGGAACCAGCAGGTACGTGACCGGTGTTTCCGCGCCGTACGTCAGGCCCATCACACCCACGGGACCCAAACCCATGCGGCCCAGAGCTGGCAGCAGAGCATCCTGAAAGTAGTTGGTTGCGCCGGCAGCCTGCGGTCCGCTGTTCACCTTGTACTTGCGGATCAGGTAATACTCGCGCCCACTTGCCGCACCTGCCTGCGCCGATCCCTGCTCCATGAAACCTGCGCCTGCTGCTGCCACTGCGACTCCACCCTTGACCAAACTGCGTCTATTCATCTGTAGACCCCGCGCAAGTATATGCAAGCGTTCGAACAGCAGTCCAGCACGCGATCCGGCCTGCTGCCTGGGTTCTTCCGAATGACATTCGGAAGGGTTTGAGTTCGCCTATGCTTGTTTCATGCAGAACCGCCCTGTCGCCTACAAACTTGTCGCTGCCGTCACTCTTGCCTTTGTTGCTTCGGCCTCATCCGCGCATGCCTGGTGGGAGAAGGGTCACCGCCTGGTGGCGAGCGTTGCCGCAGATCATCTGACACCAGTCGCACGGCGCAATGTAAAAGCGCTGCTCGGCAACGAGTCGCTGGCCGACGTCGCCTCCTGGGCCGATGCCTACCGTCCGCTTGAAACACAGACAGGTGGTTGGCACTATGTCGATCTGCCCGCGGCGTCTGATACCTACGATCGCGATCGTGACTGCCCCACACAGCCCGGCGTCAAGGCAGGCTCACGTAATGACAAATGGCGCGACTGCGCGACGGACCGCATCCTGTTCTTTGAGGACCGGCTACGCGATAAAACGCTGGACCCGACAGATCGCGCGCTGGCGCTGAAGTACCTCGTCCACTTCGTTGGAGACATCCACCAGCCCATGCACGCATCGGGCGTGGAACAGGGTGGCAACGGCATCGCGGTGACGGCGTTCGGCTCTACGAGCTGCAGCAGCTTCGGCAAGTGCAACCTGCATAGCATCTGGGACGGCTATCTGATCGACCACACGGGTCTAACGGAAAACAAGTATTTGAGTCGGCTTGAGTCGGAGATCCGGTCGAAGAAGCTGCAGGCAGGCAGCAACGACCCGGCAGTGTGGACGAACGAATCAAAGCTGGCATCGGACGCAGCCATGGTGCCGAAGAACAGCGACATCGACCAGTCATACTTTGACCGTTCCATTCCCGTCGTCGATCAGCGGCTTGAGCTGGCAGGGCTTCGGCTTGCCTCGGTACTGAACGACATCTTCTCGGAGCGACCGACCCAGTTTCATCCCAAACCGACTGACACAAGCAAATAGTCGCAGATGAAAGAGAAGGGCTGGCAACATGCCAGCCCTTCTTGCTTGCCGATTCAGTTAGCTGGCCCTAGGCCGCGGGCTTTGCGGGTGCAGCACCCTTCTTTGCAGAGAAGCTGCCGGTTACGTTGAATGGGTCGACATCCATGGTGCCGGTCATGGCTCCGTCAGCGCCTATCTTGCCGGTAAACGTCATAACAAAGTCGCTTCCCTGGTACTTACCGCCGTGACTGAAGGTTGCAGTCTTGCCGTCGATCTTGCCTTTGACGTCGTACTTACCGGAGCTTGTGTCGCAACTGCCGGTCAGGACAACATCCTGCTGCACCAGGGTGCAGGTCTCCTCAACGGCAACTCCCTGCACGTCGCCGGCTACCGTCCAAGTGCCGCTAAGATCGACATCTGCCGGAGCAAGCGCTGCTGCTGGCAGCGCGGCGAAAAGTGCGAGAGCAATTACATGCTTCATGCGTTCTCCTTGGTTATTTGGAAATCTGTTTCTTCATCGCAAACGATCCACCTGCATTCAGAGGCTGAAGATCGAGCGACCCGCTGATCGAAACTTCATCATCCAGCTTGCCGAAAAATGACACCGTCGAATCTTCTCCGCCGTAGGCCGCCGGATGGGTGAAGTTCACGGCCGTGCCGTTGAGCGTGCCAGTCAGCTTGAACACGCCGCCAGAAGTTTCGCAGGTGCCGCTCAGCTTTCCGTCTGCTGCCTGCGCAACGTGACAGGTTTCGTTCACCGCAATGCCCTGCACTTCAGTCTGTGTGGTCCATGTACCGGAAATGTCAGCAGGCGCGGCGGCTCGCGCTGCAACACACAACAGTGCGCCACACACGATTGAACTGCCGCGGAAAACGAGCGTACGCGTCATGCACAACACTCTAACAGCAGGCGCCTGGCCGGAAGCGACAGCTCTCTGGGGTACGCCCGCATCCGCACGGCGCGTCTAAACCTGTGAGGTTGTTTTATGCAAAAGTTCATGCAGTATCTTGCACTTGCAGTTGTCACAGCCGCAGTTCCTGTCCTGGCTCAGGATGTGCACACCGACTACGATCACCACGCTGACTTTGGCCAGTACCATACGTTCTGCGTGGATCGCGTGCACGCCGCCGATCCGCTGTATGAGGGCCGCATGCGCGATGCGTTGAACTACACGCTGTCGCACACTACGTTGAAGCCTGTGGGCGGCACCCTGCGTACACGCACCGATCAAGGCCCCGCACCCGTGGAAGTGCAGGCGGGCTGCGACCTGGCCGTGCGCGCCGTGGGCAGCGTGCGTAACCAGCAGGAGTACAGCACCTTTTACAACGGCTTTGGCCCCGGCTGGGGCTACGGTGGGTGGGGCGGACCCGGTTTCGGCTACGGGTACGGCGGTGGCTTTGGCGGATGGGGCGGCGGCCCTGCGGTCACGCGCGTTGAGCAAATCCCCATGGGCACGCTCATCGTTGACATGTACGACACGCGTACCAAGCACCTGGTGTTCCGCGGCGTCGCCACGCAACAAATGAGTCGTCACGCGGATAAGAACTCTCGCCGGCTGAACATCGCCGTAGAGAAGATGTTCAAGAAGTTCCCACCCAAGTCCGACTCGTAGCGGAGGCAACAGCAAAGGGGCCGCAAGGCCCCTTTGCTTTGACCACCGTTACCTGCCTGTATAGAGAATGGCCATTCCCGTCTTTGGCAGGAGATTCTCTTTCACCCGGGGCTGGTGAGACCGAGCGAATAGCAAGCCTGCAACAAGGCATACAACGATTGCCACAAGGAACATGCCCACAATCAAGCCGAACCGGGGTTTTCCGTAGATTTTGGAAGCAGTTTCTTTCGCCATAGCTCATCCGATGCGCAGAACTGCCACAAGGGAAAGGCTGGCCCAAAGATACGTCGCTCCTTGGCGTCTTTACCGGCTGCGCACACTTCCTGCAGCCCTGTTGTAGGTTGGGTCCGGCACAAGCGGTGTGGCCTGAAACGTAATGCCCTTCGCCCTGTCGCCACATATGTGTGCAGCAACTGCTACTTGTTGTTTGCTGTTGCCGATTGCCACGGCAATGGCGGACGGGGTAACGCAGATACTCTTGTCGAACACCTCGCCGGAAACCCAGCGCAGCTTCGAGGTCACCTCCGCCTCTGGGACGATGACGACCGGGACCAGCACCGGACCGGGATGCATAAACTTTGCACCAGAAATCTCCTGCTTGATGTCCAGCACGCTTGTTCCCTGCAGAAAGGTAATCTCTGGCCGTTGCGGCACACGGCACGCTGCAGGTGAAAGATTCCGCAGCACCAGCAGCGTTCCTGCTTGCGACATGCCGTTGAACGAGCCGTTCTCATCGTCGGTGGCCAGCGACAGATCGTTCGCCTCGCACATGGGAATGGAGGGATCGGCTCCGGCAGGGCCAGTGGCTCCCTTCCGTTGAGCCATCCCGTTCGCGGGCAGCAGCAGAAGCACAGCGGCAAGCGCGAGAAAGAGTACAAACTTCATGAGGGCTTGGACGGCTGCCCCGACCGCCAGGTTAGTCTCTGCGAGGTTCGGTGGATGATTCACTTGGATAAGAGCACTCTCCGCATCCGGGCCGGCGCGCCAGCGGCCCATCGCTCGGAGTAACTTTAGATGCCCCTCACTCGCAGTGGTTTTAGCTGCTCAGCCCTCGCAATGGCTTAGCCGCTAGGATAGCTCTCGGTAAAGGAGAGATACGTCTTTAGCCGCTGAGAAAGCTCTGAAGTTTGGGGGGAACGATGCGGCTTTAGCCGCCGGGCGGATGCCCTCGCAACACGCCGACGCATCCATCAGGGCAGGAGTCACACCATGCGCCTGGAACCCATCGCCCCGTCAGACCTTACTGCTGAACAGCGTCCCCTGCACGAGAGCATGCAGGAGGGCATCCGCAAACACCTGCACGGCTTCATTGCGCAGCGTGAGGATGGTGCCGTCATCGGGCCGTTCCCGGCGATGCTGCACTTCCCGCAGTTTGGCGCGGCGGCGTGGAGCGTCTTCACCGCGCTCAGCGAGAACAGCACCCTGCCCAACCCCGCGCATGAAGTGGCCATCCTGGTCACGGGTGCACGGCTCAACTCGCGGTATGAACTGTACTCGCACGAGCGCGTCGCAAAGCTCGCCGGTCTAAGCGAGTCGAAGATCGCCACCATCACCGCAGGCCAGCGCCCCGCCGACCTGTCCGCAGAAGAAGGCATTGCCTACGACGTAGCCGCGTGCCTAAGTAACGGCGGCCAACTACACGACACCACTTACAAAGCCGCAGTGGAAGCCTTCGGCAAAGACGGCACCGCCGAACTCGTTTACCTGATCGGCTGCTACAGCATGATCAGCATCCTGCTCAACGCGTATGACGTGCCGTTGCCGGAGTAGACCGCAATTTCTAGCAATTTTGCAGGTACAGTATTACGCAATGAGAGACACATACTTCAAAGTCAGGCGCGTTCAGGAATTACTCGTATTCTTCCAGAACATCGACAAAGCTGAGGTCAGTAGAGCAGCACTAGGTCAATTATCAGTGCCTGAGATCGAAGCTCGAGTAGCTCAGAGCATTCTTGAACTCCAACAGGCCATGACCGTCTTCGACACACTCAGTTCTTCGATGCCGGAGCGAACAGTCGACGCCTACAGCGCCCTCTTCAACAGCATACAAAACGTAAGGAACGCGCCACTTGATCAATTTGCGAGTCAACGGCAGTCACTCGTCGATAAGTTGATGACGCGTGGGACCAAACCCGTGAAGTTTGGGCTGCGATTGCTCCTGCGCTTCTCTTTGCGAATTTCACGCAATTGCGCAACGCTAATCCTGAAGCCAAGATCGCTCAAGAGCTAAATAAGGCTAGTCAACAGATCAAAGCTGAGGCTTCAGATATTCTCGATAAGGCGAATAAGCGCTCCCTTGAAATCATCGGCGAAGCTCGTGCCTCTGCCCGTGGGTTCTCTATAGAGAGTGCGCAAGAGCAGTTCAACACTGCCTCGCGAGAGTTAAAGAATAAATCGATCAGTTGGGGAGTTATCTCCATAGCAGCCCTCGCTATTTTCGTTTGGTTTTGTGTTCACATCTACCAACACCCTCCTTTGCTTAGTTCGGAGCGCCATGACATTCTCATTGCTCAGGCGCTTTACTTTTCATTGATTCGTGTCACGATACTGACGGTGATCGGCACATCCTTGAGCTTTGCTTTAAAGATGTTTCGTGCTCACTTGCATATGGCCGAGGTAAACAACCACCGACGGCGTATCGCGAACAGCATGGCTGCGTTCGTTCAGTCAGCGCATGGACCTGATCAACGCGACCTCATTTTCGGAAAGTTAGTGGATGCAGTCGTTACCTTTGGTGATTCGGGTTTACTGATTCGCGAAGCAGATAACACGTCAGTACCTAACATCGCTTTCGAAGCAATCACGAAGAATCTCAATAGTAAGTAGAACGACCAAGAAGATGCGCGCTGCTGTCGTCAATGTAGTAGGGAGCGTTAGTTCTCGTAGCGAGCGACTTACTGCTCGCTGTTGGCGCGCTGTGCGGCTAGCCCGGTATGCTGGTGTGCATGAATCGATTGGTCACCGCTGCTGCGCTCGTACTCTCCTTCGCTATGTCGCCGAGTTGGGCGCAGGCGCCGAACACCTTGACCGCCAAGGAAAAGGCGCAGGGATGGCACCTGCTGTTCGATGGCAAGACGACGGATGGCTGGCGGAGTGCGCGGAGTGGTGGGTTTCCGGCGACCGGGTGGGCGGTGCAGGATGGCACCCTGCAGGTGACGGAGACCGGTGGCGAGGAGGCCGGGAACGGCGGCGACATTGTGACGACGCGCACTTACGGCAACTTCGAGCTTTCAGTGGACTTCAAGACGTCGCCCGGTGCGAATAGCGGCATTATGTACTTTGTGGACCTGGACCTGATTCCGTGGCACAACGGCCATGGCTCACCGGTGGGGTTTGAGTACCAGGTGCTGGACGACGCCCTGCACCCGGACGCGAAGCGCGGAAAGGATGGCGACCGCACGGTGGCGTCGCTGTACGACATGATTCCTGCAGCGAAGGACAAGCCGATCAAACCGGTGGGCGAGTGGAACACCGCACGCATCGTGGTGCGCGGCAAGCATGGCGAGCACTGGCTAAACGGCGTGAAGGTGCTGGAGTACGACCGCGACTCGCCGGAGTTCAAGGCCATTTTGGCCGAGAGCAAATACCACGTGTTCCCACAGTACGGCCAGGGGACCAGCGGCTACATCCTGCTGCAGGACCATGGTTTTCCGGTATGGTTTCGCAACGTGAAGATCCACGAACTGCCAGCGAATGCACACTAGACTTGGTTGCTGAAAAGGTCGGGAGTGTAGTGCTTATCTCGAATTGGTGGGGATCCTTCGCTTTGCTCAGGATGACGACGTTAAAAGTTGAGATAGCAGCACAAAGGGCGGACTCTTTCGAGTCCGCCCTTTGTAGTTTGGAGCCCCACATCTCAGAAGCGAGATGTGGGGCACGCATCTTGTAATTGTCCTTATTCGGCGGCGGCGAGTTCTTCCTGCTCGCCTTCCATGCGCATGGCTTCGAGCTCGCGCTCTTCTGCGTCGTGCGCTTCCTGGACTTCCTGCTGGATTTTGGCTGCCGCTTCTTCCAGTTCCGG
>JBPBPZ010000070.1:0-24302 GCA_050954525.1 Janthinobacterium lividum
CGCAGGTAGACGTACTGACCGCCGGCCTTTGGCATCATGGCGGCTAGTTCGCCGTACGAAAGCGCACCGATCAGCGTCATGGCCGCCGTGACCAGCCAGGCTGCAATTAACAGTGCGGGTGACTGCACACCGCGCGACATATCTGCCGACACGATAAAGATGCCCGAGCCGATCATGGAACCCATGACGATGGCGGTCGCGGAGAAGAGACCGAGACCTCGGACAAACTCCGGTTCGTCGCCGTGAGTAGTGTGAATGGTTGTGGACACTGTGATGTAACGGTTTTACTGCAATGCGGCCAGAAAGTCTTGCACCCGCTGCCCCAGGTACTGCACCGCATGAAAAGGCGGTCCATCCGCTTGCGGCAGGAGTGCCGAAATCAGCGCGATACTATCCGCCCCAGAGCGGCGAACATCCCCCGCCTGACCCAGACCTATGCCGCCGATTGCAACCAGCGGTTTCGCTGTTATGGCTCGCACTGCCTGCAGGCCACACAGCCCAATGACGGGCTCAGCATCCAGCTTGGTCGAGGTCGCAAAGACAGGGCCGCAGGCGACGTAATCCACGTCTTCTCTGCCGGCGCTTTCTGCCTGCTGCGGGGTATGGGTAGAAAGGCCAACAATGCTGTCGCCACCCACCTGCGAACGAACGGCAGACACATCCCCGTCGCCCTGGCCGATGTGAACACCGTCCCAGCCCGCACGGACCACCAGGTGAGCGCGATCGTTCAGCAGCAAGAAAGAATCCTCGGTCCGGAACACGGTGGCAATCCGCTCTGCAGAGCGCAGAACCTCGTCGTCGCTGCCCTGCTTGTCGCGAAGTTGCAACAGGCGAACACCAGCGTCGCGCCAAGCCTGTGCCACTTGGAGCGTGTCCAGACCACGACGCTGGCAACTCTCCACATCGAGAATTGCGTACAAGTGAAGCGACGCATCGCCAGCGGCAATGCGTCGCGCAAACCGGATGCGTGCAGGCAGGCTAGACACCGACCGGCTCACGCTCCAGTTCCCTTTTCTTCCGTTCTGCCTCACGCTCGAAAAACCGCTCCATGAACTTGGTATCAAAATCACCCCGGCGGAAGTCAGGGTCAGCAAAGATCTTCTGGTGCAAAGGAATGGTCGTGTGGATACCCTCCACTACAAACTGGCTCAGGGCGCGCTGCATGCGGTTCATCGCTTCCTGGCGGTCTGCGCCGTGGCAGATGACCTTGGCGATCATGGAATCGTAGTACGGCGGGACTACGCCCTCCTGGTACTGGGCCGTGTCCACGCGCACGCCGTTGCCGCCGGGCAGGTTGAATGCTGTAATTTTGCCTGCGGACGGTGTGAACTTCTCCGGATGCTCTGCATTGATGCGGCATTCGATGGCGTGGCCTCGAATGCCGGGCCGCTCCGGCACGATGTCGCTCAGACGTTCGCCCGAGGCAATACGCAGCTGCGCCTTCACCAGGTCGATCCCTGTAATCGCCTCGGTAACCGGGTGCTCTACCTGGATGCGGGTGTTCATTTCGATGAAGTAGATTTCGCCATCTTCATCCATCAGAAATTCGATTGTGCCTGCGTTCCAATATCCGATATCGCGCAGAGACCGCTCAATGACACCGCCTAGACGAGTACGCAGTTCTGGCGACACCTGCAGTGAAGGTGCCTCTTCGATCAGCTTCTGATGCCGCCGCTGAATGGAACATTCGCGCTCCCCCAGCGACATCACGTTGCCATGCTCGTCGGCCAGCACCTGGAACTCGATATGCCGGGGCCGCTCGATGAACTTTTCCATGTACAGGTCGCCGTTGCCAAATGCATTCAGCGCCTCAGTCGAAGCCTGGTTGTACAGGCCGGGCAGTTCGTCCGCGTTTCGGCAGATGCGCATGCCGCGTCCGCCACCGCCTGCCACCGCTTTCAGAATCACTGGGAAGCCCACTGATTTAGCCCACTGAAGCGCCTCTTCCACACTGCCAATCACTCCGTCGGAGCCCGGCAGAATCGGCACGCGTGCGGCCTTCATGGTCTGGCGCGCCGTGGACTTCTCGCCCATCATGCGCGTCACTTCCGGACGAGGTCCGATGAACTTGATGTTGGAAGCGCGGCACACTTCGGCGAAGTTCGCGTTCTCGCTCAGCAGACCGTAGCCGGGGTGAATCGCATCGACGTCGGCGATCTCCGCCGCCGAAATCACGGCCGGCACATTCAGGTAGCTTTCCGCAGAGCGCGGCGGACCGATGCAAATGGCCTCGTCGGCAAAGCGCACGTGAAGGCTATTGCGGTCTGCTTCGGAGTACACCGCGACCGTGCGCACGCCCAGTTCGCGACAGGCGGAAATCACACGCAGTGCAATCTCGCCGCGGTTCGCTATGAGAACTTTTTTGAACATGCCTAGCTTGCCCTCACGGCAAACAGCGGCTGTCCATACTCAACCGGCTGACCGTTCTTGGCAATGATGCGAACGACTTCACCTGCCACGTCGCTTTCGATCTCGTTCATCAGCTTCATGGCTTCCACGATGCACAGGGTCTGCCCGACTTCAACCTTGTCGCCGACCTTGACGAACGGCGCAGATCCCGGGGCGGAACTTTCGTAGAACGAACCCACGATGGGCGACTTCACCTCGTGCAGCTGCTCTGCGGGGGCAGCGATTGGCGCAGCAGGTGCCACCGGCACAGGTGCGGGGGCGCTATGGGCCGACACCGCCGCGCTGGAGGCGGCCAGGTGCTGCAGGTGCGCAGGATCAAACACGGGCTGCACCGGGGCAGCATATGCAAACTTGATGCGAACGTGCTGCTCACCGCGGTGTAGGT
Organism: Janthinobacterium lividum; assembly: GCA_050954525.1. Classification (GTDB taxonomy): domain Bacteria; phylum Acidobacteriota; class Terriglobia; order Terriglobales; family Acidobacteriaceae; genus Terriglobus. The sequence continues at coordinate 2,795 of JBPBPZ010000070.1, forward strand.
CAAACTCCGCAATGTCGTTCTCTCTCAGGAACTCAACCAGTTCCCGAAGCTCCTGCAGATCTTTCTGTTCCATCATCTTCCTTCTTTGGCGGCGTCAGAGTTCCAGCCAGCCCTTGTGTGTCGGGGTCAGAACTTCGACTCCTGCGTCCGTCACCAGTACCGTATCTTCGATGCGGACACCGAAGCGGCCCGGCAGGTAAACCCCGGGTTCGATTGTAATCACCATTCCGCTTTCAAGCTTTGTCTTCTGCCCCTTTGCGACACGGGGACCCTCATGAATTTCAAGACCTACGCCATGGCCGGTGGAATGGGTGAAGAACTTGCCCAGGCCAAGACTCGCCAGCACCGATCGTGCAGCCTCGTCCACGTCGCCGCAGGTGATACTTGGCTGAACCGCTGCCACGGCCGCTTTTTGTGCCGCCAGCACTGCCTCAAAGACCTCTCGCTGCTCAGCCCAGCGTGCGCGCAGCTTCACTGGCACGGTAGCGTCGCCAAAGCCAAAGGCGACGGTCCGCGTCATGTCAGAGCAGTAGCCATCCAGCACAATGCCAAAGTCAAGGGTCATCAGGTCGCCCGTTTGCAGGCGGGCGTCCGTCGCCCGTGCGTGGGGCTGGCTGCTGCGTTCGCCACCTGCAACAATCGTCTCGAAGCTCATTGAGTCAGCCCCGGCAAGCCTCGCGCGATGCTCCAATTCAGCAGCCACCTCGCGCTCGCGCATGCCAGGTTCCAGCCAGGACAGCAGGCCTTCGTACAGCGAGCAGGTCAGCGCTGCCGCACGCCTCATGTGATCAATCTCATGGCCATCTTTGACAGCACGCAGCGCAGCCACAGCGCCATCGAGCGGGCGAAAGAATCCGGACGATGCACCCGCTCCCCTGGCCGCTGAGCGCATGGCCGTAAGTGAAGCCACGTTGGTTTGGCCGCGATCGAACCCGCATGCCGCCGCTCCACTGGCCGAGGCGTAGGCGCAGGCTTCGGCGAGCGCGCTCTTGGGTGCAATGCGCACGGTCGCGCCCCGCACCTGTTCCCTGGCCTGCGCGGTGTAACGTCCGTCCGTAAACAGTCGCGCGGAGATCCGGGGACCAGCCAGCACGATCAGGGCGGCGTTTGACCCGGTAAACCCGGTCAGGTATCGCACATCGGGCAGGTTTGTCACAAGCGCTGCCGGCAGGGATTGTTCCCGCATCTTTCCCGCAAAGCGTCGGAGGCGAGCCTGTTGATTCATCCGGCGATCTTACGGCAAGCTGGCCGCGCCCGTATCATGGTGTATGCACTCGCTGGACCGTGCCCGACGTCAGCTTACGCGCCGACGCTTCCTTGCCGGGGGCGCGGTCACGCTGGCATCGCTGAGCCTGTACTCCGGCGAACTGGAACGGCACGCGCTCACGGTGGCCCGTAGAACCATCAAAATCGCCAACCTGCCAACTGCGTTTCATGGGTTTCGAGTCGCTCAGATCAGCGACATCCACTACCGCAGCTTCGATGAACCCTACTTCGTAGAGCATGCCGTTCGGCAGATCAACATGCTAGAGCCGGACATGGTTGCCCTGACGGGCGACTTCATCACTGCGCACCGTGTGCCAGGCAACTCCGTTGGGGCTGCGGCCACGGACGCCAATGAGTGTGCCTCCATTCTGGCGGGTATCCGTTGCCCCCTGCGCTTCTGCTCGCTGGGAAACCATGACACCGTGAACGCAGCGGGGGTACTGCAGGCCTTGCTCGCAAATGGCCTCAGCGCCTTGAACAATCAGCACGTCGCAATCGACCTTCGAGGAGATCGCCTGTGGGTCGCGGGCATTGCCGACGCCTACTACGACGTTCCAAACCTGACCGCCGCGCTGCCGAAACGCAAGCCGTCCGAACCGGTCATCCTGCTGGGGCACGAGCCCGATTTTGCCGACACGATTGCGCCGTACGGTCCCGTCGACCTGATGCTTGCAGGGCATACCCATGGCGGCCAAATCCGCTTGCCGCTGCTTCCAGCCATGTTTCTGCCCGCCATGGGGCTGAAGTACGTCAGCGGTTTGTACCACGTGGGAAAGACGCAGCTTTACGTCAACCGCGGGCTCGGCACCATGCACCTGCCATTCCGCTTTAACTGCCCGCCTGAGCTGACCCTGATGACGCTTCTGCCCGGTTGAGCCTTGGCATCAGCGTTCACTTGGTTGGCCTCGATCGCGCGTAAGGATCACCGCTACTCGGCTTCAGTCCCGCTGTAAAGAGCCTCGATTTCGCTGTCATACTTTTGCGCCACCACACGTCGCTTCAGCTTCAGGCTGGGTGTAAGCTCACCCGTTTCAACGGCCCATTCATCCGCAACCAGGCGGAAGCGCTTCACTTTTTCCCAGGGCGATGCCTCAGCGTTCACGCGGTCGAATTCCTGCTGGTAGCGCGCAACAACACGCGGTTCCCGCACCAGGGCAAAGCGGTCCAGAGTGCCCAGACCCTGCGTCTCTGCCCAATCCTTCAAAGCAGCTGCATTTGGCGACAGGATCGCGGTGACGTACTTGCGACGGTCGCCCTGCAGGGCCACGTGCCCAATCAGCGGCGACACCTTCAGCTTGTTTTCGATGGGTTGCGGCGCAATGAACTTGCCACCCACGGTCTTGATCAGCTCACGCTTGCGATCCGTGATGCTCAGGTAGCCGTCCGCATCAATCCCACCGATATCGCCGGTGCGGAACCAATCGCCATCCATCACGGCAGCGGTCTGCTCCGGCTTTTGCCAGTAACCGGCAAAAATACTGGGGCCACGTACCTCAAGCTCACCATCTTCTGCGAAGCGGCACTCCAGGTTCGAGAGTTGCTGGCCAATGGTTCCCAGCTTGTTCGCGTGGGGGCGGTTCACGGCGATGACGGGTGACGTCTCGGTAAGCCCGTAGCCTTCCAGGATGGGTATACCCGCATCTGCGAACCAGCGGGCCAGGTCGATGCCCAGCGGTGCTCCACCCGCCACAAACACCTTTACGCGCCCACCAAACGCCTCGGCGAGTTTGCTATAGACAAGTTTGTTTGCAAGTTTCCATGCCAGCGACGAGGGTGTTTTGCCATTTGCCACGGCCTCGCGATATTGGCCGCCGGTGCGGATCGCCCACGCGAAGATCTTTGCCTTTAAGCCACCTGCCTTCATCGCCTTGCCCTCGGCGGACTGCCGCACACGCTCGTACACGCGAGGCACAGCGACAAAGATGGTGGGTTTCACGGCCTGCATCGCAGGCAACACCCGCTCTGGACGGCTGACGTAGGCCAGCGTGACGTTCTCCGCGTAAAACAGGTAGTCGATGTGGCGTGCGGTGACGTGCGACAACGGCAGAAACGAAACCATTAGATCGCCCGCACCGAAGCGGAACAGATCCGTCGTCATGGAAAGGTTCGAAGCAATATTGCCATGCGTCAGCACAACGCCTTTCGCGTCGCCCGTGGTTCCAGAGGTGTAAATGATGGTGGCGATATCTTCAGGTGCAATGGCTCTCAGTTCCCCGTCAAAACCGGCATCGCGTGCATCGCTCTCACTCCCGCTGACGATTTCGCTGAACAGCAGCGCATCTTCTTTCGAGGACGAATCCATGACAACGACCGTGTCAACGGCTGCCAGGCCCTTGACCTTGGCAACGAGATCGGCCGTGGATACAAACACGATCCTTGCACCGCTATCGGCGAGTTGCGCCGCAGTCTGATCCCGCGTCAGGGTTGGGAACATGGGAACGTCGATCGCCCCAATCGCAAGACATGCAAAATCGGTAACTGCCCATTCCCAGCGGTTCTCCGCGATCAGCGCGACCCGGTCACCCTTGCGAACACCGCGGCTCTGCAGCCACGCGGCCAGGCGCTGCGCACGCCAGTACATTGCATTGCAGGAGAGAGGCTGCCAAGTGTCGCCGACCTGCGTAAGGACGGCGCGCTCGGCACCGCGTGAGGTGGCATGGACAAAGACGTCGTTCAATGTTCGCAGATGCATTGGCTCTGTGGATCTCCAGTGGCATCGTACATCGGTCCTGCCTGTGCTTGCCTTGCCTCTTGCGTTCACCACAAAGCTGGGAACACAGATGCTCTTCTGTGTTCCCAGGCTCTGCGCCCTTCTGTTGTGCCTTATGCCTGCGGCAGTGGTGTCATTCGAACAAACCTGGCGGAGTGTTCCTGCCAGTTCGCCAGGAAGCGCGCACCGCGGGTGCTCTCGCTTTTTGCAGCGTGTTCTTCCAGCAGTGCCTTCAGAAAGGCCTGCGCGGAGGTATCTGTCTCGGCAAACGGCGTCGCCTGCAGAAAGTCTGCATGGTAGCGCTTGCTGGAAAGCACGGTGCCCTCGGCATCGTAGATCCACGCCTCGCCTCCGGTCATACCTGCACCGAAGTTCAGCCCGATGGGACCCAGCACAACGACCGTGCCGCCTGTCATGTACTCGCAGCCGTGATCACCTACTGCCGCGACAACCGCCGTTGCACCAGAGTTACGGACTGCAAAGCGTTCGCCCGCCTGCCCGGCGGCAAACAATTTGCCGCCAGTGGCGCCGTACAGCGCGACATTACCCAGCAGGACGTGCGCCCCGCTGCGCGTCTTGGCCAGGCCGCGCGCACGAATTACGATTTCGCCTCCACACAGGCCCTTGCCGACGAAGTCGTTGGCCTCGCCCGTGAGTTCCAGGGTCATGCCGTCCACCGCAAACGCGCCGAATGACTGACCCGCAGTGCCTCGGAACCGCAGCGTTACCGGGCTGACGGGCAGAGGCAACTCTGCCTTGGCGCGCAGCACGGCGATTTCACCAGCGATGCGCGCGCCTACCGCCCGGTCACAATTGGCGATGGGGCTGTTCACTTCGAATGGCTGACCTGCCGCATACGCCGCCAGAGCGGGTTCGACCCACGCCTCGTCCAGCGCCGGACAACTCTCGGGCCGATCGTTACGAATACCTGCCCAGCGGCGGGGCCCTTCGCCAGCGACTGCCAGCATGGGCGAAAGATCGAGGCCACCATCGGACCGCACCTGCTCCAGCAGATCGACACGGCCAATCGCCTCTTCGATGCTCCGCAAACCGTAACGGGCCAGCATGTTCTGCAGGTCTGCCGTGAGTTCGTGGAAGAAACGGACCACATGCTCCGGCTTGCCGCGGAAGCGGGCACGAAGTTCCGGCCTTTGCGTGGCAATGCCTGTAGGACAGGTGTTCAGGTGGCACTGCCGTGCCATGTCGCAACCCAGCACGACCAGCACAGACGTTCCAAAGGCAAACTCATCAGCCCCTAGCAGTGCTGCGATTAGAACGTCGCGCGCTGTGGACAGGCCGCCGTCCGTACGCAGACGCACGCGGCCTCGCATGCCGTTGGCCACCAGCGTTTGCTGCGCTTCGGCAAGACCAAGCTCCCACGGGTTACCGGCGTACTTGATGCTGGAAAGTGCCGCCGCACCTGTGCCGCCGCTATTACCGGCGATCACCACGTAGTCGGCGTACGCCTTTGCCACGCCTGCCGCTACCGTACCTACACCGCAACTCGAAACAAGCTTGACACCCACTGCCGCGCGCGCATTCACACGCTTCAGGTCGTGGATCAATTCGGCCAAGTCTTCGATCGAGTAGATGTCGTGGTGCGGCGGCGGTGAGATGAGCGAGACACCCGGCTGGGCATGACGCAACCGCGCGATAAGACCTGTCACCTTGTGGCCGGGCAACTGGCCACCCTCGCCGGGCTTTGCGCCCTGCGCCACCTTGATTTCGATCTCTTCGGCATGCGCCAGGTACTCGGCCGTGACACCGAAGCGACCGCTGGCAATCTGCTTGATTTTGTTGTTCAGGTATGAGTGCACCGCAGGCGCTTCCACGATAGGTTCTGCCACCGCTACACCACCCGCGGCTTTGGTCACAAAGGCTGCGGCTTCACCCTGCGGCACCACGCGACGGTTGCCCGGGTGGGGACGGTACACGTCAGAATCTTCCCCGCCCTCGCCCGTATTCGACTTGCCACCGATCATGTTCATGGCAATCGTGATCGTGGAGTGTGCCTCCGGGCTGAGCGACCCAAGCGACATGGCGCTGGAGACGAACCGCTTCATCAGGCTCTGCGGAGCTTCCACTTCTTCCAGCGCAATTTCCGGCCCGGCTGGACGGATCTCAAGCAGTTCCCGCAGGACGGTCGGGGTTTCTTTCGCAGCAACGGCGTTGCTGTAGATCTGGAAAGATTTTGCCGGGTCTTCTGGCAGGGCCACATTGCGGGCGCTGCCAACCACGGACTGCAGTGCCTTGACGTTCGACGGCTGCCACGCATGCGGTTCGGCCTGATCGGCCTTACGGAACTTGACCCAGCCATAGTCCGGCAGATCGATCTTTGCCTGCAGGTCTGCCGTCAAAGGCGCGCCCCAAAGCTGACGGATGCCATGTTCAATCTCGGAGAACCCAATGCCACCAAGCGGCGCAGGCGTCTGCGGGAAGCAGCGATCCACAAGCTCTGTGCTTAGGCCCAGAATGTCGAACGGGTACGCCCCGCGGTAGCTATCGACTACGCTGACACCCATCTTCGACATGATCTTGGCCAGGCCTGCGTCGAAGGCCTTCAACATCTTCATCTCAGGGATTTTTGGGTCGCCGGCTTCGCCCGCCGTGGAACGCGCGGTTTCCAACGCAAGCCACGGGCAAACCGCACCGGCGCCATAGCCGATCAACACAGCCGCATGGTGCACATCGCGCACGTCAGCCGCCTCTGCAACGATTCCCGTATGCGTGCGCAGGCCCGCAGCCACCAGCGCGTGATGCACTACGCTGACTGCGATTGCCATGGGGATAGGCAGAAGGTCCGGTTCCGCGTTGCGGTCGCTCAGCACCAAGATTTCGACGCCGTCGCGCACCAGCTCCACGGCATTCGTGCATAACGCTTCGATACCGGTTTCCAACGAATACCGCGCTGAAAATACGCACTTCAGCTCACGCAGTCGCAGAGAGGTCTCGCTGTGCGGGTATCGTCCCTGCCGCAGCGAGGAAAGCTTTCCGATGGAAAGAAAGGGCGAGTTGAGCGAAAGCCCGGGCAGCCCGGCATTTTTGCTCAGTAGGTGGGCCCAGGGGCCAAGACGGGTATGCAGAGACACGACAATGGCTTCGCGCAACGGATCGATGGCCGGGTTCGTTACCTGGGCAAAACGCTGGCGAAAGTAGGCGTAAATGGGTCGCGGCGTGCGGGCAAGGTAAGCCAGCGGCGTGTCATCACCCATGGACCACACAGCATCCTTGCCGTCCGTCGCCATGGGCAGCAGCACCATGCGGACGTCTTCCTTGGTATAGCCGAAGTTGCGCTGTGCCTGCACAATCGCCTGCGTCTCCACCGGGGGCAGATCAACCCACTCTGCCTGAATGGTGCGGTCGTCGACCAATGAGGCGTAATCGCCGCCCGCATCGAAGACGTCCAGAAGGGCGTCGTTCTCGTAGATCTTCTTTTCCAGGAGGTCGACCACCAGCATTTGCCCCGGCCCTAGACGTCCGCTGTGCACGACGGTATCTGGATCAAGGTCGACCAGGCCTGCTTCAGAACCGGCAACGACAAGACCATCGCTTGTAACGGCAAACCGGCTGGGCCGCAGACCATTGCGATCCAAAGCCGCACCCACATAGCGTCCATCGGTAAAGGCCAGCGCTGCCGGGCCGTCCCACGGCTCGGTCACGTCCCTGTGGTAGCTCAGAAAAGCGGATTCACGATTGGCCACAGCGGGCGGCAGCAGGATGCGAATGGCCTCTGCCACGGTGCGTCCGTTGTGCGTCAGAAGTTCTACCGTCTCGTCGAGGCTGGTGGAGTCCGTCCCATCCGCCGTCAGGATCGGCATGCACTCCGCTGGGAGCGTGGAGTAGCGCGCTTCCATGCGGGCGCGATTGCCCCAAACGGTGTTGATCTCACCATTGTGCGCCAGCGCCCGGCCGGGCTGTGCGCGATGCCATGCAGGTGTTGTGTTCGTGGCGTACCGCTGGTGAAACAAAGCGAATGGCGTCACAAACGATTCGTCCTGCAGGTCCGGGTAAAACTCTGGCAGAAGGCGCCCGATGCACATGGACTTGTAGACCACGGTCTTTGAGGACAGCGACGCCACGTAACCCGACGCTTCCCCGGCCTCGAACCTGCGTTCGAAGCCCTTGCGGGCAAGGTACAGCTTGCGTTCGATCTCTTCCGTGGAAGCGCCGGAAACCAGCACGTGACGAATGACCGGCATGGTGCTTAGCGCGATCTCACCGAGCACTTCCGGACGCACCGGTACTTCACGCCACGCCAGGACGGTTAGGCCCTGTTCGCGAAGGCAAAGCTCCAGTACGTCGCACGTCTTATGGTCCTCAGCTGGCACAAAGACCACACCAACACCGAGTGGCTCTGAGGCCGCAAGCGTGATGCCCGTTTCCTTTAGAAGCAGATCACGCGGCACAGCCGTCATAATGCCGACACCATCCGAACTTTTGCCGTCTGCCGCAACAGCCCCGCGGTGCGCGAGCCGCGCCAGTGCCGTCAAGGCATCGGCCAGCACCTTGTAAGTCGCGAGACCGGTCGACGCGGCAACAAAGCCAACCCCACAGGAGTCGTGGTCAAAGCGTGTGTCTACAAGGGAGCGCACCGAAGATGTACGGGCGCTCGGAACCTGCAAACAGGAAAGCGGCAGACGTGTGTCCATGACTTATTTTACGTTGTGCAACGGCCTTTTGACCGCGCCCATCGTGTCCTTCTGTAAGGGTGCCTAACTAACCGTGCAGGAGATTGCTTGACGGCCAGGCTCTGTATATTTATACAAGACATTGCATACTTATGCAGCGCCGACCTAGTGCGCTGCATCTGAAGAGTCTGCCGCTGGATCACCTCTGCGGCTTGCGAAACTCGCTTCCGCCCCCACCATAGGCCACGGCAAGCACCACCTCGGCAGGGCGTTGAAGCATGAAGCAGCAGCGGCATACGGCAATTCGCGATCTTCTGGTGACAACCAGCGTCCTGTCACAGGACGAGTTACGGAAGAAGCTGGCACGCCAGGGCTTTACCGTAACCCAGGCCACGCTGTCACGCGACATTCGGGAACTGCGCGTTATGAAGGGCCCGAATGGCTACGCGCTGCCGGAAAATGCAGGCGAAGAAGATGACGACATGCCCGGCATCCGTGAAATTTTGTCGAGCTTCGGCCTGGAGGTAAAGCAGGCTCAAAACCTGTTGATTGTGATTACCACTACCGGCTCCGCGCAGCCTGTTGCTGCAGCACTCGACTATGAGGATTGGCCGGAGTTGATGGGCAGCATCGCGGGCGACGATACGGTGCTGGTGATTTGTGCAGACAGCAAGCAGGCCGCGCTGCTGAAGGCGCGCATGGAAGGTTTGATCGGTTGAGTACCTTGGCACTTACGGGAGACAGCGTACGGACAGCAGTTGCGGGTGTTACAGGGTACGCGGGTGCGGAGTTGGCACGGCTCCTTCTGAACCATCCGCGGCTTAGTGGAACGCCACCTCTCTTTCTGGGTCGGATGGATGCCGCCACGGATGGCACAACGCTGTACGACCTGCACCCGCAGCTCGCTCGCAACGGTGCCGTTGCGCCTCTAGTCATGCCCTTCACCTGGGAAACGCTGCGCGAAAGCAGCACAGAAATACTGTTCCTAGCCACACCGCATGAGCAGTCGCGAGAGTGGGCACCACTTGCTCTAGAAGCAGGCATGCGTGTCATTGACTTATCGGGTGCCTGGCGCCTGCACGAACCAGCGAACGCAGCCGTGTACAAGCTGCAGGATGCCGATGCAACAGGGGCCGCTGCGTTGCAGGCTGAGGCGGTGTACGGCTGTCCAGAGCTGCATCGCGACCGCATCGCACAGGCGCGCCTTGTCGCCAATCCAGGGTGCTACGCCACGTCGGTCATTCTTGCGCTTGCACCACTTCTGCAGGCGGGGATTGTCGACCTCGAGCGTGGCATTGTGTGCGATGCAAAGTCCGGCGTTTCCGGCGCGGGCAAGGCAGCGACGGCAAAAACCCACTTTATGTATGCCGCGGATAATCTGTCCGCCTACGCGGTCTTCGGTCACCGGCACACGGGCGAGTTGCTGGAGCAGTTGCATCTCGCGTCGGATCAGATACAGTTCACGCCGCACCTCTTGCCGATTCCACGCGGCATCCTGTCGACGATGTACCTGCGATTGAAGGAGCCTTCTTCTTACGCGGCGGTAGAGCAGATTTTCCGCGGCTTCTACGAGGGCAGTCCCATGGTGCGGGTGCATCGTGCTGGCGACCTGCCGCAGATTCAGCATGTAGTGCGCAGTTCGTTCTGCGACATCGGCTTTGAGCTTGGCCCGGATGGCAAGCGCATGGTGCTGGTCTCATGCCTGGACAATCTTTTGAAAGGCGCTGCCAGCCAGGCAGTGCAGAACATGAACGTGATGTGCGGTTGGAACGAATCGGAGGGGCTCCTGTGAAATACGTCATCAAGCTCGGGGGTGCCGCGCTGGAAAAGCCGGATCTGCTGCATGCGATCGGCAAGGCTATCGCAGATCTAGTAGGCGATGGCCACCAGGTCGCCGTGGTGCATGGCGGTGGTGTGCAGCTGACGCGGACGCTGCAACAGATGGGCAAGACCAGCGAGTTCATCAGCGGCCTGCGAGTAACCGACGCGGAAACGCGTGATGCTGCGCTGATGGTGCTGGCCGGACGTGTGAACAAGTCTTTGGTCGCTTCGCTGGGACAGCAGGGTCAGGCTGCCGTAGGAATCTGTGGCGGTGACGGACATGTGTTCCGCGCACGTAAAAAGAAGACGACACCCGACCTCGGCTTCGTCGGCGAGATTGCTGCCACCGACGCACGCTGGCTCGACGCCATCTGGAAGATGGGCGCCGTTCCCGTGATTAGCTCCATGGCGCTTGGTTTTGACGGCGAGTACTACAACATCAACGCGGACGAAATGGCCGCCGCAACCGCGATCGCCACGCAGGCAGATGCACTTGTTTTTCTGACGGATGTGCCCGGGGTGAAAGGTGCTGACGGCCAGGTGATGCGATGGCTTTCCCTGCGAGAGATCCCGCAACTGGAAAAGCAGTCCGTCATCAGCGGCGGCATGCTGCCCAAACTCAACGCCTGCCGTGATGCTTTGCAGGCCGGCGTGAAACGTGTACGCATCCTGCCTGCCGAAGCGGCAAAGGTGTTGCCGGACTTGATTAACTCGCGAGTGAACGATGGAACGGAGGTCATGGTCGCATGAGCAACCAGAAAAATGCGCAGACAAATGGATTGGGTGCAAACGGGAATTTTGGGGAGGCAATGCACATGAACCTTGTTGCAACACAGGCCGCGGAAAAGCAGCTGTTACTGCAGACCTATGATCGCCATCCCATTCTGCTGACACGCGGCGAAGGTGTGCACCTGTATGACGATGCCGGCAACCAGTACCTTGACCTGCTCAGCGGCATTGGCGTTTCTGCGCTCGGGTACGGTCACCCAGCTATCACGCGCGCCATCACGGCGCAGGCTGCAACGCTGCTGCACACGTCGAACCTTTTCTATCATGATGGCACCGCGACACTCGCCTTGAAGCTGACCGAGATCACGGGCATGGACCGAGTCTTCTTCTGCAACAGCGGCACCGAAGCCTGGGAAGCCGCGCTGAAGCTGGCACGTGCCCATGCAGGCAGGTTGCGTGCGCAGGGCAAACCCATGGGGACGCGGTTCCTTGCGCTTGAGCATTCCTTCCACGGTCGCACCATGGGTTCTGTGGCAACCACGCACAAGCTGAAATACCGTGAACCTTTCGCACCGTTGATGCAGGACGTCGTCTTTGTTCCGTTCAATGATGTCGAGGCACTACGCTCCGCTTTCACCAGTGAAGTGTGCGGCATCTGCATTGAGTCCATTCAGGGCGAGGGCGGTATCCATCCCGTGTCGCAGGAGTTCTTCGCAGCCGCACGCGAACTGTGCGACAGCACCGGTGCGCTTCTGCTGGCGGACGAAATCCAAAGCGGCATGGGCCGCACTGGCAAGTGGTGTGCGTACCAGCACTACGGCATCCAGCCTGACGTCACCACCTTGGCAAAGCCACTAGCGGGTGGCCTGCCCATGGGAGCCATGTTGTGCACGGAAGAAGCTTCGCGCGCCATGCAACCTGGCATGCATGGAACCACCTTTGGCGGCGGTCCACTGGCCTGCGCAGTTGCCATTGCCGTGATCGATGAAATCCAGCGGTCTCATCTGCTGGAGCACGTGGCTGAAACCGGCGAATACTTCCTATCGCAACTTCGCTCGCTGGCGGCGGAACATGCATCCATCATCGACGTTCGTGGCTCAGGATTTATGATTGGGGTTGAACTGCGGTCCGCGGAAATGGCGAAAGAAGTAGCCGACCGGATGCTGTTTGAGCGCCACATTCTGCTGAACCGGACCAGCGAGACGGTGCTGCGATTCCTTCCCCCGTTCCTGATCACCACGGCTCACGTTGACGAAACCATTGCTGCGCTTGGCAGCCTTTTGCAAGAGGTAGGCGCTGCACATGCAGTGCCTGTTGGAGAAGAAGTTCATGGGTAGCAAAACTGTTGTAATGAATTCGCCTGCCGGCAATGGCGGCGGCCCACAGGAAGTAGCCAAGCCGAAGGTGACGCTCGGCATCCAGTCTGACGCGGGCTTTACCGAGGCCGCAAAGTCGTTGCGTGGTCGTGATCTTTGTTCCATGGCTGATCTTTCCGTGCAGGAACTGGCAGCCCTGTTGGAATTGGCGCACGCCGTAAAAGCTCATCCGGAAGACTTCCGTCATGCGCTGGACGCTCGGCAGATGGTATTGATTTTCGAGAAGGCCTCACTGCGCACACGCCTTACCTTTGAGGCAGCGATCAACACCTGCGGGGGCAACGCCATCTTTGTGGACCAGACTGCGTCACCGCTTGGTGAGAGAGAATCGCTCTCCGATGTCGCGCATAACCTGGAACGCTGGATGAACGTCATTGTGCTGCGCACGTATGCACATGACACGGTGACGGAAATGGCAGACGTTTCCAAGGTGCCTGTCATCAACGCGCTGTCTGATTACGAACATCCATGCCAGGCCATTACCGATTTCATGACCATTGAAGAGCGCCTGGGGTCGGCAGAGGGCATCAAGTTTACCTATGTTGGCGACGGCAATAACGTGTGCCATTCGTTGATGCTTTGCGGCGCCCTGCTTGGCGCGCATGTCACCGTGGCTACGCCTAAGGGTTATGAGCCGAAGCTGGACATCATCCATAAGGCCATGGCTATCGCGGAAGAAACAGGCAGCACGCTCACGCTGACGCACGACCCCGTCAAGGCTGTGGCTGGCGCTGACGCCGTTTATACCGACGTCTGTATTTCCATGGGCCAGGAAAACGAGACCATGCGGCGCACCCCGATCTTCAAGCCTTACCAGGTGAATGACCAACTGATGGGCCACGCGGCATCGCACGCTATCTTTATGCACTGCCTGCCCGCGCATCGCGGCCAGGAGGTGACAGATACCGTCATCGACGGCGAGCAGTCCGTGGTGTTCGATCAGGCGGAGAATCGTCTGCACGCGCAGAAAGCCCTGCTGCTGATGCTGCTGGGTGGTGCCAAGCGCATCCCGCGCGATCGCGGTGCAAATGGCAAGCGTCGTCGCACCCTTGCATAGTTAGGTTCCCACACTATTCTGCCGTGCCTGCGCACGCAGGCACCGGCAGATGTACGAAAACTCCCCCTGGGGGAGAACGCACGAAAGGCCATCCTTCCATGTCCGTCATTCTTGAATCTGTTCCCTCCGGCCAGAAGGTCGGCATCGCCTTTTCCGGCGGTCTCGATACGTCGGCCGCGCTTCACTGGATGAAGCAGAAGGGTGCGATTCCATACGCCTACACAGCGAATCTTGGCCAGCCGGATGAGGCTGACTACGACGCGATTCCACGTAAGGCGATGGAGTATGGAGCGGAACAGGCGCGGCTGATTGATTGTCGCGCGCAGCTGGTCCGCGAAGGCATTGCGGCACTGCAGGCTGGTGCATTCCACATCACCACAGCAGGTGTGACGTACTTCAATACAACGCCAATTGGTCGCGCTGTTACGGGCACGATGCTGGTCAGCGCCATGAAGGAAGACGACGTCAACATATGGGGTGACGGCTCCACTTACAAGGGCAATGACATCGAGCGTTTCTATCGGTATGGCCTGCTCGTAAACCCGGATCTCAAGGTGTACAAGCCCTGGCTGGACCCGACCTTTATCGATGAGTTGGGTGGCCGCGCAGAGATGTCGGACTTTCTCCAGCGCAGTGGCTTCGACTACAAAATGTCGTCCGAGAAAGCCTACTCGACGGACTCGAACATTCTTGGAGCAACCCACGAAGCGAAAGATCTTGAGTTCCTTACAACTTCCATGAAGATCGTTTCGCCCATCATGGGCAAGGCGATGTGGCGTGATGACGTCACTATTAAGGCTGAGGAAGTTACGGTTCGGTTTGAGGAAGGCACGCCTGTTGCACTCAACGGCGTCGAGTACCCTGACCCCGTTGAACTGCTGTTGGAAGCGAATCGCATTGGTGGCCGCCATGGCCTGGGCATGAGCGACCAGATCGAAAATCGAATCATTGAAGCAAAAAGCCGTGGCATTTACGAGGCACCTGGCCTCGCGCTGTTGTTCATTGCATATGAGCGGCTCATCACAGGCATTCACAATGAAGACACCATTGAGCAGTACCGCGAGAACGGCCGCAAGCTGGGCCGCCTGCTGTACCAGGGCCGCTGGTTCGATCCACAAAGCATCATGCTGCGCGAGTCAGCCCAGCGCTGGGTCGCGAGCCCTGTCACCGGCGAAGTCACAATCGAACTTCGTCGTGGCAACGACTACACGGTACTAAGCACAGAGAGCCCGAACCTTACCTTTTCTCCCGAGCGGCTTTCAATGGAGAAGACCGAGTCCAGCTTCTCACCGCGTGATCGCATTGGTCAGCTGACGATGCGCAACCTCGACATCACCGACACCCGCGCCAAGTTGCAGACCTATGCCGCGTCGGGCTTGATCAAGCTTGGCAAGGGCTCTGAAATGCCGCTGCTCAACAGCATGGAAGCGGACGCGTAATGTCGAACACACCCACCAAGATGTGGTCTGGCAGATTTCGTGAGCCGCTAAATCCTGCGTTTGAAAAGTGGCAGCGTTCCTTTCCGTTTGATTGGCGACTGCTGCCGCAGGAAGTTGCGGCCAGCAAGGCGCACGCTAAAACCATCGCAGCCGCAGGCATTCTTACGGATGCGGAACTGGCGTCCATGCTGACCGGTCTGGACAGCCTTGCCGATGACTTTCGAGAGGGCAAGCTACCGCTCGACAGCGAACAGCCAGAAGACATTCACCACTTTGTGGAATTGGAACTGTCGCAGCGCATCGGTTCCCTTGCACTAAAGCTGCACACGGGACGCTCGCGCAACGAACAAATAGCCACGGACCTGCGGCTGTACGTTCGTGACGCAATTGACACAGCAGCAGACAATTTGCAGGCCTGGGCTGCTTCGCTCCTCGCCTTGGCCCAGAGCACCGGCGACGCCGTGATGCCGAGCTACACACACCTGCAGCGCGCCGAGCCAGTGCTGATTGCGCATTGGCTGCTTGCGTACGTGGAGATGGCGCTTCGTGACATCTCGCGCCTGCAGGACGCACGCGCACGCATGAACTTCTGCCCGCTAGGGTCCGGTGCCATCGCAGGGGCAACACTAGCGCTGGATCGCATAATTGCTGCGCACGCGCTTGGATTTACCGCACCTACGGCAAACAGCATGGATGCAACCAGCGACCGCGATTTCGCGCTGGAGTTTGCGCAGGCAGCCTCGACCATCGGCCTCCACCTTTCACGTTTTGCCGAAGAGATCACGCTGCACGCTACAGCCGAGTTCGGTTTTATCGACCTGCCGGAAACGTTCTCAACCGGATCGTCGGCCATGCCGCAGAAGAAAAATCCTGACTTCACGGAACTGGTGCGCGGCAAAAGCGGTCGACTGCTAGGGGCTGCGACGACCCTTGCGACCATCCTGAAAGGTTTGCCGCTGGCCTACAACAAAGACATGCAGGAGACGCAGGAAGCGACCTTCGAAGTGGCGGAAACACTTGGTGGCATGCTGCCCTTGCTGGCCCCGTTCACGGCTGCGCTGCGCTTTCGTTTCGATCACATGCAGCATGCTGCCGAACATGGTTACCTGAACGCCATGGCCGCCGCAACCTATCTTTCAAACAAGGGTGTTCCGTTCCGCACGGCGCATGAAAAAGTGGGCAACGCCGTCCGCTTTGGCCTGGACAGTGGGCGCGAGCTAAACGCGCTTACACCGGCGGAACTCCAACAGTTCGGCCCGGAGTTTGGGGCAGACTTCCAAGACGCCATCGGTCTGCGTGCCACGGTAGATTGCCACGACGTTATTGGCGGCACGGCAAGCCGTCGTGTGAAACGGGCGCTGGCGGAAGCCGGTGCACGCATTGCGGCGCTGAATGCAGCGGCAGCAAAGGAGCCTGAACATGGCGGCCTCTAACGTTCGCAAGGCGCGCCTGCAGGACGCTGCAAACATCTTCGAATTGGTGAACTCACTCTCGGGAGACGGCACGCTGTTACGCCGCCAGTACGCTGAAATCTGCGAAAATGTGCGCGATTTCCACGTGGCCGAGTCGGAAGCCGGCATCTTCCTCGGATGCGGAGCTCTGCACCTGTACGGTCCGCACCTGGCCGAAGTCCGATCCATCGTAATGAAGCCCGAAGCCAAGGGCCAGGGCGCGGGCAGCGGCTTGATGGCTGCGCTTCTGCACGAAGCAGAGGAACACGGCGTGCAAACGGTCTGCCTGTTCACCCGCATTCCCGACTTTTTCTTTCGTTACGGTTTCCGCACCACCATGGACCGTACCGCACTGCCAGACAAAATTTATAAGGATTGCCAAAAATGCCCGCGCCTGCACGCCTGCGATGAAGTCGCCATGATGCGTGGGCCAGTGCCGCGGGTGGCCGTACTTGGCCCGCAAAAGATCAAGCAGCCGGAGCTTGTTCCACTTCAGATTGCGTTCACAGGCACCGATCGATAAGCCACTTACCAGGCGTGCAGGAAGCCGTCGCGTTCGGTAAGGTTGACCGCCACCCCGAACAACTCCTGGAGCTTGGCTTCGGTCAGCATGCTTTCACGGGACGCATCGCCGATGATCCGGCCGTCACGCATAAAGATCACGCGACGGATTTCTGGCACGATATCTGCAATCTGGTGGGTCACAAGGATGAGGCCTGTTCCCTCCTGTGCCAGCCTGCGCATGGTGTCACGCAGTTCTGCCTGCGCAGCCAGGTCCAGGGCGTTGGAGGGCTCGTCCAGCAGTAGCACGCGGTCTGCCGGCGTGTCGCCGCTGCCGACCAGCGCACGGGCAATCAGGACACGCTTCTGCTGGCCGGCAGACAAGGTTCCAAGTTCCTGCTGTGCAAACGCGGTCGCGCCTACCTGTTCCATGGCAGCCGCGGCAGCATCACGCATGGCCTGCGTCACGACTAGATTCGGCCAAAGCGTGGCCGACGAAAAGAAGCCGGTCAGCACCACATCGGAAGCAGTGGTTCCGAGCGCGCTTTTTGCTGGGGTTTCCGAGGTCACAAGACCAAGCTGTCGCCGCAACTGCGTCACATCCCACCGCTCACGGCCGAACACTTCCACGTGCATTCCGGGCAGTGCCAAGGGGTAAAGCTCACGAGTCATGGTTTTAATCAGCGTCGATTTACCGCAGCCATTTGGCCCGAGGATCGCGATACACTCACCCCGCTGCACCTGAAGATCGATGTCGTGCAGTACGGTTGTTTCTCCACGTGCGACAGAAACATGACAAAGATCGAGAAAGGAAGATGCTGCTGTCTGCGGCAAACTTGGCTCCAATGCGACCGGCTTATGCAGGCATGTTGCAAGCCTTTGCTCCGGGATGCGTCGTCTCCCAGTGTACAAAGCTCGCCTGCGCCTCCAGCGCATCTCACCACAGATGAAGCGTGCCATCGTCGTCGGCAGTGGACCCAACGGTTTGAGCGCGGCCGTGGCGCTGGCGCGTCAGGGTGTTCATGTCACGGTGCTGGAGGCAGCGGCAACCATTGGCGGAGGCACCCGAACAGAGGAGCTTACCCTTCCCGGTTTTCTGCATGACACAGGCTCAGCCGTCTACCCCCTGGGGATTGCTTCGCCATTCTTCCGTTCCCTGCCGCTGGAACAGCATGGGCTGCAGTGGATTGAACCGGATGTCCCGTTGGCCCACCCGCTTGAAGATGGGGACGCTGTGGGTTTGCACCACGACCTGCGGTTAACCAACACGCTGCTAGGCATTGACGGGGCTGCCTGGCAGAAACTGCTACAGCCCATGGTGGAATCGTGGCCCGCGCTCGTAGGTGACGCCCTTTCGCCCTTGCTGCACTGGCCTGCAAATCCCCTTACCCTAGCCCGGTTCGGCCTGAATGCCTTGCAACCTGCCACCCGTGTAGCTGCGAAGCTGTTTCAGACAGAACGTGCACGCACCTTGTTTGCTGGTCTGGCAGGCCACGCGAATGTCCCTCTGCACTTCCTGGCGAGTTCCGGCCCGGCCCTTGTGCTGGGCGCGGCGGCACATGCCACCGGCTGGCCGATCGCACGCGGCGGCGCACAGGCCATTCCGCAGGCACTTGCATCGCTGCTACAGGAGCTTGGCGGCGAAATCCACACGGACTGCGAAGTCACTTCCCTGCGCGACCTACCGCGCACAGACGCAGTTCTGCTGGACCTGGCGCCTAGGCAGTTTCTCCGACTTGCGGGCGAATCAGTACGCCTGCCAGAGCGGGCACCGTATGAAATGTTTAAGCCGGGCCCTGGGATCTGCAAGGTGGACTGGGCATTGTCAGCGCCCATTCCGTGGACCGCCGATTTGTGCCGGCGCGCTGGTACGGTGCACCTGGGCGCGAGCCTGGACGAAATCACAGCTTCTGAGCAGGATGCCTGGGATGGGCGCGAAAGTCAGCGGCCCTATGTGCTACTGGCCCAGCAAAGTCTCTTCGACAGTTCACGTGCGCCCGCAGGCAAGCACACTGCGTGGGCTTATTGCCACGTTCCGAACGGCTCAACCTCTGACTTCACGGCGCGCATCGAAGCGCAGGTGGAACGGTTCGCGCCCGGATTTAGTGCAATCGTCCTGGCGCGCAAGACGCATACAGCGCCGCAGATGGAGCGGTGGAACCCCAACCTTCTGGGAGGCGATGTTTCCGGCGGCGCCATGACCCTGAAGCAGATTGTGCGCAGGCCGACTGTGCCGCCTTACGTGACTCCCCTGAAAGGCGTCTTTCTTTGCTCCAGTTCGACGCCTCCCGGAGGAGGTGTCCACGGCATGTGCGGCTACCTGGCAGCCTGTGCGGCTGCCGAGCACATGGGCGTTGGCTTGCCACGGCTTCGCCATTAAGCGAAGCCGCGGCTGCAGAGCTACATGGAGGGCGCTGCCGGAATCACTCCACACGCAATGCGCTTGCCGGACGCGCCTGCGGGGTCCGTCTTCTGGTCGTCGACCAGTTCATGCACCACAACGGACTTGCCATAGACCGAATTCATGGACGCTTTGTCCAGGGACAGATCGGAATTGCTCAGCTTTGCCGAGCCCTTGCCATCTGCCTTGATCGTGACACTGGCTGGGAAATCGCCTGCGTGGTGCCCCTCAGGATTTGAGAAGCCGTGATGCTTACTCTCCGGGTTGTAATGCCCGCCCGCGCTGGAGAAATCAGGCGGCGTGCAAGTACCAACTGCGTGCACATGGATCGCGTGCTCGCCCGCCGGCAAACCCTTGAGCGAAGCGCGCAGTTCGAGGTTCTTGCCATGCTGGGAAAACGTGACCGTGCCAACGTTGGCACCCGTTGCATCTGTCATGGGTACCGTGACCGGCTTTGCGGTTGCGGCACCTGCCGCGATGCATCCGGCAAGCAGGCCGGCTGTTCCTATCCACGCTTTAAGCATGTTTATCTCTCCTGTGCCGCAGGCACAGCAACGCCCGCGGCTACGACTTCGTTATACCAGCCGGGCGTGAACCTACTGCCCGGCTTCGTTCGCCAGCGTGTCGATCCAGGCAGCTTCCTCGTTCAACGCCTGTACCAGAACGCCAAGCTGCTGCTTCGCCTCGTCATAGCGCCCTGCCTCGACCGCTTCACGGACGCCGGGTAGCGTGCTGGCTCCATACCCTGTAAACGTGCCAGGAGCGTAGAGCAGGTGCTTCGTCCAGGGACGTCCCGGCAAACCTTCTGCACTGATCAGCTTGCGTTCCGCCAGGGTCAGGCCGTCGTTCAACTGCTTCCGCTTTTCAGCAGGCAGAGCAGGTGCGTTGACGGTGGCGGTCTGGTAGTGACCCGCTGCAGACTTCAGCTTCTCCAGCGCACCATCCAGAGCCGTGAAGTCCATGACGGGAGGCATGGGCAGCGCGGGTGGCGGTGTCATGGGATTTTTTGGGTCGTTCGCCAGGGTGTAAGCTCCGCTTTCCAGAGCGCGGGTGCGGACGGTTGACTCCGCCTGCAGCTGCTTAAGCTCGGCTTTCAGATTATTTGCGTAACCCGTCACTGTCATGGAAAGTTCGTTAAAGCTGAACGGCATGACCTCCGCGTCTGCAAGCCGCATCACGATGGTGCCTGCCGTCTGAGCGAACAGCTTGCCGTACACCTGGTCTTTGTCGGCGAACTGGTCCCAGTGCCAGGGTGTGTCGTAAGCGGAGTGGTAAGTACCGCCGCGATCCTCGCCGCCAAAGCCGATGTTGATTGAGGCCACTCCAAGATGATCGATGAAGCCGGCGAAGTCAGAGCCGCTGCCTGCTGGTCCAAACTCGATGGTCGCGCGTTCCGGAGCGCCTGCGGGACGTGCCGCACCTCTGCCGCGGCCCGCCATTTGGGCAGCCTTCTGCCGATCCCAAACACTCTTGCTTGACTCTGGATCAGGCATCTCGCGCACCACATCGTTGACCATCAGCTCGGCGGTTTGCGATCCGCTGGCCCCAAAGTACCCGCGGCCATTCTCGTCGGAGTTGATGTAAATCGCACCGTGCTTGGTCAGTTGATCGGCATGCATTTCGGCCCACTCGGTGGAGCCCAGCAAACCTGGTTCTTCGCCGTCCCACGCGGTGTAGACCAGTGTGCGCTTTGGACTCCAGCCCTGCTTGTGCAGTTCGCCGAGTGCGCGCGCCTCTTCTAGGAGGGCCGACTGGCCGCTGATGGGATCGTCCGCACCATTCACCCAACCGTCGTAGTGGTTGCCGCGCACGATCCAGGTGTCCGGCTCTTCGCTGCCCTTGATCACTGCTATTACGTCGATCACCGGCTTGGTTCCCCAGTCTGACTCAATCTTGAGGTGGACCTTTGCGGGACCGGGACCAAACTTGTATGTCATCGGCAGGCCGCCTCGCCAGCTCGCCGGCACGGTGCGGCCGCCAAGCTGCTGCAGCAGCGGCTCCGCATCGCCCCAGCTGATGGGAATGGTTGGAATCTGCACCATAACCTTGCTGTCCTTGATGGCAAGGCGCTTCGTGCCGGGAACGGACGGCTCGCCGGGTGTCAGCGGGTCGCCAGCATACAGTGTGGT
>JBPBPZ010000128.1:0-24076 GCA_050954525.1 Janthinobacterium lividum
GAGCGATCCAGGCAGCGGAATTGTAAGACGTCATGGAAACGCTTACCAGCGGCAGCTTTTCAGGAAGCACATCATCGCCCGTCTGCGTCATACACGTCGATCTCCAATCGAAATGACACGCGCATCGCAGCGGTCTACCTGCCGGCCTTTACAGGCTTTTGAGCCGGACCTCATAAACACAGCGCTGCGAAAAGCCGCGAGCCAGATACGTCATCGGCAAATTTCTGCAGCAGTCGTGGCGCGCGGTGTATTGCGTGCGCAGATTGCGTTCACCACAAGAACTCACGGCGCGTGCCGAACGAAGGTCACGACGCGTGCGAACGAAGGTAATGAGGCAGGTATCTCGCCAGATGCCGACAATCTTCCATGCGCGGGCGAGCAGCATGGCACTTTCTTCCCGGAACGCGTCCGCGATAATCAAAGCAGCGTCTTTGACCACACTGTGCCCATGACGGTGGGCAGGCGCGCACCATGCTCTTTACGACGACAGGATCGACACCATGCATTTGTGGACCGAATACGAAGGCAACACGCTGGCCGGCTACCTGCTTGGGCGGCTTCATCGTTCCGAGGGCCGAAGCGCCTTTTTTCTCACAGGTGATGCCGAAGGGCATTCCGCGATACTGCGTCTGACGGAATCGCATTTCGACGAGGGCGAACTGCTTGGCCGCTGGCAGAAATCTGCCGCCGTTTCGCACCCCAATCTGCAGGCGATCAAGAGCTTTGGCCGGGTCACGTTCGACGAGGTTCCGCTGGTGTACTGCCTGCTTGAGCCGACCGACGCAGACCTGTCGGAAGTGCTGCAGGAGCGTGCCCTGTCGATTGAAGAGACCCGCCAGGTGGCAGAGTCCGTTGCCGGTGCGCTGGCTGCGCTGCACGCAGCTGACCTGGTCCACGAACATGTGGAAGCGGCCAATATCTTCGCAGTCGGTGAGACAGTGAAACTGCGCAGCGATTGCACCCGCGAGTGTACCGGCGACTTTGAGGCAGACACCCCGGAGGCGCGCGAAGCCCTTCGGCAGAATGACGTTCAGAAGCTCGCGCACCTGCTGCTTCGCTGCCTGGGCAGGGACGAACAGGACAGCACACCCAAGCCGCTGCCCAGCCCGTTCGGTGCAATCATTCCGCAGATGCTCGACGGCAAGTTGAGCGCAGAGGGCGTTGTTGCGGCGCTGAAGCCTGCTGTGCCGCCCGTCCCCGCACAGCCTGCGTATGTAGCGGCAAAGACGGTGCCTGACGCTAAACCAGCCGCCCAGCCGCCTGTAGCCAGTCCAGCTGCAACCTACCCCGCGCCAGCGATGGTTTCAGCGGCAGAGGGCAGCCTTCTTTCCAGGCCCGTGTATGCAGGCATGCCGAAGAAGTCCGCGCGACCAGCGTACGGAGCCGTTGCCGCCGCCGCGAGTGCCAGCCCCGGCTTGGATGATTCATCCGTGAGCCTGCGCCATGCCACTCGGCTTGATGCAGGCACAGCCCCCGCTCATGAGGGCGTGCTGCAAAAGCTGAACCTGGTAGAGGCTGGATCCCTGAGCCGGACGGGTTGGATCGCCTCGGCCTGTGTCGCGGTGGGGCTTGCAGCGGTACTTTGGAACACGGCAGGCAGCACCAGGCACGCTCCACCTCCGGCTTCCTCTGCCATCGCGGAGAGCGCATCGCCGAAGCCTCAGGCGGCGACGCCACCGGTTGCAGGTGTGCAGCGGCCGGCAAAGCCCTCGGCTATCCCGGAGCGACAAGCCGCGCAGGCATCGCTGCTGGCTTCCGGCGTGCAGGCTGGCTGGCACGTCATTGCGTACACCTACAACTACGAGCGGCAGGCGCAGAGCAAGGTTGAACACATCAAGCGCAGGTACAACGGACTGCAGCCGCAGGTGTTCTCACCGACGGGGCACGCACCGTATTTCGTGGCGCTGGGCGGGTCGTCCGATGCTGCACGTGCCATGGCTTTGCGAGACCGTGCCCGGCAGGTAGGCTTGCCCCGCGACACTTACGCTCGCAACTTCTAACGCAATCACTGCCGGACGATCGTGAGCTTATCGCTCGCGGCCTGAAGACCTGTATGCGGTGTGCCTCGGTACACCGCATACAGGTTCTGCAGAGGAAATTTCCCTAGTCGTCGTCATCGTCGCCATTGAACTTCATGGCAGCCTTGACGAGCGGCCCTGGAGCCAGCACCCTGTCTTCACCGGGATAGGGCCGAGTCCATCCAGTGGTGACGTACCAGGTCACGTGGTTCAGGAAGTTTGGATCGACTGCATCCGCCTTGTCATATTTGTTCTTCATGACCTTCGCAGTCGCCTTGAGCCACGCCTTCTCAACCGGGCTGTATGACGCCACCGTTCCGGCAGGCAAATCCGGACCCTGGTCCAAAGGAAGAGTGGCGGACAGATGGTCAAAAGGTGCCAGATCCGCCGTGTTCTGGAATACGTCGAACATGGGCGATGCCACCAGGTCGAACTGCGTCAGCGGCTCTGCTCCAAGAATGTTCTCAATGGTGCGATTGATGTTTTCAGCCGTGTACGTGGTGTGAATGGCCTTGCCCTGGCCGGGTGCCTGAGGGGCGGCGGTGTACGGGCTAATGACAAACACCGGTTGACGATGTCCATCGACATGGTCCGTGCCTCCCTGCGAATCATCCTCTTCCACGAAAATGGCAGTTTGTCCCCACACTTTGCTGTGGCTGATCGCCTCTACCATCCGGCCCAGCGCAAGGTCGTTGTCGGCCTGGTAATTTAGCGGGTAAGGATGACCCTTCGACGTACCTGCTGTGTGGTCGTCCGGTAGCCACAGGATGGTGAGGTTGGGCACCTGGTTTGCAGCGTCCATGCGCTGGAACTCGCTGATCCAGTAGTCGGCGCGGTACTGGTCCGGAATGTCCAGGTTGAACGGCGGAAAGTGCGGGTCCATGATCCTGGCCGCGGACGGGATTGCAGACGTCACGTGGATCGCGTCATCCGGCACGATGCAGTCGGCGGCGGGCGCCTTGCCTTCCTTGCACATGGAAGTTTTGTAGAAGTCGGTCCAGGTATAAGCCGATCCATCCGGCTTGCGGGCCACCGTTGTGCCGCTGCTCCACTCGCCGTAGAGCCGGGCCGTCATACCTTTGGCCGCAACCTCGGTCCACAGGAAGCCCTTGGGGGTGTTCGTCAGGGCGTCTTCAGCCTGGCCACCAGGGTACGAGCGAATCCAGTCAGGCGAAAGAATATCGTTGGAATAGAACGACCCGGACATGCCGATCCAAGGATGTCCGTCCGCGGACTGCCTGCTGGGAGCGTAGACGTTGTCCAGCAGCGGGAAGCGCTTGACCAACGCATGCTGGTTCGGCAGGGCAGGCGCAAAGACGGCCAGTTCGCGAGCGCCATTGCCCCAGGCCACGTCGCCCAGCATCTGGTCGTAGGTGCGGTTCTCTTTGATGATGAGGAACACATGCTTGATGAGCGAAGGCTCGCCAATGTGTTTCGGGACTGCAACGGGTACTGCTGCCGGATCAATGAACTCTTTGCCCACTTCGATATTGGTGGTCAGGTTCCAGTGATTGTTCTCAAAAACCTGCTTGCTGAAGCCGACCAGGCTGTTTGCATTGGGCTCCGCAATTAGGTTCACGACTCCCATGTCCGCATGCGTGTTGTAGCCCACCGCGCCGTCTTTGACCGTGGTGCTGCCACGCGATCCCAGGCCCTTGTCGTCGGCTATGACAAGCTGCCTCTGCGCTTTGTCGTACACGATGGAAGTGGGGAAGTACCCGGTTGGAATGTAGCCCAGCACCGGGTTCGCGTCGCGGCCTTCCAGGTGCACC
Organism: Janthinobacterium lividum; assembly: GCA_050954525.1. Taxonomy (GTDB): domain Bacteria; phylum Acidobacteriota; class Terriglobia; order Terriglobales; family Acidobacteriaceae; genus Terriglobus. The sequence continues at coordinate 3,791 of JBPBPZ010000128.1, forward strand.
ACGGCGACCGCGTTAGCCTGTCCCAGCGTCACGTAGGCCCTGCCATCGTCTGTGACCGCGACGCCATTTGGACCGGAACCGAAAACACCGCCGCCAATGGGTACGCTCAGGTTAATGGTCTGCGTCACCTTGCCTGCCTGCAGATCCACGATCGACAGGCTGTCGCTGTAGGCATTCGCCACGAACAGCCGATTTCCGGAAATTGCCATGCCTGCCGGGTGCAGCCCAACGGCGATTTCCTTTACCTGCTTGCCTGCGCGCAGATCCACGACGGACACCGTTCCGGTCAGCGTAAAGGCGTCGGTACGATCCACGACGATGGGCGTGCCGTCCGAGTCGTTGGTGAAGTCATTCGCGGTGGCAGCGCGCCCGCCTTCATTGCTGACATAGGCAAAGTTGCCGTGCACCACCACGCTGTTGGGCACATTGCCCACCGGGATCTGGCTTACAAGCCGGGCGGGCGACGACGCAAGATCAATGACGCCCAGTGTGTTGGCGGCGTTCAGGGCGACATAAGCGCGTTTGCCGTCTGCGGAGAACGCGATGCCACCCGGGTTAATCGCCTTTGCGTTGTGATACTGGCGGCCGTCAGCCGGAGGCGCTGGCAGACTGACCCTTTGCTCGTGGTTCAGAAGGCCCGTCTTGCGGTCGACGGCCGCAACAGAAACATAGTTGTTGTCCTGGCTGAACAGGAGCCTGGACCCATCGGCGGAGTAGGTAATGCCGGCAAACGAACCGGCGCTGCGATCCTTCACCGAGGCACTCGCCGCGTCTTCCGGCAGGAAGCGTTGCAGGACCTTGCCCGACTGCGTATCGAAGACAATAATTGGCTGCGGCGATCCCATCAGCAGGACCGCGGCACTGTGCGTGAGCCGGTTCGGGTTCAGTGCCACAGCTTTTGCGCGGACCGGCGATCCCAGATCGATCAGCTTCCCCGCAGGCGTCAGTGTCTGGTTGTCCGAGGCAACAATCGACCCGTCCTGCTGCGGCCCGACTGTCCGGTTGGGGCTATGGACGTCGGACAGCACGCCACGCCGGTCGTCGGCCTTCTTTGCTGTGTCCAGAATGTCATCCTTAGCCGGACCCACCTTGAACCCCGTGTTTCCAGGCTGTGAGCCCGGAGCCTGTGCAAAGGATGGCAAGGACGAACACAGCAGCAGGCACACACCTGCTTTCGCGACGGCAACAAGGGCAGGGGAGAAGCGAAGAGTAGCCATTCTCAACGTGTATACATCAGCTGGGTGAAGCGGCGGTAACAGGCTTGCTTGTGCCGCTCGCCGTGCGACTTACCTGTGGTCGAGATCTGGAAGGTCGACCCGCTCCTGGATCATGGCTTCCACGCGATTCCAAACGTGGGGATCGTTTTCGATTTCAATGTGGGGCTTCATGAACGTGCGTGCAAACCACGGAAAACGGTCGCAGTTGACCGACGCATGTTTGTAACTGAGCCGCTGGTTACCAAGGATCAGCGTCCGGTGCGGGTCGTTCGCAAGAATGCGGGAGCGCCCGCTGAGCAAACCTTCGTCCTGATAAAAGTTCATCGCCTGCTGCACGTTTGCCGGGATCATGCGGTCGTTCTCGCCTGTCTTCTGCACGCTGTCGACCTGGATCGTCAGCAACACCGGAACGCCCATGTGGTCCAGTGTGCGGGCCAGGTTTACCGTTTCTGAAGCGCCCCAGCTGTGCCCGTAGATAACAACTCGCGCACCACGTCTTTCGCTCTCGTCCAGAACTCCGTCGCCGTCGGTGTCAACAAACTTCACCACGGCCTGCAGCGCATGGCTTCCGTCGTGGTTGGCAAAGGTCAGCACCCGGATGCTGGATGCGTTGCGGCGTTGCAGGCTCTGTGCAATCTGCGCTTCCTGGTGCACCATGTTGTTGGCCTTGATGCGACCGCCCATGAAGCCCACAACCAGCAACGTACCGGGCTGCTGTACCCGCACTGCCGTTGCGTCTGAACGCAGCGCCGCTGCTTCTGGATTGTTCTGCGCAGAGGCATACAAGCTGAGAGAACTTCCTAGCCCCAGCAGGCCTGCCGCGCAGAAATGCAGGACTCGTTCGCCGCTCAATGTGTGCCGCTCAACTGAAGTGTTCATGATTCTCCGCGGCCCGGCCGATCGTATCCAGTCGTTCGTGCAACACACAAGGTCTTTCTGTCGAGCAGGTAACGTGGTGTTGATGGTATCGAGTGAATTCTGTCCGCGTAGACAAAGGCTCATCCGGAGTGGGATGGGCAGTGCGGACAGCTTGGACGCACGTGACCATTGGCGCGCAAGGAGATGCGCAGAGCGCGATGTTCGCTGCGCAGTTTCTGCATGGCTGCTGCCCAGGTCACCCATCTGTGCAAGGAAAATCTTCATGTCTGTGCAGGCGTGGAACGGGTGATCTTCAGAAATACAGGGCTGCAAAAAAACACCACTTGCCATTGCACCAGTAGCGGTGCACCATATTGCTGTGTCGTAAGCACTTCGCTTGCGCGTGCGCTGTGTTTGTTGCATCCTACCCTGCATCAAGCGCTGGAGGTGACCATGTTCGAAGACGATCAGAAGCTTTATGCTGCGGCCAAGGATGACTACGAGGAACCTGAGGTCGACGACGAGGATGATGAAGACGAGGACCTCGATGACGACGAAGAGGATGAGGAAGACGAAGTAACCACATCGTCTGATGACGACGAAGACGAGATTGTCGATGATGACGACGAGGATGACGAGAAAACCCTCGACGACGAGGAAGACGATATCGACGACGAAGAGGACCGTGACGACGACCCTGACGACGAAGGCAACGACAAGATGCTGCGCGGGGAACACCATGCCGAAACAGCAACGTTGAAAGCTCCGCCATCAAGCCAGGTGGATCCCTACACGCCTCCCGATGAGGAGGCGTCGTTGCCTGAGGAGAACTCGGCCGAGGCCTCAATCGATGAGACGTTGATCGGCTTCGGCACGGCGTTGAGCAACGCTTTTACGGAGTCGGCCACCAACCAGGCAGCCTCCAAGCAGACAGCAAAGAAGTCCGCTCCCAAGAAGGCCGCGAAGAAGACCCCGCCGCCACCTCCACCTGCGCCTAAAAAGGCGGCGAAGAAAACGCCGCCACCGCCACCTCCTCCGGCTGCGAAGAAGGCTGCAAAGAAGTCTGTTCCACCGCCACCTTCCACGGCGAAGAAATCGAATGTTGCCACAAAGCCGAAGGGCGTTACGGCAACAAAGAATACATCCGCGCCTGCCAAAAAGGCCGCGACATCGAAGTCCGCGACCGGCGCAACAAAGTCTGCCACGAAGCAGTCCCCAACGAATCGTGGCGACAAGGCTGTTCAAAGCAAGACGGCACAATCCAACCAGCGAGGCAAAACTTTGGCAACGAAGAAAACAGCAGCTCCAGCAGCAAAGAAGACGACTGCGAAAAAAGCGACCACAAAGGCAGCAGCCACTAAACCGGAAGTGAAGAAGACAGCAGCCAAGAAGCCTGTTGCGACCAAGGCCGTTCCTGCAAAGAAGTCGGCCACAAAGGCACCTGCAACAAAGTCGACCGCCAGCAAGACCACGGCGAGCAAGACAACAGCCAGCAAAACGGCGGCAGGAAAAACAACCGCGGGTAAGGCTACAACGAAGTCTGCAACACCAGCAAAGACCACGGCAGCGAAGAAGTCCACAGCCAAGAAAACCAGCACCAAGAAGACCAAGTAACTCAAACCTGTCGTTTCACGCTTCACCTGTAATCAAGGCAAGCAAAAAGGCCCGGCTCCTCACTCGAGGCTCCGGGCCTTTTTGCGTCTACCACAAGGACGAGCTTTCTGACGGACAGAGCTTGCGGCCATGCCGCCACCGCTTGGGTCGTGCTGATCGGCGCTGCAAAAGCAAAACCGGAGCTCCCAAGGAGCTCCGGTTTGTGAACTGAAAAGGTGCTTAGGACTTGGCTTCTTTGGCTTCCTTGATCGCTGCGAGAACCTCTTCGCTGTGGTTCGCAACTTTTACATCGGGCCATACCTTGACCACCTTGCCCGCGGGCGAGATCAGAAAGGTAACGCGCTTGGCGAAGTGGTTTGGCCCCATGGCCATAACCGGCACGCCGTACTCGTCAATCACCTTGTGTTCCGGATCGGCCAGCAGCTTGAAGGTCAGGTTCTCCTTGGTGCAAAAGGCCTTGTGGCTGTCGGCTGTGTCCAGGCTGACGCCCAGAACAGCGGCATTGCTCTTGTCGAACATGGCCTGGTCACGCTGAAAGTTGTGCGCTTCCAGTGTGCAGCCGCCGGTGAAGTCCTTCGGGTAGAAGTACAGGACGACGAACTTGCCCTTGTACTCAGACAGGCTGATCTGCTTGTTTTCCTGCGATGGCAGCGTAAAGTTCGGGGCAGAGGCGCCCGGTTCCAGCATGGCAGCTGCGGCTGCAGCGTTTGCGAAACGTGCGGTCACGCCGCAAGCCAGTAATGCTACCAACAACATGGACCAAAGACCGGTACGCTGCATAGAACTCTCCAGGGAAGTACTGCTTCAGTATGACGCAGAGCAACGGCAAGGCAGAAAGTTTGTTTCGACAGCAGCAAAATCCTGCACTGTTACAGAAGGACGCGGTCGTCAGCGGGTCGGACTTCGCCCGTAATGCAGATGCCGGCGGCGTTTGCCTCGCGCAACATGGCTGCTTCATCGAACAGCAGAGTTCGCCCCGCTTCCACAGCCAGGCAGGTCGCCCCGGCCAGACGCATGGCCTGGATGGTAGGTACGCCTACGACCGGAACGTCGAAGCGCAGGTCCTGCTTCGGCTTGGCTACTTTCACCACGGTCAGCGACCGCTGCAGGGTGGATGCGGCGTCGTCGAGTGACTGCATCAACGTACCGGCGCGGGCGATCGTCGCATCCGTGCCCTCCATGGCTTCCACTGCGACACATGCCCCGGCAGCGATCACCACGGTCTGGCCCAGGTCGAAGCTGGCAATGCCACGCGCCACCCGCAGGCCGTACTCGATATCGGCCTGTTCCGTTTCACTGGGCGCGCGCTCCGTCAGCACGCCCGCGCGTGCCAGCATGGGTTCCAGGTACGCGGTGGAACTGATCAGTTCAATCCCCTCATCGCCCAAAACCTTCGCGACCGCACCCAGCAGCATATCGGTGGACCGCGTGCGCAGACTCATCAACAGCTTGGCCAGCCGCCAGTCTGGACGAATGGCGGAGAAGATCTGCTTGTGCCGCACCTGCCCGGCCATGACAGCGCGTGTGACCCCCGCCGTTTGAAAGGTGTCGATCAGGCGTGACAACTCGCCCAGGCTTATCCAGTGGACTTCCATGCCGCCGTCAGATGCGGCGCGCTCGTCCATCTCCGGATCGGTTTCCTCCTTGATGGCAGCGACGACCACGTGAAGGCCGCGTGCACGCGCCGCGTCCAGCAGCAGAAAGGGGAAGCGTCCGTTCCCCGCGATCAGGCCAAGCCGTTCCATGTAGTCATTCCTTCAGCGCCGCAGTGGATAACTTCGCACGCGCACCTTATCTTTTTACTAGGTGCCTTGCCATGCCCTGAGGCGTGGGCCGCATCTCCAGGGCGAAAGGGGTAGAAGTGTGACGTGTAAACGGTGCCGGGTTGCCATGGCAGAGTTGAAGGGCCACATCTACCACGGGAACAGGAAGTTTCGCTGCCCGCTGTGCCGAAGGGCCAAGATGAAGAAGCCGCGCCAACGTAGAGATCGGGACTGATCAAAGGTCACCGTAACCCATGGGCATGGTCAGTTCGTTGCTATCTCGGGACGGTTCCCCGGCTGGATGATGTCGCAAACTTGCGCTCCATGCCCTCTGGTGCATATCTTGCCTTACAGGGGCCTCAGAAGGCATGACCAGGCTTACACCGGTCCAGTGGGCTCGCTCCCTACCAGTTTGCGTACGCCCCACCCATGTAGATGTTTGGACAGGTCCCTATGCGTTTGTCTTTGGTTTGTACTTCAGTTGATGGCAGAAGCGAGCGGTCCGCGCGCTTCAGAGGTGTTGCAGGGGCTGCCACTGTAGGCGTTCTGCTGCTTTTCTCTGGTCCGGCTTCAAAGGCTCAGCTGCTCGAAAACGCACCTTCCGCGATCTACCTGCGGAGCCTGGAGCAGGCTGCGCAGCAATCCGTGCAGCTTCATACCGGCTCGATCTACGGCGAAGTGCTGGACGTGAACCAGGGCATTGTTCCGGGCGCAAAAGTCACTCTGCAGATTGCACGCGAGAGCAATGACCAGAGTCTGCCGCCAGAGCGGGAAGTGACCTCTGATTCTGAGGGACGATTCCGATTCACTGATCTGCCGGCAGGTAAGTACACCTTCACCATCTCGTCCGCCGGGCTGGAAACGTTTGTGTCGTCTGAAATCACCTTGCGCGACGGCCAGCAGCACGAGGCACCGAAGATTGCGCTGCCCATCGCCTCCGCCACCAGTGACGTCACGGTGAAGGTGACCCAACGCGAACTGGCAGATGAGCAGATCAAGGCAGAGATGGGGCAGCGCGTCCTTGGCATTCTGCCGAATTTCTACAGCAGCTACGTCTGGGACGCGGCACCGCTGGCACCTAAGCAAAAATTCAAAATGGCGGTACGCTCCCGCTCGGACCCATTTGTCTTCGTCGCGACCGGAATTGCGGCTGGTATTCAACAGGCACGCAACACGCATAGCAGCTTCGGGCAGGGTGCTGAGGGCTACGCCAAGCGCTACGGCGCTGCCTTTGCCACCGGCACGTTAAGCCGCTTCCTGGGCAGTGCGGTTTACCCGGCTGTGTTTCATCAGGACCCGAGATACTTCTACAAAGGTTCCGGCGGCTTTGCCAACCGGGCCTGGTATGCCATGACGCGTTCCGTAGTGGCTCGCGGCGACAACGGGAAGTGGCAGCCGAACTACTCGCACATTCTGGGCGGCATGACGGCTGGAGCCATCTCAAACCTCTACTACCCGGACAAGGAGCGCGGTGCAGGCCTGACCTTTGAAAATGCAGCGCTGGGCATCGGATTTACCGCTCTCGGAAACCTGGTGCGGGAGTTTGGGCTTCGCCACATCACGCACGGAGTTCCCTCGTTCAATAACGGGCAGAAGCCGATTACCGATAAGTAAGCGCGTTACGCGCCGATCAGCAGCAGCACCCAGCCCGCCAGTCCGGCGCCCAACAGCGGGCCAACCACCGGCACCCAGGCATAGCTCCAGTCGCTGCTGCCCTTACCGGCGATCGGCAGAAGCGCATGTGCCAGCCGTGGTCCCAGATCGCGCGCAGGGTTGATGGCATAACCCGTGGTTGCGCCGAGCGAGAGGCCTACGCTCCAGACGAGGCCGCTCACCAGCAGCGGGCTCAGCCCTGCGACCGCGCCCGTACTCAGGACGAGCTTGGAACTCATACCTCCCGCAACGATGACCAGCACAAAGGTCGCCATGGTCTCGCAGAACAGCGCCCAGCCGTAGTTGGGAAAAGTGGGGCTGGTGGCGAAGACGCCCAGCTTGGCTTCCTTGCTTTCGGTCACGGCCCAGTGCGGCAAGTAGAACAGCCATGTGGCTGCCGCCCCGCAGAATGCACCCGCAACCTGCACGGCAGCAAAGGGCAGCAGCTTTGCAAAAGCCTGGCCCTTGATGGCGAACGCGAGCGTGAATGCGGGGCTAAGGTGGGCATCGACCGAGCCGAAGAGTTGTGCCACGAAGATGCCGCACAGCACCGCAAGCGCCCAGCCTGCCGCAACTACCATCCAGCCGGAACCCTGCGCCTTGCTGCGTTTCAGCGTCACAGCCGCGCACACGCCGTTGCCCAGCAGCAGCAGCACAAACGTTCCCATGAACTCGCCCAGCAGTGGACCGCGTGCAATCAATGTGTTCTCCGTGCTGTGTAGACCAGCCGCACTAATCTACTGTGGCAGGTACTGCCGTGCCAATGCCGTGAATGATTCCACCTGTGCTGCTTGCCAGGCTGCGTCGCGTCCAAGCTCTGATGCCAGCAGCGCCGCCACACGTGGAGCTATTTCCACCGCGGCACGCGTGTTCAGCAATAGTGCGCGGGTGCGGCGTGACAAGGCGTCGTCCAGGTTGCGCGACATTTCGTTGCGCGCGGCCCATACGATCTCTGCGGCGATGTAGGGCAGGGCAGGATGTAGCTGTTCGTTCAGCGCGGGCGTAGCCGCGACCAGCGACAGGATGCCCTCGGCATCGGCACCGTAAACTTCCAGATCGCCGAGGTCTTCCGCCTCTGACCAGCCATGTACCTTTAGGTTTGCCGTAACGCAGGCTGCGTCAGGCAGTTTGCCCAAGGTGGCCGCGTGATTCACCGCGTCCTCTGCCATGTGGCGATAGGTCGTCCACTTGCCTCCAACGATGGTCAACAGACCGCTGCCGTCGATATGGATGGTGTGGTCGCGCGACAGGGCGCTGGTCTTCGACGCGTCGCTACCCGCGGCTTTCACCAGCGGCCGAATGCCGACGTAGATGCTCAGGATGTCGTCACGCGTGGGTTTGCGGCTAAGGTATTCGCCCGCCGTGTCCAGCACAAAGGCGATCTCTTCTTCAAGCGGCTTGGGTTCGTAGCTGGGTGCGTCAATGGGCGTGTCCGTCGTGCCTACAACGGTGTGACCATGCCATGGGATGGCGAACAGTACGCGGCCGTCGCTGGTGCGCGGCACCATGATCGCGGTCTGCGCACGCAGGAAACTCTTCTCCAGCACCAGGTGGATGCCCTGCGAGGGCGACACCATCGCCTCGGCTTCCGGTTCGGCCATGCGCCGCACTTCATCGGTGAAAATGCCGGTGGCGTTGACGACGCACTTCGCGTTGACGTGGATCTGTTCGCCGCTTTCGCGGTCTTCCAGCACCACGCCGTTCACAAAGCTGTCTCCGTCGCGCTCGAGCTTTACCGCTGCGCAGTAGTTCAGAACGGTTGCGCCGTGGTCGGCAGCGGTCATGATCAGGTGGGTCAGCAGTCGGGTGTCGTCGAACTGGCCGTCGTGGTAAACCACGCCGCCACGCAGGCCTTCCTGGGCAATGGTCGGCAGGCGCTCAAGCGTCTCTTCGCGCGACAGAATGTGCGACCGGCCAAAGCTGTACTTCACCGCCAGCAGGTCATAAATCTTCATGCCGATGCCGTAGAAGGGCGCCTCCCACCAGGAGTAGTTCGGCACCACGAAAGGCATATCGTGCACCAGGTGCGGAGCGTTCTGCCGCAGCAGGCCGCGCTCTTTGAGCGCCTCCATGACCAGCGAGATGTTGCCCTGCTCCAGGTAGCGGACGCCGCCGTGCACCAGCTTGGTGGATCGGCTGCTGGTGCCCTTGCCAAAGTCTTCGCGCTCGACCAGCAGCGTCTTGTAGCCGCGGGTGGCTGCGTCTACGGCAACACCCGCGCCGGTTGCACCACCGCCGATGATGACGATGTCCCACGGCTCCGCACCCTGTGTGCGGACGGCTTTCAGCATGGCTTCACGGTTCATAGTTCCTCACTGTACGTCTGTAGCCCAGTCAACAACTTGGCAGAACGGTGCAGCCCGCTGCAAAGCTCGATCGTGCGTCACAAGCGTTGCGCCAAGCGAGATGGCGTGGGCTGCAATCTGCAGATCAAGTGCACCAAACGCAATGCCTTGCGACTCCGTCTCTGCGCGTAAGAAGCCGTAGGCTTTGGCTGCAGCAGTATCCCATGGCACCGACTCTGTTCTCTCGAGGAACTCGGTCATAAACGTTTGTGCTTCCGTCGCCTTCCTGCTCTTGGCCAATCCGAAACGGATCTCCGCTTCGACGATGGCAGAGATAGCGAATCTTTGAACATGCTCACCCGTGAGATACGACTTCCGTGCAGCTGCAGACTTGCCGTTGACGATGTAGGTGATGATGTTCGTGTCTAGCAGAAACAGCTTGGTGCCTACCATGGCTCTCGTTCTTGTGGAGGACGCCTATCTCGCTCAATTTCAAATTCAAAGCCACCAGCAGCATCGACCCGCGCAAACAAGTCGGCCATAGACCGCTTCTTTGGTGGCTCCTCTGACAGCGTGACGATGCCAGTAGCCTCGTCGCGCTCGATGTAGACTTGGTCCGTCTTGAAGCGGAATTCGGCGGGGATGCGCACTGCCTGGCTGCGCCCGTTGCGAAAGACCTTGGCTGTGACCGATTGGCTCATCTTCACCTCGTGGTATCTATCATGGTAGGTATCTTGGGTGTCGTCAAGCAGGGGAGCAAACTTAAGGCTTGTTCCAGCCCTTGGCACGCCCCACTGCATCTTGCCAGCGGGCGTAGAGCGCGCTGCGGTCTTGCTGTGGCTCGAAGACGGTACCACCAGCCTGTTCACGCTTGATGTCATCCATGCCGGACCAGAAGCCTACCGCCAGCCCAGCGAGATACGCCGCACCCATAGCCGTGGTCTCCAGGCAAGCGGGCCGTCGCACCGGCACGCCCAGCAGGTCGGCCTGTAGCTGCATCAGGGTGTCGTTGGCGGTGGCACCGCCGTCGACGCGCAGTTCGCGCAGCGGTGCGGGTGTGTCAGCGTCCATGGCGCGCATCAGGTCGGTTACCTGTAGGGCGATGCTCTCAAGCGCGGCACGTGCAATGTGCGCCTTCGTGGTGCCGCGTCCAATGCCGATCATCATGCCGCTGGCGTAGGGGTCCCAGTGTGGCGCGCCCAGACCGGTAAAGGCAGGCACGAACAGGACGCCACCACTGTCGGGCACGCTGAGCGCGAGCGCTTCCACGTCGGAGCTTTTTGCGATGATGCCGAGTCCATCGCGCAGCCACTGCACCACTGCACCGCCAACAAACACGGAGCCCTCGAGGGCGTACGCGGGCGTGCGATCCACGGAGCAGGCCAGCGTTGTCAGCAGGCGATGCTCGCTTTGGCGGAAGGTGCCGCCAATGTGCTGCAGCAGGAAGCAGCCGGTGCCATAGGTGTTCTTGCTGTCACCGGGTTCGGTACACATCTGGCCGAACAGGGCGGACTGCTGGTCCCCCGCGATGCCTGCAATCTCGATGCCCTCGAGTCCCAGCGTAGTAGAGACCGGGCCAAGCTTTTCGCTGGACCAGACCACCTCCGGCATTATGGACCGCGGCACACACAGCAGGCGTAGCAGGTCGTCGTCCCAGCGGTCTTCGACGATGTTGTAGAGCAGCGTGCGGCTGGCATTGGTGCGGTCGGTGATGTGCCGTTTGCCGCTGGTCAGATTCCAGATCAGCCAGCTGTCGACGGTGCCGAACGCCAGCTCGCCGCGTTCAGCCTTCTCGCGCGCACCGGGCACGTTGTCGAGGATCCACGCGACCTTGGTGCCGGAAAAGTAGGGGTCCAGCCGCAGACCTGTGCGGCGGCGCACCTCGTCTTCATGGCCGCTTGCCGTTAGGTCGGCGCAGACAGCGGCGGTGCGGCGGTCCTGCCAGACGATTGCGTTGTAGATTGGGCGACCCGTCGCGCGTTCCCACACAACGGCAGTTTCCCGCTGGTTCGTGATGCCCAGCGCTGCAACATCGCGCGGTCGCACGCCGGCCCGGCCCATCACCTCAACCGCGCTCGAAAGCTGGCTGGTCCAAATTTCAAATGGATCGTGCTCCACCCAGCCGGACTTGCCTTCGGGGAAGATCTGCGTGAACTCATGCTGCGCCGTGCCCACGACCGCGCCCGCACGATCAAACAGGATGGCGCGCGAACTGGTCGTGCCCTGGTCCAGTGCAAGTATGTACATGCTTCACCTCATCGGCCAGGTCTGGCCACGCGAGTCACACTAGCACGCCGCGCACATTTCTGCGCTGCACCGGTGTCGGCCTTGCAGAAGCGAGGAGGTTGCCAGCGCGCAAATCCTGGGGGGAAACAGACATCCAAGAAAGCAGACAAGGAGCGTGCCCATGGAACCCTTCGACAAGGATCTTTTGAAGCATGGCGTGGCGGAACTGGAGCCTGGCCTGCGCCTGCACTACGTGACCGCGGGCACTGGCAAACGCACCATGGTGCTGTTGCATGGGTATCCGCAGACCTGGTGGGAGTGGCGACACATCATCGGTCCGCTAACGCGTGCCGGATGGCGGGTCCTTGCTCCGGATTACCGTGGCGCAGGCGGTTCCTCCAAGCCGCAGACCGGGTATGACAAGCGCACCATGGCTGGCGACATTCTGCGGCTGGTATGGGAGCACCTAAAAGTGTCAGGGCCTGTGACGATGGTCGGCCACGACATCGGCATGATGGTGGCATACGCCTTCGCAAATCAGTACCCGAAGCTGGTGGAGCGGCTGGTGCTTATGGAGGCTCCGCTGCCGGGCACGTTGACGTACGACGCGACGGTGGCTTCGGTGAAGTTGAACGATGCCACCATGTGGCACTTCTTCTTCCACAACGCTCAGAACAACCTCGCAGAGTCGCTCACTGCCGGGCGAGAACGCATGTACCTGCAGCACTTCTACGAGCGGCTTGCCTTTAACCAGGAGGCCATCACGAGTGAGGACCTGGATCTCTATGCTTCGCACTTTTCCGCTGCCGGTGCCATGCGAGCCGGCTTCGAACTGTATCGCGCGTTCGATCGCGATGGAGAAGACAACAAGCTGGGCCTGAAGAAGAACGGCAGGTTGTCGATGCCCGTGCTTGCCCTGGGCGGCACGGCCAGCTTTTTCCTGCCGATTGCGAAAGTCATGCTGGCTGAGGTGGCGAAAAATGTGACCGTGACCGCCATCCCCGACGCAGGGCATTGGATTGCCGAAGAAAACCCGACCGCCCTGTTGGCTGCTCTGCTGGGGTTCTGCCCATAGCGGGCGGTGTCGCAGTATCGTTCCCGGTCAGCGGAAGCAAGCTTTGTGGAAGCAGCCTTTGCCACGATGTACGGCGAGGCCCGTACCCGTATTCCCTGTCGAACGGCAGCCCTGTCTTTACCGGGCGGAACCGTTGGTCTGCCGCGCATCAGACATTGCAGTATTCGTCTGGAAGGCCGCTCCTTTGAAGACCGGCTTCCCTTTGATCTGGACAGACCATCGCGGAAAGCATGCCGCACAGCGCAACATGCTGTAGCGGCCAGGAGAGTATGGCAGGCGTTCATGGAATCCAATTAGTTGTTCTGTTGCTGCTGATTGCAGTGGCGGTGTTTGCCGTGGCGGCAGACCGGTTGCGGCTGCCGTACCCCATCCTGCTGGTCGTTGCGGGTTTGGGTGCGAGCTTTATTCCACACGTGCCTAGGATTCCGCTGGACCCCGATCTTGTGTTCCTGGTCTTTCTGCCCCCACTGCTGTTTGCGGCGGCCTGGCAGACCAGTTGGAGAGAGTTTCGGCACCACCTGGTTCCGGTGCTGATGCTGGCAGTCGGCCTGGTAGGGCTGACGGTCATCGTCGTGGCCTTGTTCTCAGACCACTTCATCACCGCGCTCGACTTTAAGAGTGGGTTTCTGCTGGGTGCGGTAGTAGCCACGACGGACGCCATTGCGGCCACGTCCATGGCGTGAAAACTTGGCTTGCCGGCGCGCGTGGTGGAGATACTAGAGGGCGAAAGCCTGCTGAACGACGCCACCGGCCTGCTTGCGCTGGAGTTTGGCGTGCAGATGTTGCAGACCGGTGCCACGCCATCGATCTCCTACGGTGCGGTGCGCCTGCTTTGGCTGGCGTGCGGCGGCGTAGCGGTGGGCTTGCTGGTGGGGCTGGGCGTCTGGTTCGTCGAACGCTGGATCGATGACGGCCCGGTGGAAATGGTCATCAGCGTGGTGGCACCGTACGCCGCCTACCTTGCGGCGGAAGAACTGCACACATCCGGTGTGCTTGCCGTTGTTGCCTGCGGTTTGTACCTGGGTCGGCAAAGCACGGAGATCTTCTCGCCCAAAACACGCATGCAGGTGCAGCAGGGTTGGGAGAGCCTGAACTTTGTGCTGAACGGCATGGTGTTCCTGCTGATCGGCCTGCAACTGCCGGGCATTATGGCCGGCATCCATGGCTACGGCGTTCGCACCCTGCTTACCTACGGCATTGTTTTTAGCCTGGTGCTGATTGGCCTGCGCTTGCTGTGGATCTATCCCGCCATGTGGGCCGCGCATGGGTTCAACACGGTTGTTCTGGGCCGCAAGCAAACCATGCCGCACCCCAAGGAGGCCTTTGTGCTTGGGTGGACCGGGATGCGCGGGGTGGTGGCGCTGGCTGCCGCCTTCAGCCTGCCGGAAACGCTTTCCAACGGCGAGCCGTTTGCGCAGCGCAACCTCATCCTGTTTCTTACCTTTGCCGTCATCCTGGTGACGCTGGTGGCACAGGGGCTTACCTTGCCACCCATCATCCGTCTGCTGCGCTTCCGCGACGGGGGCGACGGCGACGAGGAAGTGAATGCGAGAAAGCGTGTGCTGCAGGAAGCCATCCAGTTCCTGGAAGGCGAGCAGGGCGCGGATGATGGTCAATTTGAACGCGGCTTCCAGCACCTGCTGGAACGTTACCGGCACCGCCTGGAGAGCCTGGATTATCAAAAGGCAAGACCCGGTCGTTTGCGGAAACGCACGCCCGAGTTCTTTCGGCGTTACAGCACCATGACCCAGCGTGCCATTGAAGTCGAACGAAGTGCCGCCATTCGCCTGCGCGACGAAGGACACATCGGTGGCGCGATCCTTACCAGGATCCAGAATGAACTGGACCTGACCGAGACGCGGCACCAGCTTCATCGTTAGGAAGATGGCCGAACAAGAGGTGTGGCTGCGCTACTTGATGACGCCGCGTTCGCTCTTTGCGATGAACCGGGCCAGGTAGGCGACGCGTTCACCAAAGACGCCGTCATCCACCTTCTCGCGGATAGCTTCGAGTGCCTGCGTGGTGTTCATCCTGCTGCCCTGCAGCAGGCGGTAGGCGGCACGCAGTTGCTGCAGTTCATCCGGCGTGAAGCCGCGGCGCTCCAGACCCACGCGGTTCAGGCCAAAGGCTCGATTCTCGCGGCGCACGCTGGTCAGGCTGTAGGGCAGAACGTCCTGCGTAATGGTGGTGCCGCCGCCGATGTAGCTGTAGGTGCCAATAGTGCAGTGCTGGTGTACGGGGTTCAGCGCACCCACCACCGCGAAATCTTCTACGGTCACATGCCCGGCAAGCGTCGCGGCATTGGCCAGGATGACGCCGTTGCCAATGCGGCTGTCATGGCCAATGTGGACATACGCCATGATCAGGCAGCCGTCGCCGATGCGGGTTTCGCCGCCGCCGCCCTCGGTGCCGCGGCTGACCGTGACGCTTTCACGGATCGTGTTGCCGCTGCCGATGGTCAGCCTCGTGGGTTCGCCGCCGTACTTCAGGTCCTGCGGCGAACAGCCAAGCGACGTGAAGGGAAACACATGGTTGTCGCTGCCCATGGTCAGGTGGCCGTCCAGCACAATGTGGCTCACCAGTTCGCAGCGTTCGCCCAGCACAACGTCCGGACCAACCGTGCAGAACGGGCCGATCTCGCAGCTTGCGGGGATCACTGCGCCCGGCGAAATGATCGAGCTGGAATGCACTGCCACGGCCTAGACCGCGGCTTCCGGCAGGGCGTTGGACTCAGACAGGGGATCGGGCTGACACGCGGCGCCTGTTGCGGATTGTATGGATTCTGCCTGGGGATTTGGGGCTGCTGCAGAGACGGGTTCCGGCGCGACCGGCAGGGTTTCCGCGGGTAGAACGGCTGCGGGCGTTTTCGCTCCGGGACGAGGTACCAGCTGGCACATCACCGTCGCCTCGCAGGCTACCTTGCCTTCGACCGTGGCTACGCCACGCATCTTCACCGCGCGTGACCGCCACTGCAGAACTTCGACCTCAATCCGTAACTGGTCGCCGGGTGTTACCGGTCGGCGGAACTTCGCACCCTCGATGCCGGTAAAGACCATCAGCTTGTTTTCGCGGTCAGGAATCTCGCTCAGCAGAAGTGCTCCACCAGCCTGCGCGATAGCCTCGACAATCAGGACGCCGGGCATCAACGGGTAATCGGGAAAGTGACCCTGGAAGTGCGGCTCATTTGCCGTGACGTTCTTGATGCAGACGATGCGCTGCTTCGGCTCGACCTCGATCACGCGGTCGATCAACAGAAAAGGGTAGCGGTGCGGCAGGAGCTGCATAATCTCCTGGATCTCCATGACACGCGCTTGGGGCTGGCCAGTTTCACTCATGCTCTCAGCAGTATATGTGCCGAGATCGGTGCTTCGCTCAGGATGACGGACTGGAAGAAGCACTGCCGCCGCCAAAGGGAGCCCGAGGCCGAGCGGCTCAGCAACTCAGTACTTGTGCTTGCCAAGCGGCGCGCCCGGTTCGAATAGCGCGGCGTCTACCGGCTTGAACTCCATGGACTCCACAAAGCGCTGCGCGACCATGTCGCCGTTGAAGTAGCGCGTGGTGACGTACGGCACGGGGATGCCGCCTACCTCGTGGAAGTCGCTGTACTCCTCCAGGTCTTCGTCGAAGTCCTTGTAGGTCTCGTTGCGGTATTTAAAAATGCGGCGCAGCGGCAGGTGTGTGCCTAACTCCATGTCCACTTCGACGGAGTTGTTGTCCTTGTCGACCAGCGTGACCTTCTCCACCTCGCGCCGGGACACCACAGCCGTTCCGCCGTAGATCAGCAACAGTTGCGGCTGCTTCAGCCAGTCGTTGGCAATGGCATCCAGCGAGTAGTGCGCGCGCCGGAAGTAGTCCGCCTGGTCCTTCGCGGGCAGCGCCTTCTGGCCCTTGTAGGTCACTTCGAAGCCGGTGGTGGCCGTCCATAACTGCACCACGTCGCGCTTCTTGCCAAGCTCAATGCGGTCAGCAAAGCCGCCGTTGGGCAATGCGTGGTGAAACTGCAGGAAGTCGCCGACGCCGGTGGGCGCGTTCTTGTAGAAGGACGACGTGTGACCCTTCAGAACGTAGTCGCCGCGGCGCAGCCAGCGTTCGCCGCCCAGCGCCGTGTACATCGCATTTAGCGCGGCGCGGGCTTTTGCTTCTTCCACGCCGTCGCCCGGCGCGGGCTGCGTCACCACAATGTTTTCTTCACGCTTCGGCGTTGCTGGAGTACTTTGCGCAGGGGTCGGTGGCAGCGCAGCAAGGCTGCACAGCAGCAGGGAAGCCAGTCGGTACAACGGAGCGTTCATCCATCCTCGAAAAGCAGGCAATCAGCCCACCAGAACCGCACCGCCGTTGACGTTGAACACTTCGCCGGTGATGAACCCCGCCCAGGGCGTGCACAGAAACAGGATGGGACCGGCGATTTCATCCGGCGTGGCCACGCGACCCAGCGGAATACTGCGGAACACCCTGTTGGACGCGTTCGGATCGTCCAGGGTACGTTCCGACATGTCGGTTCGCACCCATCCCGGCGCAACGCAGTTCACGTGGATGCCGTCCCCGGCCAGTTCCGTCGCCAGGCCCTTGGTCATGCTGATCAGCGCGCCCTTGCTGGCGGCATAATCTGCGTGAAAGGCTTCGCCGCGCTGCCCGGCGGTGGAACTGACCAGGATGATGTGTTTCCTGCCGTGTTCCGGCTGCCGCTGCATTTCCGCGGCACCCGCGCGCACCAGGCCGAACACGCTGTCCAGATTGATGCCCATGGTGCCGCGCCACTGCTCGTCCGTCATGCTGCGGATAGGCTGGTCGTGCGGCGGCCAGATCCCGTGGTTCACCACCAGGCAATCCACGCTGCCAAAGGCCGCGACGGCGGCTTCCACCAGCGCTGAGCCATCCGCGGGCGTTGCCAAATCCTGCTGGATGGCGCGGCAAACGTCGGGTCCACCGCACTCTGCCTGCAAGGCCTCCGCCTGCGCCTGTGCCGTGCGATAGCTGAAGGCGACCCGCGCACCAGCCTGCCGAAACAGCCGGACCGTTGCCGCGCCAATGCCGCGCGAACCACCTGTGATCAGCGCGACCTGACCTTCCAGTGAAAGCGTCACGCCAGCTTTAGTTCCCGATTCATCCATCCGTCAACGCTACCGTCTGTGTGCACGCAGGGCAAACCCTGTCCAGTGAACTGCTGCAGGTAAGCGCTCCGAAGCGCGTCGCCATGGCGCAGGCCACGCTATCTGCGCCGTCACCATCTTTGGCGTGTTGTCGGCATCAGCTCACCAGCAGGATTTCGCTACGCATAGGGTGCGTCCGAGTCTGGAACTAAGCAGATTTCTAATTTCCTCTACGCTGTGGTATATACAACGTAGAGGAAATCGAAGTGAACCTAAAGAAGCAGAACATAGGATCGTTCGAGAGCTACATCCTCCTCTCCATCAGGAGACTTGCGGATGATGCCTACGGAACTTTGATTATTGAGGATGTTGAGCAGCTTACTGGGCGAGAGGTTTCGCTGGGAGCTGTGTACACCGTGCTCAAGCGCTTAGAAAATAAGCGTCTAGTTGAGTCGAGAATGGGCGAGCCAACTGGGCAACGAGGTGGTCGAGCTAAACGTTACTTCCGCTTGACTACTGCTGGCGAGATTTGCTTTCAGGAACATCTGCGTAGTCTGCGACGCGACGCAGAGTCGTTTGCGCTCGCGGAGGTGCGGTCATGAAGTCACTTACTTGGTACCAAAGCCGCGCCATCGTCGAAGGACTTAGCCAGCGCATCATCTTCAATCAGAGAGTAGCGCTCTCCCTGCAGAGGTTCAGAGACGCGAGCATGGCCACATGGCGTGCCACAGCAAAGCTTATAGATGACAAGCAAGACGGTATAGAAAGGTCTTTAGAGCTTACCCGCGTCGACTTAGATTTTGTGGATACTTTTCTGAACGAACGGTGTTGGGAGACTTTGGCAATAACGTCACCGGCATACGCTTTGGGCTACTTTACAGGTGGAATGTGTCGATACAGGTTTGCTCGCTTACGGCACACTCTAACTGGCTTACGTATGTCTGAGGTCAGGGCTTGGAGAAGACTGAACAACCTCGCTTACAAGCTTGTAGAGTTCTTTGCGTGTGCATTGGAGAACTCACTGGGCCGCATCAATAGCAAAGTTTCTGCCATGAGGCAGGTGTTTAGAGTGGACTGTCCCCATGTACGTAGGTCTCTTTTGTTCATTCAGCTGTTTACGGCGGCAGATGATATCGAAGAGATTACGGGCGACGCGCTAGAACTGTATGAACGCAAAGCGCAAGTCATCGGCGCTAATAGAGCAAAGACGTATCTTCGTAGGAAAGCGATAGGAGCGTTCTTTTCTTGGCTCCGCCGCATGGTGGCGTTGATTGGCTTCATTAAGGAAATCCGCTCCGTTCTTCCTTAACGAAGGAGACTTCACCACTTCTGCGTCCAACCTCCACATCGCAACGCGTGAGGACTGCATCGTTCAGCACTCCGGATACCTGCACCTACAACCAGCGCATGCTGGATCAGGCCCGCAGCCCTGCTGCATAGCAACGCGCATGTACAACGTTGGCGCGCGGGCTGACAAAAGTCCCGCTGCCAAAACTGCGCGCGCAAGGGTTGACCGGTACTTTACTTCCTTGCACTAGAAGCAGCCTTCGCAGCGGCGCGTTTCTCGCGCACGGCTGCGCGGTACTCACGGTCACTGCCTTCCAGCAGGCGCTGGGTGCTGCGAGGCAGCTTGCCCAGAACGCGCTCGTAGGCTCGGCGCAGGTGCTCGTGCAACTCGCGTTCGGGGAGTACGTCCCAGCGCTCGACGGCCACCCAGTGCGCGCGCGCCAGGTAGGGTGCGGGGTGGATGCCTTCAATTTCCAGCAGGTCGTTGTAGATCGCCGGCGGAACAGCGAACGACCCAACGTAGCGCCCGCCGGGTTCAGGGTCCAGCGTGGCAAACATTCTGCCGCCCACAGCCTTGTCCGCGACCCAGAACACCAGTAGATCCCACTGCAGCGTTTCGCCCACGCGCGGCATGCTCAGCAGAAACTCGCGGGTGCGCTCCAGGCCCATGCCTGCCAGCTTATGCGAAGGTGTGCCGTGCCGTTGCACAAGTGTGAAATACTCCGGCAACAAGCTGGTCCGGTCTAACCCGTCGTTCTGAACAGAAGAGGCTCACTGATGAAATACGCCATCCTGATTGCACGCATCCTGCTGGGCCTGGTCTTCCTTGTGTTTGGAATCAACCACATTGTGCCGTTCCTGCCCCAGCCGCCCATGGTGGGAGATGCCGGCACCTTTGGAACCATCCTGTTCACGCACGGATTTTTCCGGGTCATCGGCCTGTTTCAGGTGATCGGCGGCCTGTTGTTGCTGGTGGGCCGGTTCGTTCCGCTGGGACTTACCCTGCTGGGGCCGATCATCATCAACATCTTCCTGTTCACCGTTCTGATTCAGCACGGCAACCCGGTGCTGGCGATTGTTCTGATCGCGATCGAAGCGTTCCTGATCTTTGCGTATCGCTACGCCTTTGCAGGTATCTTCAGCGCGGGGCCACAGGTGACAGGCAGCCCGAAGCTCTAAGCGAGTCGGGCTGCCACGCAGCTACTTGCGCTGGCCGCT
>JBPBPZ010000088.1:0-23954 GCA_050954525.1 Janthinobacterium lividum
AGCACCCCGGAAGATCAGGACAGCCGACCGCATAGCCTTCGTCTGATTTGATCAGTTCAACCCTGTACTGCATCTTCCCTCCAGCCCGAGCAACGTGCCGCCCGCAACTGCAGGCGGCATGCTCAAAATCACGCGTTCAGCGACATGCCGTACACCGACGAGTAGCCGTCCAGCAGGCTCTCCGACAGCGTGGGGTGCGGGTGCTGGGTGAACATCAGTTCTTCGATGGTCATCTCGGCTTCCATGGCGACCACTGCGGATTCGATCAGCTCCGTCGCGTACGGTCCGATGATGTGCACGCCGAGAACTTCGCCGTACTGCTCATCCGCGATCACCTTCACGAAGCCGTCGTGCGCGTTGACGATGGTGGCCTTGGAGTTGCCGGCCAGCGGGAACTTGCCGACCTTGATCTTCAGGCCCTGCTCACGCGCCATGGCTTCCGTCAGGCCGACCGAACCAATCTGCGGCTCGCAATACGTGCAGGCCGGGATGCGATTGCGGCTGACCGGCTTGGCGTACTTGCCCGCGATATGCGCTGCGGCAACAGCGCCGGACATGGAACCACCGTGTGCCAGCAGGGGCAGACCCGCCACAATGTCGCCGATGGCGTAGATGCCGGGCTCGGCCGTCTGCTGGTAGCCGTCCACCTTGATGGAGGTGCGATCCATCTCGATCTTGGTCGACTCCAGGTTCAGGTTGGCGGTACGCGGCGCACGGCCAATCGCAATCAGCACCTTTTCGGCTTCCAGGATGTTGTCCTTGCCGTCGCTGGTCTTGAAGTGGACCTTCACGCCGTCCGCCGTCTCCTCAATCTTGTCCATCTTCGCGGAGGTGTGGCAAACGATGCCCTTCTTCTTGTACTGCCGCAGGAACTCCTTGGAGACATCGATATCTTCTGCGGGCACCACGCGGTCGGCCATTTCAATAATGGTGACCGGTACCTTGAAGCTGTTAAACACCGAAGCAAACTCCACGCCCACCGCACCGGAACCGATGACCACCAGCGACTTCGGCATCTTGTCCAGCGACAGGATTTCGACGTTCGTCAGGATCTTGTCGTTCGGGGTATAGCCGGGGATCATGCGCGCGTCAGAACCGGATGCAAGCACAAGCTTCTTTGCCTGGATCTGCTGCTTCTTGCCCTCAAACTCGACGTCGACGGTGTGCACGCCATCCTTAGCCGGACCGGTCAGCTTGCCGTAGCCGCGAACCAGCGTCACCTTGTTCTTCTTCACCAGGTATTGCAGGCCGGCAGTGTGCTTGTTAATAATGTCGTTCTTGCGCTTCAGCACCTGCGGCCAATTGATGGTGCCGCCACCGATGTTCTCCACGCCATACATGGCGCCTTCGTTCGCGTGATCAAAAATGGAGGCGGAGAACAGCATTGCCTTCGTCGGTACGCAACCCACGTGCAGGCAGGTGCCGCCCAGCTTGTCGCTCGCCTCGATCAGTGCCACTTTCAGACCATACTGCCCCGCGCGAAACGCGCAGGAATACCCCGCCGGGCCGCCGCCAATGACGGCCACATCAAACACTGTCTCTGCCACAGAACCCTCTCCAGAAACGCAGACTGGCACATGCCGTCCGCACGCGCAAACCTTGGTTTACGCCACATCTCAAGTTTACGCCTCTCGTCAAGGCGGGGCATATCCGACGCGGTATGGACCTGGCGCTTTCTTCTGGACGAGCTTAAGCTCCCATGTGACCGTTGAAGTCACCTCTATGGGCAAAACGTTGCGCGTTTACCACTTCGTTCCTCTATGCTATGCGCTCAGCAACCTTCGTTATCGACGTTTGAAGATAGCTCGGCTAGACGAACTCAACGACCCTTTCGAGCTAATGGTCTTCTCACAGCCGAATCGTCTTATCAGGGAGACGATGCGAGATGGGAAACGGAGCATGGCTGCGCAGTACGGGTTGCTGTGTTTTAGCTTAGGTTGGCAGAACCCACTGCAATGGAGTCACTACGCAGATCGACACAGAGGCATAGCTCTTGGCTTTGACATCGACGAAGCTCTTTTGCGTAAAGTTTCCTATCAGAGGTCAAGGCGACTGTTCAACGAACTAAGTGAAGTGAATGAAAGCACGATGCGTGAGCTTCTCTTCACAAAGTATGTCGGATGGAGTTATGAGAAGGAAGTGCGGGTGTACACCCGCCTAGACACCCAAGACGCTGAGAGCGGACTCTATTTTGCTGATTTCGGTGACCAGTTGGCTCTGCGCGAGGTAATCGCAGGTCCAATGTCCAAAGTTCCTGAGAGTGAGCTGCGCGAGGCAGCAGGTAGCACAGAGAATGTCGCATTCTTGAAAGCTAGATTGGCGTTCAGAAGCTTCCGGGTAGTGGCTAATCGCCGTGGGTTTCCGGTCAAAGGAAAGGGTTAGCAACCTTGCACAGGTTCAGTAGAGGTTGACGTGAACGCTTGCGTGCTGACGGATTCAAGGGGCGGGCTGATGCCTTCTATGAAGAGGAGCTTGCCCGTCCCCAGCAGGTGTAGGTAGACACTCAGCGCGAGTCAGTCCGCAACACTGCATTTGCCGGGAAGTCCTCTAGTTTTTGCAGTGTGCAATAAACGTCGAAATCCTGCATCGCGTCCTACTAGTAGGTAGTCTTACACCCATGCAGAACGAAACCGCAGAGCGAATCCTTGGAACGGCCCGAACTCTGATCAGCGATCTTGGCTACTCCGCGTTCAGCTACGCCGACATCGCAGAAACGGTCCATATACGGAAGGCCAGTATTCATCATCACTTCCCGACGAAGTCGAACCTGGTTGTGGCTGTTCTCAAAGCTCATCAGGAGAGGTTTCTACACGGAAGGGAGTTTATGACTCGGACGATTGCTGATCCCCTTGCACGACTCAAAGCCTATGTTCAGCACTGGGAGAACTGCATCGGGGACAACAGCCAGCCGTTCTGCATTGCGGCATTGCTGGCGGCCGAACTGCCCGGCCTGCCTGAGGAAGTTCGTTTCGAGGTTCAGCGACACTTTCAGACCTTGAGTGGATGGATTCGCGAAACGCTTGAGGAGGGTGTTACCAGCGGCACACTCAGTCTGCAGCAAGCCCCTGAAGATGAAGCTCAGATTTTCATGGCAACAGTTCACGGTGCCATGCTGTCTGCCCGCGCCCTGGGAAGCTGCGACGTGTTCAAGGCCGTTACGAGCGGCGCGCTGCAACGCATTTCCGTGCGGAAGTCCTGACCGGTACATCCGTCCTCCTTTCGCGCCACACAACCTACCAACTAGAAGATAGTCAGAGGAGGCACTACATGACCACAACAGCACCCATTGAACAGCTACAAGCGCATGCATTACGGAATCTCTACTTCACCCGCACTGTCGTTCAGTCGCTCTGGGCTGGCATTGTCATCGCGACTGCAGGCAGCAATCCTGCACTTGCGGCTAGTCTCCTGATCCTTTACCCGCTGTGGGATGTGGCCTGCACCGTTTATGACCTCCGGTCTTCCACCCGCCAGGGTCCGCCTGCCGCGCAATACGTCAACGTGGTTTTGGGAACCCTCGCGGCAATTGGAATTGCTTTCACCGCCTTCAAGTCTCCTCAGCAGGCCGTGGTGACCTTCGGCATCTGGGCCTTCGCTGCCGGACTTGCGCAGCTTGCTGTCGGCATCTCTCGCAGGAAACAGATGGGCGGCCAGTGGGCCATGATTCTAAGCGGCGTGCAGTCTGCTGCTGCCGGTATCGCCTTCATCCTTGGCGGACTACATAACAAGACCCATATCAAAGACCTGGGACGCTACGCGATCTTTGGCGGCGTCTACTTTCTGATTGCCGGCTTCCTGATGCACCGCAAATCATCCCAGACTGCTGGTGCAACCGGAGCCGTTGCCGCCGGGCGAGGATGACGGGAAGAGTCGATGGGACCCCGTTGCTCTACCCCGTCCTACCCAGTCTTCATAGGCCCAGCCGGTTTGTAGCGGCTCAGGATAACGCCGGACGGGAAGGCCCGTGTGCTGACGAGTTCGAGCGTGCGGGGCGGGGTTCCTTCTGCGAACAGGCGTTTGCCCGTGCCCAGCAGGACCGGGTAGACGATCAGCACAAGCTCATCCGCAAGGCCATGCTCGAGCAGCGTGGAGGTCAACGTGGAACTGCCCCACAGAACCAGATCCGGCCCGTCACCCGATTTAAGGCGGCGCACGTCCTCGACCAGGTTTGGCTCGACGCCTGAATTAGGGTCCGGCCCGATGCCCTCGGCCGGCCTCCACGCGAGACTCTCCGGCCGATGGGTCACGACGTACTTCGTTGCCGCGTTGAGGTCGTCTGCCATGGGACTGCTCGGAGCCTTGGGCCAGTATCCTGACCAGATGTCGTAGGTGCGGCGGCCCAGCAGCAGATCGTAGCGCCCGCCATACGCCGCCAGCAGAGCGTCCCGGCCCTCAGGGGAACGATACGGCGCGGTCCAGTCGCTGTAAGCGAAACTGTCATCATCCGCCGAGTGCTGGATCACGCCGTCCAGCGATATGTGTTCGAAAAGTCTTAGCTTGCGCATGTGCGTCTCTCGCGGTTTCGCAGATTACGCTAACAGCACAGGCTGTGCCTGTCACCGATCTCCTTAGTATTGCGTTCAAGTGGGTGCTCCATCATGCGGCTGCGCATGATGGAATCCGCCGTCCCGCACATCGAACGAGCGCGATGTACGGGGCGCCACCCGGCCCTCCCCGACATCGGTCACGTGTTAACCCATTCCATCTGAACGCTAGAGTGCGCGAAGAATCTTCTCACTCGTCAGCGGGCATTTGATCCGCGGTAGGCAACAACTCTCTTGCGTCTTTGCAGCCTTTGTACTTCCATAAACATCCGTAATTAAATGCGGTGTATCGCGGCCGGTCGTTGGCCGAAGCCGCAGGGGTCATGTAAATGATGAAGTTGTAGTAGCGGTAAAGGCTCGAAGAACGCCAGCCGACTAAAAGGGGCTCCTTTGTAGGCATGCGTCCCCAGTGTTCCTGCTCGTCAACTGTTATCGATGACGGCGAGAAGGTATCTGTCTCAAGTCCGACACCATACCCGGTGCTCTTGCGAACGAGTACCGAGTGCTCTACGTCGAACGCGACAGCAAACAATTCTCCCGCACCTCGCCACCAATGTGGGAGATTGGAGTTCCCCATCCTAACGACCCATTCGCACCGCGACCGATCACACGGTCCATACGTCTTCGCACCGATCTTGCTGGCGAGTGCTTGAGCGTCCTCGAAAGTGGCATGTCCTAGCGGAAGACTTTCAACCTGGTTGAAAAGATAATGGGCACGTATCGCCGGGTAAGTCAGATAAGTAAGGCAAAGCACAATGGACGCGGCAGTAGCCCGCAAGCGAATGCGAGAAGGGGGCGAGATGTGTTCTCTCTGTTCATATGGGCTTGGCGAAACGGCTCACACAAACTCGCTTCATGCGGAACACCCGACTAGAGCACTCCTACTTGTTAGCCACCACCGGCACCTGTCGATCCATCCAGCGGGTGACTCGCGCGTCCAGCACATCCAGTGGCAGGCTGCCGCCACTCAGGATTTCGTCGTGGAAGGTGCGCTCGTCGAACTTGTCGCCCAGCTTTTGCGTGGCGCGGGCGCGTAGTTCGCGAATCTTGAGCTGGCCCAGTTTGTAGCTGAGTGCCTGCGCGGGCGAGGCGATGTAGCGGTCGGTCTCGCTCTGGATAGTGGGCTCGTCGATGGCGTGTGAGGCGCGCATGTACTCCACGACCTTGTCGCGGCTCCAGCCCATGTCGTGGATGCCGGTGTCGACCACCAGACGCACGGCGCGGAACAGCTCGGACCGCAGGCGGCCGTAGTCCGAACCGGGGTCCTGGTAGAAGCCGACCTCCTTGCCAAGCTGCTCGGCGTAGAGCGCCCAGCCCTCGGTATAGGCGGAGTTGCCGCCGTGCTTGCGGAACTCTGGCAAGCCGCTGATAGTCTGCTGGATCGAGAGCTGCATGTGGTGGCCGGGAATGCCCTCGTGGTACGCCACTGCCTCGTCGTTCAGGTACGAGCGGGTGGCGAAATCCGACACCGCGACCGAAACGCGGCCCGGGCGCTTACCGTCGGGCGTGCCCGTTTGGTAGTGCGTGGCCGTGGCCTTCTGGAAGTCAGGAATGGCCTCGACCGTGACCGGCGCGGACGGAATGACGGTGAACAGTTGCGGCAGCTTGGGCCGCATCTGCTTGATGTACTTATCGAAGTCATCGACGATGGCCTGCTCAGACGTTGGCTTGTACTTCGGGTCGCTCTCAACCTTGTCGCGGAAGCTCGGCAGATCGTTGTAGCCGTTGGCCTTGGCCAGCGCGGTCATCTCCGCGACGATGCGGTCGAACTCCTTCAGGCCGATGTTGTGGATCTGCTCCGGCGTCATGTCCGTGGTGGTGGAGCGACGGATCGCGGACTGGTAGCGGCGCTTGCCGTCCGGCAGGCTTTCGATCGAGATTTCTGGGCGACCGGCGGGAACGTACTCCTTCTCAAGGAAGGCGGCAAACTGCTTATACGCGGGCAGCACTTCGGTGTTAACCGCGTCCGTGATGGCCTTGGTCAGGCGCTGCTTATCCGCGTCAGAAAAGCTGGCTGGGAACTTCTGCGTCGGCTTCAGGAACGGGTCCGCGGAGATGATTCCCTGGCACTGCGCGGGAATCTTTGCGGCGAGGAACTTCACCATGGTCAGGTGGTCCTTGACGCCCACACGCAGCACGTCTTCGGTCTGCGTCAGCGCCGTGGGGATTTTGTGCAGGCGCGCGATGTAGTCCTCGTAGTGCTTGACGGAGTCGAACGGCATCGACAGCGGCAGGTCGGCCAGCGAGGTGTGCGGCCCGCCCAGCATGCTGATGGGCATCTCGTAGTTCTTCAGGTCGTAGTCGTCCTGGCCTTCCTGCAGGTTGCGCAGGAACAGGTCGTGCGAGGTGCGGTCCTCCTCAGTGAAGCCGCTGGGGTCGATGGCCTGGATGCGCTTCAGGTAGCCCGCATTGATGTCGTGCCGCTTCTGCACGGCGGCCAGCGAGTAGTCGGCCAGCTGGTCGTTGTAGCGGTAATCGCCCACCGCGGTGGCCTGCGTGGGAGAGAGCTTCAGGCCGGTCTCCCACGACTCCTGGAAAAGGGCGTTCTGCGACGCGAGGCGTGTTGCTACCGGTGCGGACTGTGCGACGGCATAGGACGACAAGAACCCGCTGAGCACGAGGGGAGCAACAAACCAGGTTGAACGCATGCGTAGGAGTGTAGCAAGTTCGCGAGAGTCGCAGCTTCAGCGGGCGCTACGGGCAGCTTCGAGCGCCTTCACGCGCGCCTTGGTCATGGCGTAAAGGCAGTCGCCGTAGACATTTGACTCGCCCGAGCCGTTGAGCATGGACGTGCTCTGCAGGTTACAGTCCTTGTCTCGGAAATCGATCCAGGCGCGTTCCGCGGCGACGAGCCGGTTCAGGATTTCGGCGTTGTCCTTGGCCTCGTCCGGCTTGGAGTGCTTCAGGGCTTCGACCCACGCCTGGTAAACGCTGTTCAGCCGAGCGTCCACCAGAGCCTGGACCACGGAGTTGCAGGCCATAAGGTGAGCGTTGCTGCCGTCTCTGGCGATGCAGGCGTTCCGCCTGGCATCAATGGCAGCAAATTCAGACGAGCCTTGCCCCTGGGTCGCCTGTCCCACTGCATGGAACGACAGAAGTCCGCTGAGCACGAGGGGAGCCACAAACCAGGTCGAACGCATGCGTAGGAGTGTAGCAAGTCTGTGGTGTTCATACTCAGCGCCTCTTTCATCGCTCACTGAGGCTGACCGGGCAGTAAACTCCTCCATTGCTCTGACTCTGCGACTTGCTTCAGAACATCGTTACGGTGAGCAAGCAGATTCTGCATGTAACGCCTGAGCACAAGCTTCTCAGCAATCAAGCCGAGCACAGGTAGCGGTGCCGCGAAAGCGAATCGATCTCTCATCTCCGTTCTATGAGGAGTGAGCGCGTTGAAAAAGTGATCGTGCTGCATCGTTCGGAACGCGCCTTCAATCATGGTGTCCTGGAAATAGATCGGACGATCATAAGCGGTGATGCGGCTGGCAAGGTGCTGCTTCACTCCAAGATGGGTCGCTCTCCACCTCACAAACTCACCAAGCCTGATCAATCCATGGGTCACGCCTCCTACCGCCTGCTCTCCGGTCTGCTCCGTCCCGAGCAGGTGGACTTCGATGCTTCGCGAAAGGTCAAAACATCGCCCAATGGGCGCCTCAATGATCGTGCACAGGTGAAGTTCAACCATTGCGTTCCGTTCCGAGCGACAGGACCGCTCCTTCTGCAATGCTAAGCTCCATTCGCTTCAGCCCCGACAGGTTGCATAACGCCCATCTCCACGGAGCGAGGGATGTGAAGCATGCGCTAGCATGACAATGCGGTTCTTGGACGTGTCGGAACTGCTTGCTGAGACGTCTCACTCATAGGACACGAACTTGCGCATACACCTCTTCATCGCCTGCTACAACGACGCGCTGTTCCCGCGCACGGGCATCGCCGTCACCTCGCTGCTGGAGCGGCTGGGCCATCAGGTTGCCTTCCCCATGGCTCAGACCTGCTGCGGGCAGATGCACTACAACACCGGCTACCACGCAGAGGCGCTGCCGCTGGTGAAGCGGCTGATGCACGAGTTTCGCGATGCCGAGACGATCGTGGTGCCGTCCGCAAGCTGCGTAGCCATGATGCGCGACCACTATGAGTTGATGGCGCATAACGCGGGCGACGCCGCCATGATGGACGAGGTCAAAAGCTTTCTGCCGCGCGTGTTCGAGTTCAGCGAGTTGATGACGGACCGCCTGGGCATCACGGACGTGGGTGCGTACTTCCCGCATCGCGTGACGTACCACCCGTCGTGCCATTCCTTGCGGCTGCTGCACGTGGGGGACCGGCCCATCCGGCTGCTGCAGGCGGTGGAAGGGCTGGAGTACGCGCCCATGGCCGACGCCGACCAGTGCTGCGGATTTGGAGGCACCTTTGCCGTAAAGAATGCGGAAGTGTCGTCGGCCATGCTGGCGGACAAGATCGGTTGTGTGCGCCGGACCGACGCGGAGTTTGTCGCGGCGCTGGACAATAGCTGCCTGATGCAGATTGACGGCGGCCTGCATCGCGAGAGCGGCGGGCGAGGTGTCGAAGGTCGTATCCGCCCGGTGCATCTTGCGGAAATCTTGAACTCGACCCGCGCCAATCCACTCACGAACGAGTCGCTCGCGTGGAACAAAGAGGAGGCAACCGCATGAGCGTACGCGTTGGACACACCGCGGAGAAACCTGCCTTCCCCATCCTTGCCCACGAAGTTCTGAAGGACGACCAGACACGCCGCAACGTGCGCCATGCCACCGACGTGATCCGCGCCAAGCGCGCGCTGCGTGTGGAGGAAATGCCGGACTGGCAGGCGCTGCGCACGGCGGGCCACGCCATCAAAACGCACACGTTGCTGCACCTGCCGCACTACCTTGAGCAGTTCGAGCGGAACTGCATTGCCGCGGGTGGACAGGTGCATTGGGCGCGCGATGCCGATGAGGCAAACGCCATCGCAATCAAGCTGATCCGCGCGGCCGCTGCAAAAGTTGAGCCACAGCGCGACAAGCCGGAGGTCATTAAGGTCAAGACCATGACCTCGGACGAGATTGGCATGAACGCCGCGCTGGAGCGCGAAGGCATTGTGCCGTGGGAGACGGACCTGGCCGACATGATCGTGCAGATGGGCAAGGATGAGCCGTCACATATCGTCGTCCCGGCGCTGCACAAGAACCGACACCAGGTGCGCGAACTGTTTCTGGAGAACATGGGCCTGACGGAGCTTGGAACGGAGCCAGTCGACTTGGCCGCGGCGGCGCGCACCTACCTGCGCGAGAAGTTCCTTACCGTCGAGATCGGCGTTAGCGGCGCGAACTTCGCTATCGCCGAGACGGGTGGCGTCTGCGTTGTCGAGTCCGAGGGCAACGGCCGCATGTGCGTCACGCTGCCGAAGACGCTCATCACGCTGATCGGCATTGAGAAGATTATCCCGAAGTTCCAGGATCTCGAAGTCTTCTTGCAATTGCTGCCGCGCTCTGCGACAGGCGAGCGGATGAACCCGTACAACAGCATCTGGACCGGCACCAGCGGCGAGGATGGTCCGCAGGAATTCCACGTCATCCTGCTGGATAACGGTCGCACCCGCATGCTGGCGCACACACGCGAGCGCGAGACGCTGAACTGCATCCGCTGCGGCGCGTGCCTGAACGCCTGCCCGGTGTATCGCGAGACGGGTGGGCATGCCTATGGGTCCATCTACTCCGGCCCCATCGGCGCGATTCTCTCGCCGCAGTTGAACGGCATGGAGCACTCACGCTCGCTGCCGTACGCTTCATCGTTGTGCGGTGCCTGCTACGAAGTGTGCCCGGTGAAGATCAACATTCCTGAGACCCTTATTCACCTGCGCGGCCGCATCGTCGCAGAGGATCACAAAACGCTGGGTGGCAAGCTTTCACAGGAGAACGTTGGCATGCAAATGGCCGCGCACCTGTTTCAGCACCCGAAACAGTATGGCGCGGCGTTACGCATGGCGCGCACCGGCCAGGGCATCTTTGAGAAGGACGGCAAGCTGGTCAACCTGCCCGGCATGGCCGGTGGGTGGACACAGTTTCGCGACCTGCGGGCGCTGCCGAAGCAGACTTTCCGCGAGTGGTGGACGAAGAATCGTGGCGGCAACGGAGACAAGGAGTCGAACTCGTGAGTGACGCACGGTCTGCCATTCTAGATACGGTGCGACGCGAATTGCGCCGTGATCCTGACCTGTCCGCGGCGCAACTGGATGAAGCGCCAGAAGCAGCTTATGCGCGCATTCCGCGGGACTACCTGCGCGTCGGGGCACTGCCACACGAAGAGATGATGGAGCTGTTTCTGGATCGCCTGCGTGACTACGATGCCGAGATCCTGTTTACCGATCATGCAGGCATCGCAAGCGCGGTGGCCCAGGCGCTGCAGGAAGCTGGTGAGAAGTTACTGCTGGTCCCCGCCGAGGTGTCGGAACAGTGGCTTCCAGCCGATGGCATTCGCATCCTGCGTGACCATTCGCTCTCTGTGCCGGAACTGGACGAGGCGCGCTGTGTGCTGACCGGCTGCACCGTTGCCATCGCCATGAGTGGAACGGTGCTGCTGCAGCACGGATCGGAGCAGGGACGTCGCGCTGCCACGCTGCTGCCTGACCACCACATCTGCGTCATCCGCAAAGATCAGGTGGTCGAGACCATCGCCGAAGCCCTGCCACGATTGACGGAGTACAAGTCCGCACCCATCACCACCATCGCAGGTCCTTCTGCCACCAGCGACATCGAGATGACCCGCATCCGCGGTGTGCACGGACCTCGACGCTTTACCGCCATTATCGTGTGATTGCTTCACTTAGCTGAATACAACAACGAAGCCCCGCATCGCTGCGGGGCTTCCTTGTGTGTTGCGCGACAGTTAGAAGGAGATACGTCCGCCCAACTGGATGATGCGTGAGTAGTTGATCTGAGTGGTGACGTTGCCCAGCGTCTGGTTGGAACCTGTGATGACGTTCGGTGCAGTGGTCACGCCAGTCCCTGAAGTGACATAGGTCAGCGTTGGACTCCCGAACTGTGGCGTGTTGAAAGCATTCAAGGCCTCGGCGCGGAACTGTGCGTTAACGCGTTCGCTGATCTTGAAGTTCTTATTGATGGAAACATCCGACTGATTACTGCCGGGTGCGCGGCAGGGCAGCATACGCGGCGCGTTGCCATAGGTGTACGGCGCAGCAGGCGAAAAGGCAGCCGTGTTCAGGTAAGCGGTTTGCGTGCCCACGGAACTGACACCGAGTCGGCCCTGTGGGCGTCCGGACAGACAGGCTGAATGAGCATCGCCGATGATGTTAGGACGCTGGTACGAACCGCCTACACCCGTTGTTCCGTACGTCGTGTTCAGGTTGGTCTGCTGGATGGAGAGCGGCACGCCGTTCTGGATGATCCATTCGTCGTTGACCTGCCATCCGCCGATCAGTTCGTTGACATACCATGGAGCGTTACCAAGGAAAGCCTTGCCGCGACCGATCGGAAGGTCATAACTCACCGCTGCCGTGTATCGGTTGGGAACACTGCTGAGAGCACGCGCGTACTCCGCTTTGGGGTTGTAAGCATCTTGAGGGCCGTAGGTGGAATACACCTGCGAACCGGCGCTCCAGAGGTTATCCCAGTTAGAAGCCCAGGTGTAAGTTCCGAGTACCGTCAGGCCAGTGGCTAGGCGCTTCTGAACCTTGACCGCCATTGAGTTGTAGTTGGAGTAACCATTGGATTGGGCAACTGCAATGCTGGTGAACTGGGGAAAAGGAAGCAGACTCTGCGCAAGGCTGATGGTTCTATTGGAAGCCTGCCCAGTGGCCGGATACCCATTGATTGAAGTCGCATAGTAAGGATTCGTAACGTTGTTTGCCGTTGCGTTCAGCTGTGTGCCGGCCTGCCGTGCCGCTGCCAGAACTGAATCGGGCAACTGGTTGATGTTAGTCGAATTGATGATGTTCCGAGAGTGGGCACCGATGTAGCTGAGCTTGAAGTTGATGCCACCGGGCAGGTCCTGCTGAACGTCGAAAGAATATTGCTGTACCAAGGGAAAACGTCGGCCAAAGTCTGCAAGTGTGCTAGTGCTGTTCAACGATCCCAACGCGCCGCCGACGCTTGTCAGTGGCCCGAGTGTGTTGCCGGAAGGCTGAACGAACCCGTTCGGAAAGGGGTTGGAGAGGTAGGAGTTCGGGCCAACCGCAACGGCACTGGACGGTGTGTTTGGAGAGTAGGCGGTCGCCTGGGAGTACCCTTGACCCACGAAGGTTAGGCCGACCGGTGCGTAGAAGACGCCAAAACCACCATGCAACACCATCTTCGGATTGACCTGGTAGGCGAAGCCTGCGCGCGGTGAGAACTTGACGTGGCTCTGGCTGCAGCAATGAACGGGTGCCCCGCCCACGCCTGCGAAGCGCAAGCCGCCCTTGGCGGTAATTGGCCCGGTGGCTGCCGGGTAGCTATAGGTAACGTTCGGATCAAAGCCCACGTTATAGCGGTTATTTTGTTCCCTTTGGCCTAGCTCGTACTCGTAGCGCAGGCCAAGGTTGAGGGTCAGTTTCTGACTAACACGGAAGTCGTCCTGCGCAAAAACCGCGTGGTAACTGGCTTCCTGGTTAAACGACCCGGTGGTCAACGTGTAGCTTGCCGCCGAAGGTAGGCCCATTAGAACATCGGCATACGTCAGCGCCGTAGTTGCACTGGGCGAACCGGGCTTCTGATTGCTGTATTGACCGTTGAAGGTGAAAGCTGGCGTGGTGTTTGGATTGCTCTTGAAGTACAGCAGGCGGTAGACATAACCAACTTTGACGTTGTGCCTATTCAATGTCTTGCTCAGGCCCACCACGATGTTCTTGGACGACTGCTCCTGCACCGTGCCGTTCGCACCACCGATGGAATCGCTGTTAGTCAGGTTGTTGATCGTCACTGTCGGGAAAGTGATGGACTGGAGTTGGCTGACAAAACTGCCAGGAAAGCCCAGACCACCTGCACCCAGGTTGTACCCGTTGGAGTACTGGAACGATGCACTGTAATACCGGTTGAAACCATAGCCCACCGTCAGCAAGGTGGTTGGGTTCAGCGTGAAGGTGTTGTTGACCGCTGTAGCGTCGTTATAACGCAGCAGCTTGTTTGCGTTCTCAGCCACGGCACCGCCCAGAACAAAGCCGCTGGGCTCCTGGGTTGCAAGGTGGACGTAGGATGCGCCCGCCGTCCACCATGGCGCGAAAGTGTGCTCCAGCTTGCCGCTGTACATGTCCGAACGCGTCTTGAACGTATTCAGCTGATTGAAGTTGAAGCCATTACCCGTGGTGTTTGGCGCTGGAAAAGCGTTGAGGATCGCTTTGCCCACTGCGCTCTGGTAGCCGGTGGGAATAATGTTGCCCGCGAGGGTTGCGGTGCGGGTACCGCCTGTGAACGCAACAGTGGGGTCATACAGGGCAACAGTGTCAGCCGAGAAATCGCCGTTGCGCTCTGCCAACGTCGGTACGCGGGTGGTCGCTGACGAACCAGGATAGAACTGCGCCTGCCGATAGCCTTCCTCCGTGACCCAGAAGAAGGTATTGCGCAGCGGCTTGATCTTTTTCTCGATGAACGGGAAGAGCGGGCCACCGATTGCGCCAGCGTAGAGGTACGTCGTGTCATCGGGTGTGGCAGATTTGTTCGGATTGAACCAGACATTCGCCGACCACGGGGTCTGGCGGGTCTCGCCGTACAAGGTACCGTGATACACGCTGGAACCGGACGTGAGCGAGGTATTAAACAAGCCGCCGCCCGTGCGCCCTACTTCCGCGTCGTAGGCATTTGCCTGCACCTTGGCGTCAGACACGGCCTCGGGCGACGGGATAAAGGTCACGCCACCGTCCGAACGCGAAATCGGGATGCCGTCCACTGCATAGTTGTTTGCACCGATGGGCGCGCCGGCGACCGATACTTGCGATAGACCGGTCTGATCTTCGGCGCGAACATAACGCGGATCACCCGTGGTGACGACGTTGCTGTCAAGCTTCTCGAAGATAAAGGGATTGCGGCCCAGGTTTGGCAGATCCTGAATTTGCTGTTTATTGAAGAGCTGTCCGCCAGAGGCGCTGGCGGTGTCCAGCAGGGGTTCTGCTGCCGTTACTTCAATGGTTTCGCCCGAGCCACCGACCTGCAGCGTTGCGTCGATGGTGGCGGTGCCGGCGAGTTCGACCGTAGCTTTGCCTACTTCGTACGTCTTAAAGCCTGCACTGGTGACGGACACCTTGTAATCGCCTGGATCGACCGCGCTGAACTGATAGATACCCGCGTCGTTCGTGGTGGCAGTTCGCACGATCTTTGTGCCCAGGCTGGTCAGCGAGACGGTCGCGTCCCTAACCTTGGCACCCTGCGCATCGCGTACTTCGCCGCGAACAGCACCAGTGTTCGTCTGCGCACGGGCAGCGGAAGGGGCAGCCAACAGAACAACGGCGGCTGTGGCCAACGGCGCTGCATACAACCTTGAAAACGAATACTTCATGTGTACTGCCTCCTGAAGCGAGCAAAGGTGGATCGGCGCAAAGCCGCGTCGGCGCAGGCGTGGTAAGCGCTCGCACGGCGTTGAAGGTGCTGACAAGGACCCGGCTGCAACTCATCGCAAAGACACGCATGCCTCTGCGCGCAGGTTTACGCCAGGATTTTCTGGTTGTGAAAAACAGAGAACAGAGTGCTGAACAAGAGCTACGTTTGCGCTGCGACGCCGCTGGGTAGAGCGGGTGAATCAGGTAGGACTGAATGCAGTGAGACGTGAAGCGTGTAGATGAACGACCGGCACTGGAGACCGTAGATCCTTTCGGTAGAAACCCGAAAGAAGAAGATTCAGATGTAGGCGTTGAAAAGAACCTAGCAGTGCAGCCATAGCGTGTCAACGGAATTTCGCAAGAAGTTCACGCCGCAGTCACGTCCAGGTGCGAACGGCGCAGTGTCTATGAGTTAGGTCATAAACCTAATCGCACCTTTGTCGGTGCAGCCGTCCTTATGCTGATGTGTAAAGGCCTCCGAGGCGAAACGAGTGGATGTACTTGCGGCGCGGCTATTTTTGCCACAGTCCACATCGCCGGGGCATGATGGTACCCAGCGCGAACGGCCAGGACTATCAACCCTGCCAGATCGTCTGCAATGATTTCGAGGTCGACCATGGCACTGCTGCACGACGACCGCCTGTTCCCGGCGGACCCTGACACCCGCATCATCGCTCGACGGCTGTACGCTACCGTCCGCGACCTGCCCATCATCAGCCCGCACGGCCACACCAACGCCGGCTGGTTCGCCACAAACGAGCCGTTCCCCGATCCGGCGAAGCTGTTCATCCAGCCCGATCATTATGTCCATCGCATGCTGTACAGCCAGGGCGTGCGGCTGGAAGACCTGGAGATCGGCCAGGCCGTCATCTCAGACCCGCGCAAGGTCTGGCACATCTTCGCAAAGCATTACTACCTGTTCCGCGGCACGCCCTCGCGGCTATGGCTTGACTACTCGTTCCAGGAACTGTTCGGCATGACCGAGCGCTTGAACGCCGACAACGCAGACCTGTACTACGACACCATTGCCGAAAAACTGCAGACGCCAGAGTTCCGGCCGCGTGCGCTGTTCGACCGCTTCCGCATGGAGCTTCTGGCTACCACGGACGCGGCAAACGACCCGCTGGCCGACCACCAGGCCATCCACGACTCGGGCTGGAAAGGCCGCGTGATCCCCACCTTCCGTCCGGACTCGGTCGTCGATCCGGACTTCCCCGGCTTTGCCGAGAACATCGTTCGTCTGGGTGAGCAGACCGGCGAAGACACCGACACGTGGGCAGGCTACCTGGCCGCGTTGCGCAAGCAGCGACTGCGCTTCAAGGCTATGGGGGCAACGGCGACCGACCACGGCCACCCCACGGCACGAACCGAAAATCTGCCGACAGAGGCCTGCGAGCAGTTGTTCCTCGCCGTTTGCGAAAACGAGGCGGATGACGACGACTGCGAGATCTTTCGCGCGCAGATGCTGACCGAAATGGCTCGCATGAGCGTGGAAGACGGCCTGGTGATGCAGATTCACCCGGGTAGTGCGCGCAACCACAATGCTGGGTTGTTCCAGAAGTTTGGCCGCGACATGGGTGCCGACATTCCCACCCCCACCGACTACGTCCACGGCCTGAAGCCAATGCTGGACGTCGTCGGCAACGAACCGGGGTTGACCATCATCCTGTTCACGCTGGACGAGTCCACCTTTAGCCGGGAACTGGCACCGCTGGCCGGGCACTATCCCTGCCTGAAGCTGGGGCCACCCTGGTGGTTCCACGACAGCCCGGAAGGCATGATGCGCTTCCGCGAGACCGCCACCGAAACCGCGGGCTTCTACAACACGGTCGGCTTCAACGACGACACGCGCGCTTTTCTGTCCATTCCGGCCCGTCACGACGTGGCACGCCGCACGGACTGCGCCTTTCTGGCGCGCAAGGTCGTGGAGCACGTCTTGGATGAAGACGAGGCGTTTGTACTGGCGCAGGATCTGACGTGTAACCTTGTCCGGTCTGCCTACAAGCTGTAGACCGGAGATTGCCTTGCCAACCCTGTCACCCATCGCCGATCTGCCGGCAGGTTCGTCGCCTAGCCGCACAGGCAATGTGCGCTGGACCATCTGCGCCCTGCTATTTGTGGCCACCACCATCAACTACATGGACCGGCAGGTACTCAGCATCCTGAAGCCGACGCTGCAGCACAGTATCGGCCTTAGCGAACAGGGTTACGGCAACGTGATCGCTCTTTTCCAGGTGTCGTATGCGGCGGGCCTGCTGCTGGCGGGCCGCCTGATCGACAAGCTTGGGTCACGCCTGGGCTACAGCGTCATCATGGCGCTGTGGAGCCTGGCCGCGCTGGGTCACGCGCTGGTCAGTACAGTGTTCGGCTTTGGCGTCGCGCGCGTTCTACTGGGCCTGGGTGAATCGGGTAACTTTCCAGCGGCCATCAAGACCGTGGCCGACTGGTTCCCTCGGCGCGAACGGTCGCTGGCTACCGGCATCTTCAACGCGGGTGCGACGGCGGGTGCCATCATCTGCCCGCTGACGATTCCGTGGATCACGATTCACTATGGCTGGCACGCTGCGTTTCTGTTTACCGGCCTGCTGGGTTTGCCATGGATCATCTGGTGGGGAATAAATTATCGCAAGCCAACGGATCACCCCACCCTGACTGGCGCGGAACTCCGCCATATTTATGAAGAGAACGCCGAACAGATGGCAGGCGCCAGCATCCCTTGGACGCGCCTGCTGACTTACCGACAAACCTGGGGAATCACGCTTGGCAAGGGCCTGACGGACCCCATCTGGTGGTTCTATCTCTTCTGGATTCCGGGTTTTCTGGACTCCCGCTTCCACGTGGACCTGTCCCATCTGGGTCTGCCGCTGATTGTCGTCTATACCTGCTCTACCGTAGGTGGCATTCTGGGCGGATGGCTGCCCAGCCTGTTTGAGCGTTTTGGCATGCACGGCTACAAGGCGCGCTATGGAGCCATGTTCGTGTGCGCCTGCTTTTCGCTGCCCATGTTGTTTGCGGGCGGCGTTACGAATATGTGGGTCGCCGTCGCTCTGTTGAGCCTTGCAACGGCCGGGCATCAGGGCTGGTCTGCCAATGTCTACACCACAGCATCCGACGTTTTTCCCAGCAGTGTGGTGGGCAGCGTGATCGGCATTGCGGGCATGGCCGGGTCGGTTCTGGGTACGATCTTCTCGCTGACCGCCGGTCGTATCCTTCAACTTACGGGCAGTTACAACAGCCTGTTTATCCTTGCTGGATCGGTCTACATGGTGGCGTTTGTCTGCCTGCAAATATTTGCCCCTCAACTACGCCGGGCAGAACTGCCAGCGCAATCGGAGAACGTTTAAGTGTCGAAGCATCCTCTTAGTCTTGAAGGCCGCGTGGCCGTTGTCATTGGTGGAACCAGCGGCATTGGTCGCGCCATGAGTCTTGGCCTGGCCGAAGCCGGCGCAGACGTTGTTGCCACCGGGCGTCGCGTAGAACAGGTGAACGAAGTCGCATCCGCCATT
Source organism: Janthinobacterium lividum (assembly GCA_050954525.1). Taxonomy (GTDB): domain Bacteria; phylum Acidobacteriota; class Terriglobia; order Terriglobales; family Acidobacteriaceae; genus Terriglobus. The sequence goes on from JBPBPZ010000088.1 coordinate 18,573, forward strand.
GAGGCGCTTGGCCGCAGGTCGCTGCGCCAGCCCACCGACCAGACCCATCGCGATCAGATTGAAGCCCTGCTCGCCAAGACAGTCGAAGCCTTTGGCAAAGTCGACATCCTGGTGAACTGCGCGGGCAAAATCAAGCGCACCCCCACGCTAACCGTTCCCGAAGCCGAGTGGACCGACATCATGGATACCAACCTGACCGGCATGCTGCGGGCCTGCCAGGTCTTTGGCGCGCACATGATCGATAACGGCTACGGTCGCATCATCAACATCGCTTCGCTCAACAGCTTTGTGGCGTTGGCTGAAGTAGCAGCGTATGCCGCCAGCAAAGCCGGCGTTCTGAGCCTAACCCGCTCGCTCGCAGTGGAGTGGTCGAAGCACGGCGTTAATGTGAACGGCATTGCACCGGGCGTTTTCCGCACTGACCTGAACGCCGCGCTGCTGGACGGCTCACCCCGCGGTGCAGAACTCAAGATGCGCAACCCCATGAACCGTTTCGGCAAGACGGAAGAACTGGTGGGCGCCGCGATCTACCTTGCCAGCGACGCGGCATCGTTCACCAATGGCCACACCATCGTGGTCGATGGCGGTGTACTGGCCAGCGGCGTGAACCAGTAGGAGCAGCCATGTCAGACACGCGGACATTGATCACCGAGGCCTATGCAGCGTTCAACCGCAGGGACATCGACGGTGCCCTGGCGTTGATGACTGAGAACGTCAGTTGGCCGAAAGCGTCTGAGGGTGGATACATCGTCGGAAAAGACGAAATTCGTGCCTACTGGACGCGTCAGTGGAAAGAGTTCGATCCGCACGTGGAGCCGCTTGACGTCCTTGATGGTGGAGAAGGCCTGACGAACGTGAAGGTTCATCAGGTCGTCAGGAGCCTGGAAGGCGCGATGCTTTCCGATAGCGAGGTCTGGCATACCTACACGGTGTCAGACGGCTTGATCGAACGCATGAAGCTTGGGGATACCGACGACGTTGCGGGGTCGGAGCCGTCCGCCGCTTTCGCGAACCACTAAGTGACAACGGACCACCACGCCTATCGCTATGCAGCGCCATAGGACCGCCTACGTATGCATCCCATACGATAGTGCCGCAAGCCAGAGGAGAAAGACATGCGAGTTGGATTGATGACAAGGGAGTACCCGCCCAACGTCTACGGCGGAGCAGGCGTACACGTCGAGTACCTGAGCCGAGAACTGGCGAAGTCCATCGAGGTGGAGGTCCACTGCTGGGGCAAGCAGCACAGTGACGAAGGCAACCTGCACGTGCGCGGCGCGGAGCCCTGGCCGCTGCTGGCCGAAGGCACACCCGCCAAGTTCACCGCAGCGCTTGAAACGCTGAGCCTGAACCTCGCGCAGATGAAGCCTCTTGCCGAGATCGATATCGTCCACACGCACACCTGGTACGTGTCCATGGCGGGCTTTCTGGCGAAGAAGCTCTTCGGCGTACCCTTCGTGCTGACCACGCACAGCCTGGAACCGCTGCGCGCCTGGAAGGCCGAGCAACTGGGCAGCGGCTACGCCATGAGCTCGTGGATGGAGCGCACCGCCATCCTTGATGCAGACGCCGTTATTGCCGTCTCCGAGGGCACGCGCACGGACATCCTGCGCGCCTACCCGGAGATTGACCCAGCCCGCATCCACGTCATCTATAACGGCATCGACCTGCAGCAGTACCAGCAGACTCCCGATATCGATGCACTGGTGAAGTACGGCGTAGATACCACCAGGCCTTACGTTTTGTTCGTCGGCCGCATCACACGGCAAAAGGGTGTCACGCACCTTGTCGAAGCGGTGCAGTACCTTCCGCCCGGGACGCAGGTCGTTCTGTGCGCGGGCGCGCCCGACACGCCGGAAATCGCGCTCGAAATGCGCGAAAAGGTCGCTGCCGCACGCCAGGCTGGCGCGGACATCGTCTGGATCGAGAAGATGGTGACCAAGGAAGAGGCCATCCAGCTTTACAGCAACTGTGCCGCCTTCTGCTGCCCGTCCGTCTACGAGCCCTTCGGCATCATCAACCTCGAGGCCATGGCCTGCCGCGCTCCCGTGGTGGCCAGCGCTACCGGCGGCATTCTCGAAGTGGTGGTGGACGGCGAAACCGGCTACCTGGTCCCCTTCGAACAGGACCCGGTCACCACCTTCCCCGCAAAGCCGGAGCAGTTCGCCCGCGACCTCGCCAGCAAGCTCACCGACTTGCTCGCCGACCCAGCGAAGGCAAAGCGCTTCGGCCAGGCTGGCCGCACCCGCGTGGAAGAAAAGTTCTCCTGGACCGCCATCGCCGAACAAACGATAGCCTTGTATAAGGAACTTATCCGCGCGTAGTTAGTTCAGCTCCACCGACTGAAGTTTGTACGGACAGGTGCAACGTCATGAAGGTACTGCTGGTCGACCTGAATACCAGGCTGTGCGAACAGTGGCAGATCGCCTTTGACAACGTTGCCGACGTCCACATCCACAACGCCCCGTTTGAGTCGCTCATGGGTGAGTTCGACTGCTTTGTCAGCCCGGCTAACTCCTTTGGCCTCACGGACGGCGGTATCGACGAGTCCATCATCCAGTACTTCGGACAGGCCCTGCAGGACAGTGTGCAGCGCGAGATCTGGCGCTGCTACCGTGGCGAACAGCCGGTGGGCACGTGCCTTATGGTGCCCACGGCGAACAAGCAATGTGCATGGCTGGCGCACTGCCCGACCATGCGCATCCCCATGGACGTGTCGCAAACAAACCACGCGTACGCGGCATTCATCACAGCACTCATCTCGGCAGAAGCAGCAGGCGTTAAGACACTCGCCTGCCCCGGCCTGGGAACGCTCACCGGGCGCATGCCACCGGACGTTGCCGCCCGACAGATGCGCTTCGCGTTCGATCGCTGGCACGCACCTTTCACGCAACCCAACTGGCAAACACCGCAGGACCTGTGGCGCTCCTACGGACGCCCAGAAGCGAAGTCATGAAGCAGATCTGTAAATGATCGCAGCGCTCAGTCACCATAGAGCAGTTATCTCGGCAAACTCTCCACCCAATCTCACCGACCGGCCAAGCAACGTGTTCTCTATCATGGGCTGCGGCAACCTTCCGCAGTGTGATCAAGTCGAGAAGCTTGTGCGACATCTACAAGCTGGAGTAGCTAGATCGAAGCGATGACGATGCTGCCGTAGATGAACGGAGATGAGTTTGAAGTTTAAAGATCGAACCATCAATGCATTAGCTGACATGATTTGCGGCAATACCGACGCTGGCAAAGAGCCCCTTTTCCCATACAGGAGCGGTGGCCACATCACACGCTTTTTTCAAGAGTGCGATACCGATTATGTGCACGATGGCTCAACACGGAATGCGTGGGTGAGTAGCACGTTAGTGAAAATATTGGAGGAGCCGCAGACAAGCGGCAACGCGCCACCTGAAACCTTCTCCCGTGTAATTCGCACTCTCATGGACCAGGGGGACAAACAGCAGTCCGATCCTAGCCGCGAAAAAGCTCTTGCGCTCTTGAATGTGGCTTTGGCCCGCGAGGGTTACGAAGCTTTCTATGCTGAGGACCGGCAGTGCTATTTGAAGCACCTTGCGACGAACATGGTCGCGAGATCAGTCCCAAATCCGCACCGTCCACTTTCCGCGATTGAGCTAAAAAGACGCAGCGACTTAAAGGCCTATTTAGATCGCTGCTCCGAAGATGATTTGATCGGAGAGGTTCTCCTACCGCTGTTACGCCAGCTAGGATTCCATCGCATTACAGCAGCAGGGCATAAAGACAAGTCGCTTGAATACGGGAAAGACGTCTGGATGAAGTATGCTCTGCCGACGTTGCACACACTGTATTTTGGCATTCAAGCGAAGAAGGACAAGCTTGATGCAGCGGGTGACAGTAAAGGGTCCAACAAGAACATCTCAGAGATTTACCAACAGGTGTTGATGATGCTTGGCCACGAGATTTTTGATCCCGAGACGAACAGTCGTGTCTTAGTCGATCACGCTTTCATTGTTGCTGGAGGTGAAATCACCAAAGCGGCGAGGAACTGGCTCGGTGGAAAGCTTGATGCCACGAAGCGCAGCCAAATCATGTTCATGGACCGAGAGGACATCTTGAACCTCTACGTTGTCACTAATCTCCCCTTGCCCGATGAAGCATTCACGGTACCGACCGTAACCACAGACGACGACATCCCTTTCTGAACGCCTCCATCAACACACGGCTTCACTGGAGGGTTGTGCCACTTAGATCGAAAAGAACAAGAGTATGTAGAGTCACACTCTGTAGGCCTTTGCAGCTCGGCCTGCGGTTAACAGAGCCACGACCGGCGCAACAACGCATACCGAAACCAGAGACATCCGGTGTGCGATCACTCCTCCGTCGGACCAGCCTGCCGCACCGTAAAAGCCGAAAAGAAAGGCTGCCGTCAGCACGGCCATAAAGACCCGCTGTCCACGCGACTGAGGAAACAGCCAGCCTAGAGTCTCCGGCTCAATCCTGACGAAGAAGTAAGCCACAGCAATGGCGGTAGGAATGCCAAGAACAACAAGCAGCGTCCAGGGTGACCAGCCAAGGCCCTGCTGCACCGCGAACATGTCCTGCGTGAGGTCGTGACCGGTAATAAAGGTGCGGATGGGAACGTAGTCGATGAAGTTCCCGATGCTGGCGACCGTGCACCAGTACGCGAACATCGCTACCGCGGGACTTTCGAGCTTTCGGGCTACGCTGTACAGCCAGCGGCTCAGCGGAAACGAGATAAGGCCGTTGCCCAGCACGGATCCCGCCGCACTGATGATTGCTGCCTGCGCGCCGTGACCACTGGCAAACATCGGAAGTTCGTCCACGTTCTGACTGATGCCCATCTGGATGAGGAAAACAGTAAGCGTCGGGTGGGCGTAGTCCAGTGCTAGAGGATTGCGCTTCCAACCCATGATCCAGGCGATAAAAGAGTGGGCGTACTCATGCGCGAAGAAGACAAGCGCATGTGCGGCCCAGAGTGTGACCAGGGTAAGCAGAACAAGCTTGAGCCACGAACTGTTCCGTTGCCGTGATGGCAGTTGCATGTTTCCTGCTTTCTTTCTTTGAACCAGAGGCCTTACCAGCTAGCGCAGAAGCGCGACAGCCGCGGTAGTCAGCGCCTTTACGCCCGTATCCAGAGTAGGTTGCGGCACCGGGGCGAAGCGGCTGGTGTGCATGCCGGGTGGCAGCGTGCCTGCGGCGAGGGCGGTGGTCAGCGTGGCGGGATCCATGGCTCCGAGGCGGTAGTAGACCACCGGGATTGCCTTGCCGCCGTTGAAGGCCGGGTCGCCGAAGATACCCACGTCTTCTGATCCCATGGTGCGCTCCGCGTCCACCACGTTGGCCTTCCCCAGCGCGGCTTCGAGCGCGGTGCGGACGGTCGCGGTCAGC
>JBPBPZ010000089.1:0-23928 GCA_050954525.1 Janthinobacterium lividum
GCATTGCGCAGGTGGCCTACATGGGCTGCCTTGTTCGGGTTAATGCTGGTGTGTTCTACCAGCCGCAAGCCTTCTCCACCAATGTTGAAGTGCTCACCAGACGCAATGCGTGCAACCGCCAGCGCGCGGTCGAACTTTATATTCAGGTACCCGGCACCTGCGACTTCTACGGCGTCGACGCCATCCATGCCGGCCAGTTCCGAAGCTAACTCCGCTGCAATGACGCGAGGCGCCTTGCGCAGCCGTTTTGCAAGCTCGAACGCTACGGGTGATGCGATCTCACCAAGCGCCAGGTTTGGCGGCTGCTCCGTCACCACGGTTACGCCGGTCGCCTCGTACCTGGTTCTCAACACCTGGTCGATCCGATCGAGCAGGGCCTGTTTCATCGTGCGGTACATAAACTATTCCTGTGCTGTTGGCAGCTTCTGGCTGAAGGTTTACAGCCTAGTGCGTTTCGGGAACTTCGTAGTCGGTCGGCAATGCTGCCAGATCCTGTGCGAGAGGTTTGGTCATGCTGCCCCGCTTTGCGCGATGCACCAGGAACACCAGACCGCCCGCCGCCGTTATGGCAAACAGGATGATCACATGGACCAGCAGGGCGTACACACCCGCTTCACCATCGGCCACCCCTTGCGCCCGCATGGCCAGCTTGGCAGAAGCCTCGAACGGACCGATGCCGCCTGGTGCGCTGGGCAGTAAGAACGAAAGATTGCTGAGCGATGCTGCAAGCCAGGGTCCGCGCGCACCGCTGACCAGGCCGATCATGCGCGCGCACGAGACGAAAATCATGCTTTCGCAGGCCCAGATCACGCCCGTCAGAACGACCAGCCAGACGCGCCCCAGAAAGCTGAGGTGCAGCACCGCGTCAAACAGCAGCACCGCCCACTCGCCCAGCTTCTTTGTGCGTGGATGCTGGCCAAAACGGGCGACCAGGCGCTCGGTAAAACGATGCAGCAACCCTGTGCCGAACAGCAGAAGGCCCAATCCCAGCGACGCAAGCACCAGGATCAGCCCGGCAAGGTGTAGAACGCCCACACTGTGCCCGTGGACGGAGACCGGCGCAAACCGCTGATCGACTCCAAGCAGGCCCACCACCAGGAAGGCGAACAGCATAAAAATATCGAGCAGGCGTTCCAGAATGACCGTACTGAGCACCGTGGAAGAAGGTGCACGCACGTCGCCGGCATACGCAAAGATGCGCATAAAGTCGCCGACCCGGAAGGGCAGGATGTTGTTTGCGGCAAGACTGGTCAAAAGCACACGCAAACAAGCGGAAAGCCGCGCCTTGTAGGCCCGCAGCATGTACCACCAGCGGTAGCCGCGCAGCCCGTAATCCAAAACAAGGAAGATCACCAGCACGGCGAGCCAAACCGGGTGCTGCAGGTGCAGGTTGCGAAGGTCGGTCAAACGAATGCTGCGGATGGTGCGCCAAAGAAAGTACCCGGAAATGGCAAATCCCGGCAGCAGCTTCCAAATTCTGTTCGTTCCGTGAGAGGCTGTTTCGGTCAAGCGGCATCTCTCGAGGCGTCAGGAAGGACCTGACAGATGTATATGGCGGAAGACTTCATCACCAGCGATTATACGAAGGGGCGTTCGTAGCGTCTTACCCTGAAGTCAGGAGACCATGGCCACCCTTACAACCCTGCCTGTTGCACGGCAGCGGACGCGTCGTTCGCGTATCACGCACTCCCCGTCCGCCTTCCTCGTGCTGTGCACTTGCGTGGCCCTGCTGCTGCTGGGGTACCACCCGGCAGCGGAAGACGGCGGTATTTACGCCGCGGCGGCTGCGTTTCGCCTGCAGCCCAGCCTGTTTCCGGCAGAACGGGGATTCGCGCTTGCACACACTACTCGCAGCCTGTTTATACCACTCTTAGACTCCGTCGTACGGCTTCTGCATTGGCGACTACCAGTGGTCCTGCTACTCCTTCACGCAATCTCGACCGCCCTGACACTGACAGCTTTGTGGGCCTTATCAAAGTTGTTTTTTTCGCTCGCAGCACACCGGCGCAGCGGGGTCCTGCTTTGCGCGGTGGCACTGGGCATGCCGGTCGCTGGAACTTCCCTCTACCTTGCGGATCCCTACCTTACAGCCAGGTCAATCTCGACACCTTTGCTGTTGTTCTGCCTGCTCTTCCTAATTCGTCGGCAAACCTGGGCGTTCCTCGCTTGCATCACGGTTTCGCTCGCTTTGCACCCCATGATGTCCGGATGGGCACTCGTACTGTTTGCAGCGTTTGTCGCGTGCCGCAGCAAAAAGCCTCTCCGCAACGCACTCCTGCTGGCAGCGGCAGTCTTGCTGGGTATGGCAGCGGTGCACTGGCTGGGACCAATAGACGCCGCGGCTGCACGCGAAGCATCAGCCACCCGCGACTACTGGTATCCCGCGCGCTGGGCCTGGTTTGAGTTGGTGGGCCTGGCCGCCCCGCCGATTGTGCTCCTATTCCTGCTGAAGCTGAAAGGGGCTGAACACCTCAGTACAACCGCCCGGCAGACAGCGTCTGCGGCGGTGCTTGCCGTTTGCATCGTCGGTGCAGGCGCGCTTTGCTTCATTCATGTTTCCGATCGAAGCCTGTTGCTGGCTCGTATGCAGCCGTTGCGCCTGCTGCATATCGTTTACCTATTGTTTCTGCTGCTGCTCGGTGGCTGGATGGCGTCGGTGCCACGGCTGCGGCACCTGCGATGGGCTGCCCTCGTAGTCGCGTCGTTCAGCTTGCTGATGATGCAACGCCAGCTATACAGCCATTCCCACCACATCGAGCTGCCAGGCATGCCGACAGCGAATGGCTATACCCAGGCGTTTGTCTGGGCTCGTGACAACACACCAGTGGACGCCCTGTTCGCGCTGGACGCGGACTACACAACCAGCCCCGGCGAGGACGCCCAGTTGTTCCGCGCCGTGGCCCTTCGAAGCTCCCTGCCGGACGCCGCAAAGGATGGAGGCATCAGTTCCGTGATGCCTGCGCTGGCCGAAGACTGGGCCAGAGGGATGCAGGCACAGGCGGGACTTGCCCATCGCTCCGACGCAGAGCGGGTTGCACGGGTGGGGCCACTCGGTGCCACCTGGATCGTTTTGCCAGCCACCAGTGAGACCCATTTTCGCTGCCCCTATCGAAACTCAGCTGCGCAGGTCTGCAAGCTGCCCTAAGTGGGAAGGCCTGTAAACTTGATGCTGCCCATGAGTGAACCTTTCTACCTTGCAATGGATGCAGGCGGCACACGCACCACCTACGTGCTGGCCAGTGAAGACAGGGTTCTTGCCCGCGTGGAAAGCGGCACCGTAAAGCGGATGCGCACCACCGCAGAAATCGCCACAGAGAACTTCCGTTCCGCTCTTCGCGAACTGGAATCGATCTCTGGTGTCCCCATGCAAAGAGTCGTCTCGACCTGCATCGGCGCGGCAGGAGTAACGGTTCCGCTGGTCACTGACTGGATGCGCGAAACGCACGCGCTTCATGTCGGCGGCACGCTGTTGATACTGGGTGATGTCGATATCGCACTGGATGCTGCCTTCCCCGGCGAACCCGGCATGCTGGTCATGGCTGGAACCGGTTCCAACACAGCAGCACGTTCCAGCAATGGTGCGGTGACCACGGCGGGCGGTTACGGGCCCATCCTGTCGGACCAAGGTTCGGGCCATCACATCGGCACGCGTGCTCTGCGCAGCTGCTTCCTGGCGCAGGATGAAGGCAGGCCGAACAACCTGATGGGCGCGATCCTCTCGCATTGGCGATTGGCCGTGCCGGACGACCTTGTCGGCTACGCGCACGCTTGCCCCCTCAGCGAGATTTCAGCTCTGACGCCTGTCGTTCTGCGTTGCGCGGAACAGGGAGATGCACTTGCCGGTGAGGTGTTGGCGAAGGAAGGGGAGGAGCTTGCCTATCTGGCCCTACTGCTGCACCGCCGCATGTTGCTTGCTGATGGTGACGCCTGGGTGCCAAAGGTTGCGTTTGCGGGCAGCATCCTGCAGCATGTGCATCCGTTGCGCGAGGCCTTGCTGAGAAGTTTGCGTGCCGAGATTCCGCTGCTGTACGACGCACCTGGTGTGGTTGACCCCGTCATGGGTGCGCTTTGGCGCGCCCGGCACCATGTCTCGCCTGCTGCGCGGGCATAGAACTTCACTGGCAAGACGAACTTCTGGGACCAATACCAGCGTGCCGAACTACACTGATGGCATCCCTACACCCCTGCCGTGGCTGACAACGCAATCCAGCTCAGCCCTGCACCCACGCGTAGTGAAGCATCACGTTATCCATCCACCCATGGGAGTCCTCGCACGATGAGTTCAGTGACCAAGCGCAACCTTGTTGATCGTCGTAATTTCCTGCGCAACACCGGCGGAGCAGCTGCCGCCGCAGCCCTGCTGGCGTCTTCGAACCTTGCCGATGCGCAGGCCGCTGGCCAGGCTGCCAAGCCGGAACCCATTGCAAACGGCAGCGCCTTTCGCCCGCTGACAGACAAGGAAAAAACCGAACGCATCGCTTCCAACAGCTACCCACTGCGCTTTCTGTTCAAAGTGCACGATCCCGTGAACTCCATCACGACGGATCAGGCGACCGTCAAAACCATGAAAGCGAAGTACGGCGAGATCACTGCGCTCGATTTTCCTGAATTCACAAAGAAGACCTTTCCTGGCGTCAACAAGATGGACCTTTGGTCTTCCCTCTTCGGTGACGCGACCGACAACAGTCAGTTCGTGAAATCATCCGTGACCGACTCCTTCGGCAAGTCACGCGACTGGGTGGAGTTTGACCCGTCCACGGCGAGCAGCCGCAAGTGGTTGGACCAGATGGCCGCCAAACTGCAGCAGACCGGCACCCACATTCACCACATCTCGAACAACGCACCGCGCGACATCTGCGACCTGGACAACACCAAGCGCAAGGCCGGCATTGAGGTAGCTAAGAAGTGGCTGGACGGAGCGGCCATCATCGGTGCAAAATCCATGCGTGTGAATACGGGAGGCCCCCGCATCTCGCCCATCGCCGAGGCGGACCCAAGCAGCTACCCCAAGAACCCGAAGATTGAGAAGTACCTTGACCAGGCCATCGAATCGTTCAAGGAGATGGCCGAGCACGGCGAAAAAGTCGGCGTCAAAGTTACGCTGGAAAACCACTGGGGTCTGACCGCGAACCCCATCAATATCCGCATCATTATTGAAGAGGTGAATAGCCGCTTCTGCGAGGCCAGCCCTGATTTCGGTAATTGGGAGCACAAGTACCTTGTGCAGCACGCGCTGAACGACGTCGCGCCCTACGCGCACACCACTGTCCATGCCAAGTACTGGAGCCGCTGGGAGAACCCGGACGTGCAGCGCGGCGTACGCATCATGCTGAACAACGGCTATGACGGCGTCTTCGCACTGGAATACGAAGAGGGTCCATGGGACGGCGTGGAAGGCGCGCTGTACCTGTATCGCGAGGTCATGGCTGCGCTCTAGTCACTAGTGCTCAAGTAGAAGGGCTGCCAGCGTGGCAGCCCTTCTACTTGATCTCAATTGCCGCTCACTCGACGTCAAGTGGAACGCGAAAATCATGTTCAATGCAGGAACGTCATCCTGAGCGCAGCGAAGGACCTGCTTATTCCCGGAGCAGCACAACAGCAAAGCACCGCTTATGCGATACCAGCCTCGGCCTTCCACACCTTCAGCCGTTCAATCGCAGTACGTACATCCGCAGACTTCTGCGCTTCGTCCGGTTCCTCACGCTCGATAGTCAGCGGCCCGGTGTACCCCATCGACTTAAGCTGTGCGAGGAACGATGGGAAGTCCACCTCGCCGTCGCCGAGTCCGCATTCGTGGCCAAGGCTGCCCTCACTCGCGGGCAGCGTGCCGTCTTTGCAATGCACCGACAGGATGTATGGGCGCAGCAGAACCAGAGCTTCCACAGGATCACCGGAACCGTACAACACGATGTTGGCGGGGTCGAAGTTGACCTTGAGATTGGTGCGATCCACGTCGGAGAAAAAGCCCAGCAGCACCGCCGCTGACTCCTGCCCGGTCTCCAGCACAAAGTTCTGGCCGCGTGCCGCCAGGTCGTCGCAGATGTCGCGAGTCACTTCGATCAACTCGGCATACAGGTGCTCTGCAGGATCCGCGGGGATGAAGCCAATGTGGCATGAAACCGCCTTCAGCCCAAGCTCATTGGCGAACGCTGCAATGGCCTTGGTGCGCGCAATGCGCTCTGCACGGTACTTCGGAGTGGTGAAGCCTACCGACTCATGCACGCGCTGCAGATTGCTGTAATCCTCGCCCTCGTACGAACAGACCGCGGCTGTCAGAACGATGCCCGAGGAAGGCTGAACCGCCTGCCAGTCCGGAAGGGCTTTTGCCAGATCGATGTTTGGCCCCAGGCCAAGCTGGCCGTTGCGCAGGCCGTAGCCACGCACCTTGTCCAGCGTTGCCGTTGCCATGTCTTCAGCCCAGAACATCAGGCCAATTTCCATTGGATCTACGATTGCCATGGCAGTTCCCTTCCATTCGCCTCGCGCGAGGCCTTGATCAGGTTCGAAATTCGTACCGCATCCGCAGATGCAGAAGGCGGGCAGCGATCCGGTTGTGCACCGCTGCGGCAGCAGTCGATGAAGTAGGCTACTTCGTCAAAGTAGGCGTCCTCTTCGGGCATCTCAATGACCCGCTCTACATCTGCAAGCGATTCCCGCAGAACGCCTTCGCGGAAGGTGAGCGAAGTCGTACCTGCCTGAAGTTCAAAGCTGGCAGAGAAAGTAACGTCCGGCGCAAACCAGCCGCCTTGCACCGTCACATCTAAACCGTCCGCGTATCGAAGCGTGCACTTAGCCGTGTCCACTTCCCCCAGGCTTTCGGCCCGCACCGTCTCAGGAGTACCAAACAGGTTCAATGCCTGGTCAAGATCATGGCTCAGCAGATCAAGAATGGCACCGCCACTGCGTGCCTCATCTGCGAGCCATCCACCCCATTGCGGGTAGCCGGTGCTGCGCTGCAGAACACACTTATCGATAGCATCCCGATGTTCCTGCACAAAGCGGGCAGCGTACGCGTAGGGCTGCATGAAACGCAGCACCTGGCCCACCATGAACACTCGTCCGCTGCGTTGCGCTGCCTGCATCATGGCGTCGCAGTCTGCCGTATTCAGCGCCATGGGCTTCTCGCAAAGCACATGCTTGCCTGCGGCCAGCGCCGCGGATACAACCTCGCGGTGCAGGTCTGTAGGCAGGCAAACATCTACTGCTTCCACTGCCGGATCGGCAATGACATCGCGCCAGTCGGGGACCCACCGAACGCTGTCCGGCAGAGGCCCGCTCTTCAGGTCAAGATTGCCCTTTGCGGGTGCATCAGCGGATGGACGTGTGCGCGTTGCAACCGCAACGACCTCGACACCGTGGATGCGCTGCATGGCGGCCAGATGCGCCCCGCCCATAAAGCCGTAACCAAGCAGTGCAATCTTCATGCGCGACTCCACATCACACGCAGGCGTCTCACTCAACCACCACGGCTTTCACCAGGTTGCGTGGACTGTCTACATCAATGCCGCGACCAATGGCGAAGTAGTACGCCAGAAACTGTAGCGGGATCACTTCGCAGATGGGCAGCAACGGCTCTGCAACGGCGTCCACAGCCAGGAACACATCGGCTAGTTCTTCCACGGCGGTGTCGCCTGTGTTGCCTACGGCGATGATGCCGGCTCCCTGCTGACGCATATCACGCAGCAGCAGCAAATCCTTCTCGTGACGCAGAACAGAGCTTTCGCTGTCTGGGTCAAAGGTCGCGACAAACACCAGCGGAGCACTCTCGCTGACCAAGGCGTTCGGGCCGTGCTTCAGTTCGCCCGCGGGGTAACCCTCGGCATGCAGGTAGGCGCTCTCCTTCAGCTTCAGCGCACCTTCAGAGGCGATGGGAAAGTGGATACCGCGACCCAAAAACAGGAAACTTGCGGCCCCCTGGAATCGTTCTGCAGCGGCCTTTGCAGAGGTCTGCCAACGATCCATCTGGGCATCTACGACTGCGGGCAGCGCACGCAACTGGTTCAGCTTCTTATCCACTTCATCCTGGTTTTCAGCGCCCTGCTTTGCTGCCAACAGGCTAAGGATGCGGAGCACAAGCAACTGACCCGTAAAGCTTTTCGTAGCAGGAATGGCACGTTCGCGTCCGGCTGCAACGGGCATGGCAACATCTGCCTCGCGCGCCATAGTCGAGGCGGCAACATTAGTGATGGACAGGGTACGCTGCTGCCGTCCCGCGGCCAGCCGAAGAGCTGCCAACGTGTCCGCCGTCTCCCCCGATTGCGAAATCACGATGACGCCAGCCTCTGATGAGGCACGCACATCGCGAAAGCCGTACTCACTGGCAAACTCCACCGCTACACGCAGTGTACTTTCCGCCTCGATGCATGCCTGGCCCACCAGGCCTGCGTGGCGGCTCGATCCGCTGGCGCAAATCAGCAGCTCTGATTCATCGCGCATCCATGCGCGGATCGGTTCTACGGCTTCCTCCCGGAAACCGGAAGCATCGACATACTGCGCCAGCGTGGCGGAAAGGCTTTGCGGCTGCTCGCGCATTTCTGTGAGCATCCAGTGTTGAGCGGGCGATACATTTTCTAAGGGCAAACTGGTTTCCTGAAAGTCATCCGGCCGTGGGGGCCACCCTCATCATAAAACGGCCCGCTCTGTGCGCTGCGCAGCAACTACCGCGATGCAGGAAATTCTTGGAGATGCAAAGAACACCTTTTCTGCGATTTGAGCGAAGATGGACACACACCTGCTTCTGCTGAATGCCCTACCTCTACTCGAAGCACCGCCCGGAGAAGACCATGACAAGCAGCCACAGCGTTCTGCCATCACAGCCTGCAGCAACGCTGGACCGACGCACGTTCCTGAAAGCCGCAGGTACCTGCGCCGCCGGCCTGGCGCTTGGCGTCGAGCCGTTCGCACGAGCCAGTGCACCCGCCCCAATTCCCGAACCCATGGCGCTAGGCCTGCTGATCAAGCCTTTCCCCGATCCCGCAAAGAAGATCGCACTGGTGCACGAACTTGGCCTACCTACCTGCTTCCTGTCACTGGACGGCTACCTGGGCAAATACACGCCTGCCCTGGCAAAGCAGTTCGCTGATCTGCTGGACAAGAACGAAGTCACCGCGACCACGGCAGAGGTGGTCTACCCACAGCCGCTGAAGTGGGATTTCCTGGAAGGCCCGGCGACCATCGGCCTGGTACCACCTGCGTACCGCCAGGCCCGTGTGGATGCGTTGAAGCAAACTTCTGACTTCGCAAAGCTGCTGGGCATCAAGCAAATCCAGACACACTGCGGCTTCATCCCTGAAGATCCGAAGGACCCGCTCTATGAAGGCACGGTGCTGGCGATCCGCCAGCTTGCCGACCATTGCGCTGGCAACGGCCAGAGCTTCCTGATGGAAACCGGACAGGAAACACCCATCACCGTTCTGCGCATGATCCACGATGTGGCGCGGCCAAACCTTGGCGTCGGCCTGGATACTGCCAACCTGATCCTCTACGGCAAGTCGAATCCGGTCGATGCCATCAAGGTGCTTGGCCCTCACATACAGGCCATGCACGCGAAAGATGGCAAGTGGCCCACCAACCCGGCAAAGCTCGGCCAGGAAGTTCTGATCGGCAAGGGCGACGTTGACTTTCTGAAGGTCTTCCAGGGCCTGCGCGCGGCGGGATACAAGGGCGCAGTGACCATCGAGCGCGAAACCTCAGGACCGCAGCAGGTTGCCGATGTGCGCGAGGAAAAGACCTACCTGGAACGCATGATCGAGCAGAGCAAGCAAGCGTAATTTCTTAACCAGTTCAGGGAGCCGAACAAAATGGACCGTAGAAGTTTTGTAAAGAGTGCCGGCGCGTGTGGCCTGCTGATCGTTTCGCCTAAAACGGCCTTCAGCTACGCCGCAAATTCCGCCGTGCACTACGGCCTGCTTGGCTGCGGCAATCGCGGCACAGGCGTTGCAACTTCGTTCGCGAAGAACGCTGGCGCGCGCATCGTTGCGTTGGGAGACATTTTTCCTGACCAGCTCGCCACGGGCAAGCAGCACTTCGACCAGGTAAACGCGTCACTCGGCCAGCCTGTGGTGGACCCTAAGCTGACGTTCCACGGTTGGGACGCCTACCTGCAGATGGCCGCGTCGAAAGACATCGATGCTGTACAGATTTCAACGCCACCCATCTTCCACGTCGAACATCTGGACGGTCTGACAGCAGGCGGCAAGCACGTGTACTGCGAGAAGCCGGTCGGCGTGGATGTTCCGCAGACACGCCACGCACTCGAAATTGCGAAGAAACACGACGGCAAGCTGAGCATGGCGGTCGGCTTCCAGATCCGCTCTGCTCCGCCGTTTGTCGAGCTGGTGCGTCGCATCCAGGCTGGCCAGATCGGCAAAGTCGCTTCGTTGACGGGCCGGTATGACTCCATTCCCAAGTCCTATCCGGATCGTGGCAACATGGGCGCCGATGAGAAGCGCCTGCGCAACTGGCTTTGGGACAAGACCATTTCCGGCGACATCCTGCTGGAACAAAGCATCCACGTCATCGACGTGTGCAACTGGGTGATGGGCACACACCCGGTCAGCGCAATCGCGAGGCGTAGCCGCAAGGTGATCACCTTTGGCGATATATCGGACAACTACGAGGTGATCTTCACCTACCCAGGCGACGTCACGTTCACCTTCACTTCCACGCAGTTCAATGTAAAAGGTGCGGGCGTTTCCGAGACGTTTTACGGTAGCGAAGGGTACGCGGAGAGTCCGTATAGCGGCAACTTCGGCATCACAGGCAAGCATCCATGGACGTGGAGCGGCAACCCGCCCGCAACGCCGACGAACAACCTGGCAGAAGCCGATGCCATGAAAGATCGCAGCTTCATCGGCAGCATTACTGGCAACACCTTCCAGAACCAGATCCCTGCCGGTGTGCAGACAGCGCTTAGCTGCATGATGGGCAGAAAGTCAGCCGAACTGGGTCGGACCGTCACCTGGGATGAAATGCAGAACGACGGCGAAAAGTACGCTCTTGGCTTCGATGTGAAGCAGTTCCGGTAGGCACCGGCGCAGTCGGTGCTATCCGCACGTAGTAAGACACTCATCATCCTGACCGGGCGTAGCGACCTAGGAATCCCGTGAACTGGACATCAGAACCGCCGCCTGGAGCTTTCAGGTTGAAAGCTTCAGGCGGCGGTGTACAGGTATGGTTTCGCGGGGATCCTTCGCTGCGCTCAGGGTGACTGTGGTAAGTGCGAATTACAGCGGCACACCAGCCATGGGCTCCGATGCCGCGGATGTAACGGGTGCACTCTCCCGCTCGTTGAACAGCAGCAGGAATGCGACCAGAACCGCCGCCGACGCCGCACTGGCGAAGATCCAGACGCCGTGCCAGTTGTAGACCGGAGCAGCTCCCGCCGTGCTCACCGTGTAACGGTCCACTACGACGCCCGAGAGCCATGACCCGACAAACATCCCCATGCCCAGCGTGATGAACGCGATCAAACCCTGTGCTGCTGCGCGCATGTGTGCAGGGGCTTTCCGGTCGATATAAATCTGCCCGGTGACGAAGAAGAAGTCATAGCAGATGCCGTGCAGAAGGATGCCCAACCAAAGCATCCACATGCCCGAACCCGCGTTGCCGTAGGCAAACAACAGATACCGCACAACCCACGCCAGCATGCCTGAAGCGAGCATGTACTTAACCCCAAGCCTCCGGAAAAAAACCGGGATCAGAAGCATGCAAATCAACTCTGACATCTGTCCGCCCGACATTTTGCCCGCTGCATTGGTGACGCCGGTCTGGTTCAGAAACACGTTCGTAAAGCTGAAGTAGAAAGTGAGCGGTACGCACACCAGGAAGGAAGCGATGGCAAACGAGGCCATGGACCGCTCCTTCAACAACGCCAGTGCTTCCCGAGGAAACAGGCTGCCAATGGTGAGTCGATCCCCCTTTGCCAGCGGTGGCGTATGCGGCAGGGTCAGCGAGTATGCGGCCATCACCATCGACATGGCCGCGCCTAACAGCAGCGGTGTGGAAGTGGTTTCGATCTTTAACGCGCCTACCGTGAGGCTGATCACAATCCAGCCCAGCGTTCCCATGACGCGGATCGGTCCAAACTCCTGCTGAGGGTTCTTTATATGCCGGAACGAAAGCGAGTTCGTCAGGGCCAGCGTCGGCATGTAACAAGCGCAATGCAGCAACAGCAGGGTGTAGATCGCCGGAAACGTGGACTGGCGCGAAGCAAGGTAAAGCAAGAGGCCGCCAATGACGTGAAGGGTCGCCAGGATCTTCTCCGTTGCAAACACCTTATCCGCGATGAGTCCAACGAAAAACGGCGCAACGATCGCACCTACTGCTGTGGTGCCGGAGATCAGACCAATCTGCTGCCCGGTGAAGTGCTTCTCAACCGACAGCCAGGTCCCGGTGGTAACCCACCACGTGCCCCAGACGACGTACTCGAGAAACATCATGGCACCCAGGCGCGCTTTGATCGGCATGCATCTCCTCAACGAACGGTACAGCGAAAGTCTTACTTGGAAGGCAAAGCGAAAGCAATGTACTCGCCGTGGATCGCGTCGGTCGAGATGGGGTGCCCCGGGATTGCGTGCGTGTGAGTGGTGGCGCGTGCGGCGGCGCAGAACACGATGTACTCGCGTCCATCCACCTGGTAGATCGCAGGCATGCCCTCCATGGCCTCGCCTACCTCGGTCTCCCAAAGCACCTTGCCCGTGGAGGAGTCGATTGCGCGAATCTTGCGGTCACGCGACCCTGTAAAGATCAGGCCGCCTGCCGTCACGACCGGCCCTACCTTCGGAAAGTGCGTGCCGGTGCCGGTATGTCCCTGCGCGGCAAGTTCCGGAACGTCACCCAACGGTTCCTGCCAGCGAATTTTGCCGGTGTTCAGGTCGTAAGCGGTCAGCGTCGTCCATGGCGGAGCGATCACAGGCAGTCCGCTTTCCGCAAACATAAAGCCAAAGCTGCTGCGGTAATGTGCTGTCAGTGGATCGACCTGACCTGCATCCGCTTTCACCGGCGCAAGCGGAGCGGCAAGTTCCGGCTTCTTCAGATAGGCCACAATGCTGTCCACCTCTGGTCCGGTCAACTGCGAGAACGACGGCATGGGGCCTCTGCCGTAATGGACGGTCTGCGCAATCTGCGTGCTGTTCAGGCGGGCATGTACATCCACAAGCGACGGGATGCCCGGTGGCTTGCCCTCACGATTTGTGCCATGGCACAGAGCACAGTTCGATTGAAATAGTGCCTGTCCGCGAGTCTCGACATTTGCCGTCGCAAGGCCGGGCTGTGCCGGTGGAGCCAGCGTCAGCTTCAGCATGGCGGGCAGGTCCTTCGACACGATGTAGAACATCCCGTGCGCAGGATCAGCAGCGGCTCCGCCGAAGTTGGCGCCGCCGTTGTTGCCAGGCATTTCGACGGTGTCTTCTGTGCCGGGCGGTGTGAACAGACCTTCGTTGTGGGCGGCCTGCATCTGGCGAGTCAGGGCTTCGCGCTCTGCCGGTTCGAGGTAGGGGCTAAGGTCTTTGGCGGTGAACGCCTGCCGAGCGAACGGCGCGGGCTGCGATGGGAACGGCTGCGTCGGCCAGGTCTGCTCGCCCGGCATCTCCGATTTGGGCACTGCGCGTTCTTCAATGGGCCACAGCGGCTTGCCGGTCTCGCGGTCGAATACCCAGACGAATCCAACTTTGCTGGCCTGCGCCACCACGTCCTGCGACTTGCCGTTGTGCTTCACCGTCAGCAGCATGGGCGTGGTGCCGTTGTCGTAATCCCAAATATCGTGGTGGACCATCTGGTAATACCAGCGCAGCTTACCAGTCGCGGCATCCAGCGCCAGCAGGCTGTCGCCGAACAGGTTTTTGCCGGGGCGGTTTGCGCCGTAGAAGTTGTACTTCGGGCTGGCGGTCGGAATGAATATGGTGCCGCGCTTCTCATCCAGGGCCATGCCTGCCCAGTTGTTCGCTCCACCCACCGTTTTCCAGGCGTCCTTCGGCCAGGTGTCGTAACCCAACTCACCGGGATGCGGAATGGTGTGAAATGTCCACGTCAGCGCACCGGTCAACACGTTGTAAGCGCGGATATCGCCGGGGCCGGAGTTGTACTCCTCGTTCGTGGCCGACCCGAGGATCAGCAAGTCCTTGTACACCTTGCCGGGATTGTAGGACTGCACCAGCGCCAGCTTACCCGCGTCGCGCCCCAGGCCTTCACGTAGATCAACCCGGCCATTCGTCCCAAAACCTGCTGTGATCGACTTGCCGGTCACCGCATCCAGTTCCTGCAGGGCATTGTCCACGGCAAGGATCAGGCGGCGATCTTTGCCGTCCGCACTCTGCCAATAGTTGATGCCGCGAGTCGTAATCAGCGGCGTCTTTGCCTGAAAGCCGTGTGTCCACAGCTCCCTGCCCGTCGCGGCATCGAGAGCGACAACGGAGTTGTTATGGGCCAGCACATACATCGTGCTGCCGATGACCAGGGGGTTGAACAGGTAACCGCGATCGTCACCCGTGGCGAAGCTCCACGCGCGCTGCAGTTTCGCCACGTTCGCGCGGTTTACCTGCTGCAGCGACGAGAACTGCGCGCCATCCGGCGAGCCGCCGTAGTCGGTCCAACCTGCGTGCTGGTCCTGCGCGTGCATCGTACCCGCGCACAGCAGACCGAGTGACAAGAGGATGCCCCACGTCTCGCTTCTGAGACGTGAGGTGGTGATCCTTGCCCGCACGGAAATCCCACATCTCTTCGAGACATGGGACACCCGATGTTTATCGTTGTGTAAGGTCACGGATCCAGATGTCCTTGAACTGCATGTTGCCTGCGCCACCGGCATGGAGTTGGAGCGCGATCTTGCCGTCAGGCGCGCCGGGCTTCGGGTCGGTAAAGTCCACCATCTGCACGCCATTCAAACGCGAACGGTAGCGGTTGCCAACCACTTCGACCAGGTAATCATTCCACTCACCTTTGCGCACAACGCCTTCGTTCTCCGGCGAGGGCCACACCACCCATCCACGGCCGTCTTCGGCGTACACGCCCGCGGTGTGGTGCATCATGGTGCAATCTATTTCAAACTGCATGCCGGTCGTGGCATCCACGCCCTTGAAGCCGGTGTGGAAGAACACACCGCTGTTGCCGTCGCCCACGCATTTGAAGCGCAAGGATAGCTGAAAGTCCTTGTAGTCCTTCGCCGTTTCCAGGTAGCCGTAGGCCTTGGTCAAGCCCTTGCCATGCAGGATGCCGTCGCCTTCCACTGTCCAGCTTTCAGCTCCAATGGGCGTCCAACCGGCGAGGTCAGTGCCGTTGAACAGGTTGATCCAGTCGTTCCCCGGAGTCTTCGGCTTTGCCGGCTGCTGTGCAAACACGTTCATGCCGCAGATGGAGAACGCAAGCAATCCACAGGCAGCAACTGACTTCTGGCGAAGAACGGAAAAGATTGACTTAGAACGCGATGAAGCAGTGGGCACGGTGACGGGATCTCCCAGGATGAGGTCTATTGCGCAATCGTACATGGCTGCACCCATCATCAGCACGGGCAATCGTTCAGCAGCCGCAAGCCTGCGATAGACTCAGCCGAGCATGCCCGGCCAGCCTAGACCGACCATCTCCGTCGCCATGATCGCGACCAACGAAGAGAAGAACCTGCCGCGGACGCTGGCTGCGCTGTCGGGCTGGGTCGATGAAATCGTTATTGTCGATTCCGGATCGACGGATCGCTCGCCGGAGATCGCGCGGAGCTTCGGCGCGAAGCACAGCTACAACCGCGACTTCAAGGGCCATGCCGAGCAGAAAAACATCGCCATCGCGCAATGCACGTCCGACTGGATTCTGCTGCTGGATGCGGATGAAGTCGTCACACCGGAGCTGCAGGGGGAGATCCAAACCGCTCTGACGAACGCGGACCGGAACGCCTTCTGGATGCCGCGACTGAACATTTTCATGACGCGATGGATGCGGCACGGCGGCCTGTACCCGGACGAGAAGCTGCGGCTATTTCGGCGCGGCATAGCCACCGTGGATGAAAGCATAGGTCCGCACGGCACACCCCAGTACAAGGCCGACAAGGGCAAGCTGACCCACCACCTTCTGCATTACGGCTATCCCGACTTCGCCAACTACCTCGACCACATGAACGAGTACAGCACCGGCACCGTGGTCGCCCTGGGTCGCCGCAAGGCAGGCACGTCGGACGCGGTCATCCTTCTGCAATCGTTCGTGAACCCGTTCTTCGGATTCCTGAAGAACTACCTCTTGCGTGCGGGCTTTCTGGATGGCGCAGAGGGTCTGATATTTCACCTGAACCATGCGGTGTACGCGCACTGGAAGTACGTCAAGGTGTGGGAAGCGCGGAAACGAAGCTCCACGCCGTCGTCCTGAGGAAGGTACTTCGCTTCCGTCGTCGTCAGTAACCCCACTGCGGTCGTCATCCTGACCGAGCGAAGCGACCGAAGGATCCCGAGGGACTCCGTTGCCCCGATGCGCTTCCGGGTTTCTCTCGAGAAAGGTTCGAGCTGTAATGCGCGCGGAAACGCATCGGGATCCTTCGCTGCGCTCAGGATGACGACCCTAGTTCAGTAATAAATTATGAAAACAGGTTCTTCAGCAGGAACAACACATTCGCAGGCCTCTCCGCTAGGCGCCGCATGAAGTACGGGTACCAATCCGTGCCGAATGGCAGGTACACGCGCACGCCGTAGCCACGACGCAGCAGGTCGCGCTGCAGTTCCCGTTGCACGCCGTACAGCATCTGGAACTCAAACGCACTGCGCGCTATTGCCTGTCCGGCTGCGAAACTTTCTGTCGCTTCAATCATGGCCGGATCATGCGTCGCAATGCCGCAGAACGTTCCCGACGGCAGCATGGCCTGCATCAGCTGCACGTAGTTCCGATCAACGTCCGCCTTTGCCGGAAACGCCAGCGATGCTGGCTCCTTGTACGCGCCCTTGCACAGCCGGATGCGAATGCCCTGCTCCAGCAGCCGCTCCGTGTCGTACTTTGTGCGGTACAGGTAGGCCTGCAGAACCGTGCCCACGGCACCTGGATACTTTGCGTGCAGGTGCTCTGTCAGGGCGATGGTCGGTTCTGTATACGACGACCCTTCCATGTCGATGCGCACGAAGTTGCCAAGCTCTGCAGCGTGCGCAACGATCCCGCCCACAGTGCTCTCGGCCAGTGCTGGCGACACGTCCATGCCCACGCCCGTCAGTTTTACAGACACATTTGCGTTCAGGTGGCGGGCTGCAATTGCATCAAGCAGCTGGTGGTACAGATTGGCCGCGGATCGTGCCTGCGCCTCGGTAGCAACGCTTTCGCCCAACGAATCCAACGAGACGGCAAACCCCTCCCGGTTCAGGTCCGCTGTCACGCGCAGCGCGTCCTCCACCGACAGCCCTGCAACAAAGCGGCTGGAGATCCGCTTGCCCGGCTCGGAGCGTTCCATGAGGTTGCGAAGGGTACCGTTCTGCGAAAGGGAGATCAGTAGGGTGCGAAGCATGTCTTCTGAAGTCTTCGCGCCGGTGGCGCAGCCTGTCAACTGGCTCCAAGTGTCCTGGGCCGAACTGCCGGGCTTTGCCGGTGTAAACTTCCATCACCCCAGACTGAATTGGAACTATTACGCATGACCAAGGCTGAACTTGTAGATCAGGTAACCTCTCTAGACGACCTGCCACGTCGTGTGAGCGACGTTATCGTGGAGACCTTCTTTGAAGGAATCGTCCAGGCGCTGAAAGAAGACGAAAAGGTCGAGATCCGAGGCTTCGGCTCGTTCCGCACACGGCAGCGCAACTCGCGTACCGGGCGGAATCCTAAAACCGGTGTCAAGGTCGACGTGCCCGCAAAGCGCGTGCCCTACTTCAAACCTTCGAAAGAACTGCGCGACCTGGTCAACAATTCAAAGAAGATCGACGACGCAGCCTTGCAGGACGAAGTCTAGCTCCGGTCCGCGCTTACGCCTTGCAGCAAAGCGCGAAACGCACGTTCGTACGGCTCCGGCAATGTTCGCTTCGTCATGGCGCGATCCACAACAACGTGTGTGGTAGTGCCTTCGCACAACAGCTTTTCATCCTCCACGCGAACAACCTGATAGCCGATCTTGATCACGGCTCCGCGCATGGCCAACAGGCTTGTACGGACAGCAATCTCGTCGTCGTACCGCGCCGGTGACCGGTACCGCAACTCAGCTCCTACCACTGCAATCATGCAACCGTGTTCCTGCTCCAACTGCTTGTAGGGAACGCCCAGGGAGCGCAGCAGCTCCACCCGCCCTACCTCAAACCAGATCAGGTAATTCGAGTGATAGACAACGCCCATCTGGTCGGTTTCGGCGTATCGCACCCGAAGGCGGGCCTCGGCATGGCAGGGTTTGAGCATGCCGACAGTGTATCGGGCTGCTTGGAACTTCAGCAGCCGTGCGCAGCATCTCATCTGCACAGGGGGATTGCTCATGACCAGGAAAGCAGGCGAGGTTCTCCTCGTCATCGACGTGCAAACGGACTTTATGCCGGGTGGCAGCCTGGCTGTGCCGGATGGCGACGCCGTTATCCCCATCATCAATCAATTGGGAGAGCGCTTTTCCGAGGTCGTCCTAACGCAGGACTGGCACCCTGCCGGACACATCTCATTCGGCAGCAGCCATGGCAAACGCCCCTTTCTGGATACTGTCGAAGCCGAGTACGGCACCCAATCGTTATGGCCGGATCACACCCTACAGGAGACACCCGGGGCTGCGTTGCACCCGAAACTCTACCTGCCCCACGCAGGCCTGATTGTTCGCAAAGGTTTCCGGAAGAATGTCGACTCCTATTCGGCTTTTCTTGAGAACGACCGAACTACGTCGACTGGCCTGGCAGGTTACCTGCGGGACCGCGGTCTCTCCCGGCTTTTCATTTGTGGCCTGGCTTGGGATTACTGCGTCGGTTATTCGGCGCTTGACGGCAAGGCCCTTGGTTTTGAAGTCACCGTGATCGAGGATGCCGTTCGCGGCATCGATGCTACCAGCATGGCCGCCATGACCGAACGCTGGCACGCAGCCGGCGTGCAGACTACCCAGGCTTCCTTGCTGCTCGCAAATGGCGGCACTTCCGTTACTTAGTTGGTTCCGTTCCCGTTTTTGCTTGCCATCCAGGACGATTCGTCCACCGGCCCCTTGACTCAGGAGTTACCCCGTATCAGAGTAGGAACATCGCGGTCGTTCTTTATCGGACGTGCGCGTTATGGGGCCCTGCTCTGGCACCCATCCGCTACACACACTATGGCAACCATGATGGCACCCGTGGAACAACGGGAGGTCCTGCGCTGCGACCATTGCAGCCTGGTGCAGTTCCGTGCAGGTAACGCAATGTGCCGGAAGTGCCGCAAGCCACTGGACGTGGAAGAACCGGAGCCGGTCGCGGCACCGACACTGTCGCTGGTCCCCCCAGCCGCGGCAACCCAGGACAGCGGCATTCAGGTGGCAAGCGCCGTTCGCGATCTGCGCCGGGTGCGAAACCTGAGCCAGCGTCAACTGGCCGGACGCATGAACGTGCCGCGCACCTACATCTCCAAGATTGAAAACGGCAAGGCCATGCCTACCCTTTCGTCATTGGAGCGGTTGGCGCGAGCACTGCAGGTGGATATCAGCGCGCTTCTGCGCGATGCCAAGACCCGCCACAAGGACGAAGCCGCGGTGTTGCTGGCGGATCCCTTTCTGGCTGAAATTGCTGGCTTCTGTGCGCAACTGGACGCTCTTCAGAAGTCAATTTTCCTGAACCACGTGCGCGAACTGGCGTCTGGCCGACGCCGCATGGCTTAGACCAGTACCCGCCTCCTCCTCTCCGATCTCCTGTCCGGAAAAGGGCCGCTGCAATTCGTTGCAACGGCCCAAGCGGACGTGCTAGGGTCGAGCGGAAGTCCAGTATTGTTGGAGTCCCCTTTGCCACTGACCCAGGCCCTGCGTATCCACGAGCTGCTGCCAAACGAGCTGGAGGTGTACCGCACCCTGGACCCGGAACGCATTCCCGAGCATGTGGCCGTCATCATGGACGGCAATGGTCGATGGGCGGGCAAACGCGCCTTAAAACGCTTTCTAGGGCACCAAAAGGGTGCCGAAAGTGTGCAGTTCGTCGTTGAAACTGCAAGCCGCATCAATCTTCCCTTTCTGACGCTTTACGCCTTCTCACTTGAGAACAATCTGCGCCGTCCGAAGGCCGAAGTCGGCTTTCTGATGAAGCTGCTGCGCAACTACCTGGTTGGCAATGTGAAGCGGATGAACGACAACAACGTCCGCATGGCCTACATTGGGCGCACGCAGGAACTGCCTGTCGAAGTGCAGGAAACCATGCAGTGGGCAGCCGAAGAAACCGCTAGCAACACCGGCACGACCCTGACGCTGGCACTGAATTACGGCTCGCGCGCCGAGATTGTGGATGCTACCCGAGCCATTGTGACCGACCTGCTATCGGAGGCACGGCGGCGGGGCTGCTCTGTGGAAGACCTGCTGGGTGCAGGCGGCATGGATGCCCTGGATGAGGAAGCACTTTCCCGGCATATGTACACCGCCCACATGCCCGATCCGGACTTGTTGATCCGCACCAGTGGCGAGATGCGGGTATCCAACTACCTGCTTTGGCAGATCGCGTATGCGGAACTTTATGTCACGGACCGCTTGTGGCCCGACTTTCGCGGCGTCCACCTGCTGGAAGGCATCGCCGCGTACCAGCAACGTAGCCGCCGCTTTGGCGGTCTAGACACTGAGTTCACCGATGAGGCCTTGCCCGACCCGGCTATGCCGGAACTTGTACGTCACTAGGCAAGCCGAATCGCGCCGATCTACGCTACTGCTCGACATGGGCATTGTGACCACTAGGTCAGCAGGCTGTCCTGACATCCCACAAGAAATCCGCGTGAGTTTTACCGGAAATAGATTGTGGAGTCGTCGAATGCCTTCCAACGCAGTTCTACCGGATGAGTACAAATTCCCCAAGCCCATCAGCGCAAAGGTGCATGGCTTCATTGACTATGGCCACGCTGCTTTCTTTCTGGCGTCGGCGCTCGTTCTCCGCAAGAAAAACCCGCCCGCGGCGCTGGCCTGCCTGCTCACAGGATCGTTGGTGTTGGTGCAATCCTTGCTCACCGACTACCCATTGGGAGCATCCCCCGCACTCTCTTTCAACGCGCATGGCAAGATCGACGCAGCCTTCGCGGCGTCTTCCTTCATCAAGCCTGAACTGTTCGGATTCAGCGGAACGAAGGCTGCCGCGCTGTTCCGCGTGAACGGTCTGGTTGAGTCGACCGTCGTTGCGCTGACCGATTGGGACAGCAGCAAGGCACGCCTGGAGCGCACCACTTAGAACTGCAGGCGGTATGCTTTTCTCTGGCCTATGAAGAGAATCCTTACCGCCATTGTTCTAATCGCAGCCGTTTTCGGCCTTGTCTTCTGGGGCAATCAGCTTGCCCTGATCCTTGTGTCGGCGTTGGTCGCCATGCTGGCAGCGTATGAGTACGTTGCACTGACCCGTGCGGGTGATGAAGTGGTGCCCGCCTGGTGGTTGCTGCCTGCGGTCGCCGTGCTCTTTTTGGTGACTTACTTCCGCCCGCTTGAGGCCGCTTTGCCGGTTTTGAGCGCGCTCGGGTTGAGCCTGCTCACAATCATCTCGTTCCGCGAGGCGAGGACCGGCCATCTGGATCGTGTTCTGCCGATCGCGGCAGCAGGCTTCTTCGGCCTGATCTACGTTGCCTATCCGCTGACCCTGTTGCCCCAGATCATTGCCCGTGAGAACGGCCCCACGCTGCTCATCTTCCTAATGCTTGTGGTCTGGACGGGCGACATCGCTGCCCTGTATGTCGGCAAGGCGTTCGGCAAGCGCAAGCTGGCACCTGCGCTTAGCCCTAACAAGACGCAGGAGGGAGCACTGGCCTCCATCGTGGGTTCGGTCGCCATTGCGGGCGCGCTCGCGGCCGTGTGCCAGGCTGTAGGACGCCATGGCAGTACCACCCTGCACATCACCGAGCCGCTGTGGCAGACACTGCTGCTGGCTGCGATCGTCAATATCGCGGCGCAGGTGGGTGATCTGCTGGAAAGTGCGCTCAAGCGCGGGGTGGGCGTCAAGGATTCGGGAGCCATGCTGCCCGGCCATGGCGGCATTCTCGACCGCATCGACGCGCTTTTGGTGGCTGCCCCTGTGCTTTGGTACCTGCTGCTGTTGAAGGAAGCTGCAGGCCTGGGCACGTTCTGAACAGGCAGCGGGAACCAGCTTGGTATACTCAGACGTGCACCCCACGCACGGCCAATCACGACAACCTAAAGAGAACGAGGCGGAGATGTCAGCGAAATACATCTTTGTAACGGGCGGCGTTGTGTCTTCGCTCGGTAAAGGACTTGCGGCTGCATCCATTGGCTGCCTGCTTGAGGCGCGCGGTTTGCGCGTCGGTTTGATGAAG
Organism: Janthinobacterium lividum; assembly: GCA_050954525.1. Lineage (GTDB taxonomy): Bacteria > Acidobacteriota > Terriglobia > Terriglobales > Acidobacteriaceae > Terriglobus. The sequence goes on from JBPBPZ010000089.1 coordinate 22,387, forward strand.
TTTGATCCCTACTTGAATGTGGATCCCGGTACTATGTCACCCTTCCAGCATGGCGAGGTATTCGTCACGGACGATGGTGCTGAAACCGACTTGGATATGGGCCACTACGAGCGCTTTACACATGCCAAGCTGTCGCGCGACAACAACCTGACCAGCGGCCGGATCTATGAGCAGGTCATCACCAAGGAGCGCCGCGGCGACTACCTTGGCAAGACCGTGCAGGTGATCCCGCACGTGACCAACGAGATCAAGAACGCCATGCGCAAGGTCGCGGCGGACTGCGACGTCTGCATTGTCGAGATTGGCGGAACGGTTGGCGACATTGAGTCGCTGCCCTTTCTCGAAGCCATCCGGCAGATGCGACAGGACCTGCACCGGGAAAACACGCTGTTCGTCCACGTGACGCTGGTGCCCTGGATTGCTGCCGCACAAGAGCTGAAGACCAAGCCAACCCAGCACTCCGTGAAGGAAATGCTCTCCATCGGCATCCAGCCGGACATCCTGCTGTGCCGGTCCGAACGTCCCCTGCCCCGCGAGATGCGCGGCAAAATTGCCGCCTTCTGCAACGTGGAAGAGCGCGCCGTCATTGCCGCGCTGGACGTCGCCAACATCTACGAACTGCCCCTCGCCTTTGAAGCCGAGCATGTCGACACGCTGGTGATGAATTACCTGCGACTGGATGCAAAAGATGCCGACATGACGAAATGGCGCGAACTGGTTGACCACGCCTACCATCCGAAGGATGAGGTCCACATCGGTATCGTGGGCAAGTATGTCGAGTACGAGGACAGCTATAAATCACTGAAGGAAGCGTTGGTCCACGGCGCTTTGCACGCGAACTTAAAGCTCCGCGTGACCTGGATTGAGGCGGAAGGCCTTGAGACAGGCGACCGCAATTACGAGCAGCAGCTTGAAGGTTTCGACGGCATCCTGGTTCCGGGCGGGTTCGGGAAACGCGGCGTGGAAGGCATGCTGAACGCGATCCGCTTTGCCCGCGAAGGTGCCGTGCCTTACTTCGGCATCTGCCTGGGCATGCAGACGGCGTGCATCGAGTTCGCTCGGAATGTCTGCGGCCTGCATGATGCCAACTCCAGCGAGTTTGACCCTGCAACAGCACACCGCATCATTTACAAGCTTCGCGAACTGACCGGCGTGGAAGAAATGGGCGGCACCATGCGGCTGGGCGCGTGGACCTGCGTCATGGAGCCAGACAGCAAGGCCGCGGCAGCGTACGGCAGTACGGAGATTAGTGAGCGCCACCGCCATCGCTACGAGTTCAATCGCGAGTACGAGCCTGTCCTGACCGGCGCAGGCCTACGGCTGACGGGTACCACGCCCGACGCGACCTACGTCGAGATCGTCGAGATTCCCTCGCACCCCTACTTCGTCGCGTGCCAGTTTCACCCGGAGTTCAAGTCCAAGCCATTGGAGCCGCACCCACTGTTCCGCGAGTTTGTGGCGGCCAGCTACCGGAACCGCATGGGCCGCGGACGGGCGCTGAGCCAGGCTTCGTTCGAAGCACTTGCAGCGGAGTAGATGCAC
>JBPBPZ010000150.1:0-23724 GCA_050954525.1 Janthinobacterium lividum
GGTGGGATGCCGACGCCCGTATCTGTAATCCGCAGCATGGCAGACCCACGGCGCACCGCAAGTAGTTCCGCAACAATGTGGACGCTGCCCGGGGAGTACTTCACCGCGTTATCCAGCACGTTCAGCAGAGCGGTCCGCAGGCCCTCGGCATCGCCGCTCACCACAAGCGTGTCGCCGCCCGTCTCGTCCGACATGCGCACGGCATCCTCGGACAGGTGATGACGCCGCACGGTCTCGGCCAGGCAGGTCTCAGTCAAGGTCCGTAAGTCCACCGGCATGCGAGCCTTCAGGTTGCGGTGCACACCCTTTGCCCCGGCCTCGCCCGCGCGCAGAATTTGCTCCACTGTCGCCAGCAGGCGGTCGTTGTCCTCGCGCATGCGGGTGTAGAACTCCTGCCGTTGCGGCTCATCGAGCGGTCTTCGCTGCAGGGTGTCGAGATACAGCCGGATCGATGCGATCGGTGTCTTCAGCTCGTGCGTCACGGCGTTCAGGAAGCTGTCCTGTCGCTCGTTGCGGCGGATTTCACGCACAAGAAAAACCGTATTCAGGCTGACGCCGGCAATCAGCAGACCGAAGAAAACGATACCCAGCACCAGCAGGGCAGCGCGTCGTTCATTGACGTTGACAATGATCCAGCCAACATTCAAAGCAGCCGCCAACCCCACCAGGCAAATGCCAAGTGTGATGAAGAACGCTACCGCGCCGCGCCTGCGGGTGATGTTCATCGCATGTGTATTGTGCCACCCGTTAGGTCACACGGCTTGTTGGCAGGCGTGAGATCCGAAGAACTCACGCCCTTGTGTGCTTGATTTGAGTGGAGGCCACTCGCTTAGAAGATATGCAGCTGCGTAGTTGCTGATCTAGTGTTTTGCCGGGCAGCCTTTGCCGTCCTGTACAGAGGTGAGCACACGGTTTTCAGACGCCAGTGAACGGCTCCAGCAATTGCCGGTCGAGTCTTTGGAGACGTAGCTTGCCGCGCTGCTGCTTGGGCCTGCTGAAAGCACCGCCGATAGCGACGAGTTGTACACCAGCGTGTCTCCGGTGCTGACCTCCTCAGACGTGTTGGAATTGGCTAGAGGCACGCCGTTCAGCGACGTGCTTTCAGACACCTGGTGCCGCTGGTCTGAGGTAACAACCTGCGAGTAGGTGCCGTCGCTGTTTTGGACGAAGGAGTAGTTCAGCTTCAGAGGGAAGGCCCACTGCTTTGCCACACGTTCTGCCAGAAAGCCCAGCTGTGTGGTGGTTTGCGAGGTGACGGTACTTGTCTGGTCTACGTTCTGGATTTCCGGCGTTCCCGAAGTTGCCACGTTGAATGTCTGGGTGCTGTTGAAGTTGACGGTGGAGTCTACCGTTGTCTCCACCCGTCCAAGCGCCGTGTTGACGTAGCCCTTCACGGTGAAGGTCCGCTTTGAGCCAACCGTCACGGTGCCTGTGGTGGCTCCGTTGGCCGTAGTCAGGTTCTCCGCGATCAGAGGTACAGGCTCGGCGGACAACGTGTTTTCGAGGATGCCGCCACCAGTCTCCGTACGAAACTTGTCGCGGTATAGGAGCAGGTTTGCCGTGGCCAGAAAATAGCTGTTGGAGTTGTACACGCTGATGCCCACGGTGTGCGGCTTGCCATCGCTCAGCATGCCTGCAAACGGCGTCAGGTCCACACGGTAAGGCTTGAAGTTGAGTGTTTCCACGCCGGTGATCGGCTGCCACAGGTAGGGGTCGATACCACCGGTGAAGATCCAGGGCGATACCGGGGCCACGCCCGCGGGTTTGCCGTCAATCGTGATCTCTGTTTCGCGAAAGGCGGTGCCACCAGACGTTTCAAGCTTGCCGGACACGTCGTTTGGAACGCCAAGGTACCAGAACTCGTCGCCGGACTGGCTCTGCGCAATTACATCCAGATACGCCTTGGTCAGGTTGCGTGGCAGGTTGACGGTGGTTGAAAGCACACTGCCGGTCGTGTCCAGTTCATAGGGGCTGTTTGTACCGCTCACCGGTACCACCAGGTCGGGTGCATCCGCAGGCAGGTTGCGCAGGTTCGCGGGGTAAAACTGGAGCGTTGCCGTGCCGTAGATGCCGCCGTTGTAGGTGCTGTTGAAGACGTTGTAGACGATGGCATTGCCTGTCTGCGCCGACTTGAACAGGGCTGACAAGTCGGTAACGTCACGCTCTACGTGCCACGACGGGCTAAGTGTCGCGCGAGGCTCTGCCGTGGTGCCGTAAAAAATGTTCGCGTTGCCCAGGTAAAGGCTTGCGGTGCGGTCATACTGGCGGCCTGCGGTGACTGTGAAATCTACATTCAGGACGACCTTTGCCCAGGGTCCCTTGCAGCCTGACGGGGGCGCAAACGAGATGGGGTGGGCTGCATAGTCGTTAAATGCCTGGTTGCTGTACAGGGTAACGGTGCATGGGGTTGTGGATGGCCGGGTGATCGGAGGTTCTGCCGTGGCAGGATTCGATGATCCCACGACCGGCGTTGAGGAAATAGGAACGACCTGTGCCCCGGCCAGCGTTGTAATGCAAAGTCCACCTGCAATGACTGTGTGAGAAACAGCTGTACGAAACCGGACCGAAACGCCCATGGTAAGAACCCCTTCTGGATGACCTGCGTAAGCGGGAATGTGGCCAAAGGTAACACAAAGGACCAGCGTTTCTCTCGGCCAGCAGATCTGGATGAAGGCAAGGCCCACGCCAGAGCGCGTCGCGAATGTACACCGCGTCAGGAGCCGTTTCGAAGGAACAAACGGAAGCCGAAGGGCATCCCCTTCTGCGAGAACCACGAGACCGGGCCGGAAGGTGTCCAGCGGCCGACCTCGTGGTACTGCTGGTGCAGTTCGCCGTCAAACGCGGGCCAGGTAGAAACCCGGTCATAGCCGGTGCTGAAATCCTTGAAGCAGTTCTGGCTTGAAAGCACCACCAACCGCGGTTTGGCGCTCTGAAACGCTGCCCAGAACCGCTCACGATATTCGTCTCGTGTTCGGCTTGCATCCGTGAACAGATAGCAGTCGTACAAAAAACCCGTGCTTTGCCGGATTTGAAGGTCGTACAGCGTGTTGACGCATCCACCAAAGGTGTCGAGGCATTGCACCTGACCCGCCAGCGACTCCGCAGTGCCAAAGATCTGCAGCTGGGTTGAAAGCGCCGCAACAAACGGCGTTTGCGGATCGAATCTCACAGATCGCCAGGCGAAGTACACGCCCAAACATGCCGCCCAGCACACCATGACATACGCCAGTACCCTGGCTTTGCCTGGTGTATCAAGCGACCTGTCCAGAACAAGTCCGATGGCAACCAGCAGAACAGCCACGAAGGGATAGCGCTGATACGGGTACGCTTTGCCCTGCAGACCATAGGCGATAAGTGTGCCGACAAAGGCTGTTGCGAGTACTAGCTTTCCGTCGAGAAAACGTCCGCGCCCCAGGACCATAACAAGGATGGTGAGCAACAACAGCACGCCAACGGGCGAAAAGCTGTGGACCAGAAGGAAGCCGATTGGCCTGCGTCCCAGCGCGGCATGCAGCGGTAGAAGTGATCGGAGCGTCCACAGAAAGCTGCTCCATACGCCCTGGTGGAACAACCATCCAATGGCAACGAGAGATGGTGACAGCAGGCCAAAGATTGCCACAGCAAGAGGCGCTGCAGAATGCAGGATGTTCGACCTGGCCAGACCAATGATCAGCAGAGCGACGGCTAATGGGAGCAGCACCGGCTTGATGGTGAATGACACGCCGAAGGCAAGCCCGAACGCGAGCGAGGCCATCAAGCTGTGCCGTGTCCCCTGCAGAATGAGCCGAAGCGCGCCAAGGCCGCACAGCAGCAACGCTGCCAGCAGCAGGTCCCGCTGGCCCTGTTGCGCTACGCCGTCCTGCAGATGAACCAGCGCAAAGAACAGACCCGCAAAAGTAGCCGCGAACCATCGCTTGCGCCCGGTGCATCCGAGTGCACCGGCTGCAACACAGGCCATCAGCAGCCAGTCGTACAGGCGCAGACCCAGGGCGCCTGTTCCAAACAGCGCCATACCAGAAGCTTCGAAAAGATAGCTCCCCGGAAGGTTGATGTCGATAACCTGCCGGTAAGGCGCCGCTCCACCCCGCAGCAGGAAGACGACATAGTGCATCAGGGCAGCGTCGCCCGCAAGCGGCCACGCACGTGTGCCAATCGCCGCGACCAGCAGGGAAATGCCAAGGATCGTTACTAGGCCATATCGAATGTTGGGGAGCCATCTGCTTGGAGGCTGTTCCATGAAGTTCATCCGTCGCAGGATACTTGGTAGGTCCTGTCAGTGGTTGAACGACCTGATCTAGATGGGGATCCTGCAGAAGCGCGCGCTTGCAAATAGAAAAGGGTGCGGAGTTCTTATGAACTCCACACCCTTGGTACTTGCTGCGCCTCGACTATGCGCCGGCAGGTTTCGGATTCGTCGGATCCCACTTGGCGATCTGCACCTTTTTAGCGATGCCGAGCTTTTCCATCAGCCAGATGCCATAGTAGTTCACATCGAATTCGTACCAAACCAGGCCATGACGTGCGCTGACCGGGTGCGCGTGGTGGTTGTTGTGCCAGCCTTCGCCACCGGTGAGCAGGGCGACCCACCAGCTGTTGCGGGAATCATCCTTGGTCTCAAAGCGACGCGCACCGAACAGGTGGGTAGCTGAATTTACAAACCATGTTGCATGCAGGCCAACAACAACGCGCAGGAACGTGCCCCACAGGACCATGCCGAACAAGCCCTTAATGCCGCCCATCCAGTAACCAAGGCCCATCTGCAGGAAACCCGCCAGAGTCAGCGGCAACCAATGCCACTTGCTGAGCCAGCGCTGTGCGGGGTCGCGGGTAAGGTCAGGAACGTAGCGGCCCAGGAGCGCGGTTTCAGAGTGAAGGGCACGGCCCGTGATGATCCAGCCGACGTGTGCCCAAAAGGCACCGTCCTGCGGTGTGTGTGGGTCGCCTTCGTGGTCGCTGTGCTGGTGGTGAACGCGGTGTGTGGCCACCCAGAAAATCGGTCCGCCTTCAAGCGCAAGCGTTCCGCAGGCGGTCATGAAGATCTCTACAGCGCGAGGCACGCGGTAGCCGCGATGCGTCAGCAGGCGGTGATACGTCATGCCAATGCCGACGTTGATCGCAAGGAAATACATGACGGCGAAGCAGGCGACGTAGCTCCACGACCAGAAGAACAGTGCTGCAACAGCACCAACGTGGAACAGGCCCATGGCAATCGCTGTAATCCAGTTCACGCGGCCCTGCTGGTGCTCACGGCCCATGCGGAGGTCCTGTTTAACTTTTTCACGTTGCGCAGCGGCGGCAGCAACCACGCGGGTGCGGGTCGCCTTACGGCTGGCGTCGTCATTACGGGTGTCTTCGGAGAACTCTGGAGATGCAACAGGGGACATGCGTTTCTATCCTTACGGCGCGGTGCTGTCACGCCTGGTACTAACGCTAACGCCAGACACGGCCACCTGTGTGTAACAGTTCTGTAAGCGCCCGGAACGCGGTCCTCTTCTGGAACAGTTCGGTTTGCCGTATGGCCCCCCAGGGTTCCAAAAGACAAGTAGCGTATGAGTGCGCCTGTCTCGCAAGCCGTTACACTTGGCCCATGCGTGTGTTTGGAATCGACTGCGGAACGGAATACACCGGCTGGGGCGTGGTGCAGGTCGAGGACACGCCACGAGAGCGCCGCCTGCTGCCCGTGGCCGCGGGTGCCATCAAGCTGGACAAAAAGCAGGGCACACCCAAACGACTGCAGCAGGTGTACCTGGAACTGAGCGGCCTGATGGTGCTCTATGCGCCGGACGCGGTCGCCATTGAAGATGTGTTCTTTGCTGCGAACGCTAAAAGCGCTCTGAAGCTGGGCCACGTGCGCGGCGTTGCCATGCTGGCGGCTGCCACCTGCAACCTGCCCGTGTCGGAGTATGCCCCACTCTCGATCAAGAGCGCCGTGGTTGGATATGGACTGGCGGCGAAGGAACAGGTGCAGTTCATGGTGGCTCGGCTGCTTGAGCTGGAGCGCGCTCCGGAACCGGCCGACGCGGCAGATGCACTGGCGATTGCAATCTGCCATGTGCACACGGCGCAAACCCTGATCGGCATGGGTGCGCGTTGAAACAGCTTCTTCTCGCTATCTGCGCGGCTTGTTTTGCAGTGCAAGGAAACGTCGCAAAGGCGCAGGGCACTGTGCCCGCATACCGCTTGGTGGTGACTTACGACCGGCCCGGTTTGCAGGTGCCGCACTGGCAAATCACGATCCCGGCGCGCGGCCTGGCGCAGTACACAGGCAAGCCTGAAAAGGGCAATGACCCTGGGCAGATACTTTTCCCGTTGTCGGACGCAGGCCGGCAAAAGCTGAGCACACTTCTGAACCGCAGCAAAGGCCTACAGCCCTGCGAGACCAAGTCAAAAGGGCTGGCGAACATGGGCCTGAAAGATGTGGTGTACGCGCCTGCCGAAGGTCCGGAAGTGCATTGCGCCTTTAACTACACCGACAACAAGCCACTGGGCGAAACACTCGATTACATGCTGGCGCTTGCGGGGACGCTGCAGGCAGGCATGGAGATCGATCGGCTGCATCGTTACGACCGGCTCGGTCTCGATCCGGTGATGATCCGACTTGCGGAAGATGCTAAGTCAGGCCACGCTGTCGAGATCGGTGCGATCCGCCCCACACTTGAAAGCCTGGTTGCGGACGAAGCTCTGTTAGACCGGGTAAGAAGCAGAGCGCAGCAACTGCTCGACCTTGCCAGGCTGCAGGACGCTGCAAAGCCCTAGCGGGCAGACCAGTGATTGTGTCTATCCGCGCATGGCCGCGGTTACCGCAAGCGCTGCGATGGTCGCAGTTTCTGCACGCAGAATGCGCGGCCCCATGGTTACATGCTGCCACCCATTTTCGTGGAACATCTGCATCTCCTCCGGTGCCCATCCGCCTTCTGGACCGATCGCGAGCGCAATGGAAACATCTGGCGGCGCGGCTTCCAACGCGGCTTTCAGGGTGTTGTCTTCCTCCGTTTCCGCCAGCAGTAACCTCACCGGTTCATCGATCCCTTGCAGAACCTGCTTCAGTGTTGCGGGATCGTCGACAAGGGGAACATCAGTGCGGCGCGACTGTTGAGCAGCTTCCCGCGTAATGCGTCGCCAGCGTTCTACCCGTTTGGCCGCAGCCTGGGCCAGATGTTTCTCCGTGCGCCGCGCAAGTACCGGCGAGATGCGCGCGGCACCCAGCTCCGTCGCCTTTTCGATGCCCCACTCCAGATGGTCGAACTTGAACACGGCCAGCAGCAGGTGCACGGGCAGTGCGGCATCGCCTTCATGCTCTTCATGCAAAGCAAAGACGACTTCGTTTTCCTGAACAGATGTGACCTCGGCGCGGTGAAGAAAGCCGTCTGCGACCACGTCAAAAATCTGTCCAGGTTGCGCTCGCAATACACGTGCAAGGTGTGAGGCCTGATCCCCGGTCAGCGAGGCTTGTGTGCGTGTTGCATTCCAGGTGTCGGCAATCCATCGGCGGCGCGTCATGCAGTCAGTGTAATAAGCCGTGGCATCTCTCGTCGCACTGGCTCTGCCGCTACAAACACAACGGGGAACGCTTTCGCGCTCCCCGTTGTGACTTGCTCCGTTTTGCTCTGCGGCCTTTGCCACCGCATTGCATGTTGCCGTCGTCTACTCTCCCTGATTGAGAAGACATGTGCGTTGCGTCTGTGCTGTTGCAACTAACGAATGTATAGAAGTCTGTGCGAACAGTGTCAACAAAAAAGTGTGGCACTGCATGTGGGGAAGTTGTCTCTCGTTCCTGCAGTGCCATGCACTATGTGCTGCAACGTGTCGGCGCGAAACATTCAGCGTTGTTCTCAACACTCGATGACGTTGAGCGCGAGCCCTGCGAGTGATGTTTCCTTGTAGCGCGATTGCATATCCAAACCGGTCAGGTACATGGTGCGGATCACCTGGTCCAGCGAAACCTTGTGGTCATCGCTTTCGTTCATCGCCATGCGCGATGCATTCACCGCTTTGATTGCGCCCACCGCATTGCGCTCAATGCAGGGAATCTGCACCAGCCCTCCAATGGGATCGCACGTCATGCCGAGGTTGTGTTCCATGCCAATTTCTGCGGCGTGCTCAACCTGCGCATTGCTGCCGCCCAGTGCTGCGACCAGGCCCCCAGCAGCCATGCTGCAGGCAACGCCAACCTCTCCCTGGCAGCCAACCTCTGCGCCAGAGATGGATGCATTTTCCTTGTACAGAATGCCGACGGCAGCCGCGGTTAACAGGTATCGCAGAAGTCCCTCTTCGTCTGCGCCCTCCGCAAACTTCAAGTAGTAGCGCGCCACTGCGGGAACTACGCCCGCCGCGCCGTTAGTCGGTGCAGTGACCACGCGTCCACCTGCGGCGTTTTCTTCATTCACGGCCATGGCAAAAACGGTGACCCAGTCCAGTGGCGCGAGTGGATCCGCAGAACCTTTCGCTCGCAGACGCTCTGCCAGTCGTGGTGCACGCCGCCGTACCTGCAGGCCTCCCGGTAAGATCCCGGCGTTCACCATGCCGCGTTCAATGGAGTCGTTCATCACGTGCCACAACGCCAGCACGCCGTTGCGCACATCGGTCGCGGCATCACCGGTTGGTGTTGTGGCCGGGCGCAGTATGTTGTGATCCGGGAGCATGGCTGCTTCATTGCTCAGCAGCAGCTCTGCGATGGTGAGGTGGTTGGCAGCAGCAAGGGCGAGCAGATCCTTTGCGCTGCGAAATGGAAAGGGAACTGCACGCGACGATTGCGGCGTAGCCGGGCCGCCTGGTGCAAAGTGTTCGGCGGTGACGATGAAGCCGCCGCCGATGGAGTAGTAGACCTCGCTGGCGAGGACGGAACCCATGCTATCGAACGCCGTAAAGCGCATGCCATTGGGATGGGTGGCGACCTCCGCAACGGGATACATCTGGTCCATGTGGAAGAGCAGGTCGCGTTCACGCTGGAAAGCGATCCAATGGGTGCCGCCCAGGTGCAACTGCCCGTTGTTTGCCGCCGCAATCAAAGTGGCAAAGTGCTGCGGCTCAATGCTGTCAGGAGCAGCGCCTGACAGACCTGCCAGTACCGCTGTATCCGTCCCGTGACCAGTGCCGGTGAGTGCGAGCGAACCATACAGATCGATCTGTATACGGGCTGCAGATTCCAACGCGTCTGCGCGCCCCAGGCCGTGCAGGAACGAGAGCGCGGCGCGCATGGGACCCACGGTGTGCGAACTGGAAGGCCCGATGCCGACCTTGAACAACTCAAAAAGACTGGTCACTCCATCGATTCTAGGCCGCAGGTGCGCGCGCACGTGTCCTTACGTCAGCGTTGCTGATGTCTCGCCGCTACCGCCTGCAACCGGGTCTGTCCGAGATGTGGCAGAGTGTAGATGAGCTACACTCTGCCTGCTGCACGGAAAGGTCCTCACAAGCATGCTGTTCAAAGCGCGTAGTGCCGCCGTGTACGGAATCGATGCGCACCTGATCGATGTCGAGGTTGATTTCTCAGGCGTTCCGAATGCAGGGGACGCGACCTTTGCGACCGTGGGCCTGCCTGATGCAGCGGTGCGTGAGAGCCGCGACCGTGTGCGCGCTGCCATCAAGAACTCCGGCTTCGACCTGCCGCCTACACGCATCACGATCAACCTGGCACCCGCCGACCTCAAGAAGGAAGGTTCCGGCTTCGACCTGCCCATCGCCATCAGCATTCTGGGGGCGTACGGCGCGCTGCACAACAAGGACCTTTCAAACTTCCTGCTGGTAGGCGAACTCGGGTTGGACGGTAGCGTACGCGGTGTGCCCGGCGTGTTGCCAATGGCAGTGATGGCAAAAGCGAAGGGCATTCGCAACGTGGTGCTTTCGACGACGAACGCGCGCGAGGCAGCTGTGGTCGAGGGTGTGGACGTGTACCCCGTGAAGTCGCTGGCCGAGGTACGTGACCTATTGAACGCGTTCGCTTTCGACGGATCGCATGTGGAGCCGCTGCGCGTTCGTGCCGAGGAAGTCCTGAGCGAGTTACAACATTTTCCACATGACTTCAAAGACGTGCGCGGGCAGCACACAGCGAAGCGCGCGATGGAGGTAGCCGCGGCGGGCGGCCACAACCTCCTGATGATCGGGCCACCGGGCAGCGGCAAGACGATGCTTGCCAAGCGGCTGCCGTCTATCCTGTCTCCGCTGCGCTTCGAGGAAGCTCTGGAGACAACCAAGATCCACTCGGTTGCCGGCGTGCTCGATCCCAGCGAAGGCCTGGTGGCGCATCGCCCGTTTCGTGCGCCGCACCACACCATCAGCGACGCCGGTCTGATTGGCGGTGGCATGGTGCCGCGCCCCGGCGAGGTGTCACTGGCGCACAACGGCCTGCTGTTTCTGGATGAACTGCCGGAGTTCCCGCGGAATGTGCTCGAAGTTCTGCGGCAGCCCCTGGAAGACGGTACCGTGACCATCTCGCGCGCAGCCATGAGCCTGAGTTTCCCAGCCCGCTTTATGCTGCTGGCGGCCATGAATCCTTGTCCCTGCGGCTACTTCAACGACAAGAGCCGCGAGTGCATGTGTACACCGCCCATGATTCAGCGCTACGTCAGCAAGGTGAGCGGGCCCCTGCTGGACCGCATTGACATCCACATTGAAGTGCCTGCGGTGCAGTACAAGGAACTTCGACAGGGTGCCGAAGGCGAGACGTCGGCTGTGATCCGTGGGCGTGTGCTGGAGGCCCGCGAACGACAGCAGGCGCGCTTTGCCCACGTTGGCGACGGCGGGACGGGAAGGCGGCAGAAGCCGATCTTTGCCAATGCCCAGATGTCATCGCAGCAGATTCGCGTATTTTGCGAGCTTTCATCCGATGCGGAGCGCCTGCTGGAGCGCGCCATGCAGCAGCAGGGACTCAGCGCCCGCGCCCACGACCGTATCCTCAAGGTCTCGCGGACCATCGCCGATCTGGAGGGTGTGCAGGATATTGCTGTGAAACACATCGCAGAAGCCATCCAGTACCGGACGCTGGACCGCAGCTACTGGTCTTAGCGGGGCGTTGATCCCATTTGGCACAGACGTATGTGCCGGGCGGCTGCCGCATAGAAAAGGGTTGCGTTTGCGGTGCAACACGCTTACGGTACATAGGGATGCAGCTAAGAGATCTTGTGCAAGCCTCAATGTACTTCTTAGCGGCGGGCAGCCAACCTGACATGTTCAATCCGGAAAGTCGGCCCTTTAGCCGATCAAACCTCAGATTTGGTGCAGCTTGTGTGCATCTTGCACCGTCTAATCACTGAACCATGCGCATTCTTCTAATGACGTCCTTTATGGATGTGTTCTGGGATGCGAACTGAAGGAGACACAACGAATGCGATCTGACCTGATCTTTGGTGCGTTGACGCACGTGCAGAATCGGTACCAGCTGTGCCAGTTAGCCAGCAAAGCCACACGCAAGCTGCACAAGCCGAATACCCGCCTGCAGGACACCACGAACGAAGTTCTGGATCGTTTCCGTGAAGCCGCACCGTCTGACCTGAAGACCGGACCAGAGCCTGCAGCCGTATTGGAAACCATTGAAGAGCGCCGCGCGGCCTAGTGCCGTGCGGTCTCCGCACCTTTCCCATTGTTGAGAGTGTTTTACCCGCACGACTGAATTGCCTCTTCCAGAACCGCATCAGCCCGCACCACCCTCCGCACTGACCTACCCCGTTCCACCTATTCCTCCCAGTAACACCCCACAGGCAAAACATGACGATCTCAGAACTCAAAGAGAAGAGCATTGCCGAACTTGGCAAACTTGCTCGCGGCCTTGAAATTCAAGGCACCAGCGCACTTCGCAAACAGGACTTGATCTTTAAGATCCTGCAGGCGCAGAGCGAAAAAGAAGGTCACATTTTCGCGGAAGGCGTACTTGAAATCCTGCCGGATGGCTACGGATTTTTGCGCTCGCCCGACTACAACTACCTGCCCGGCCCAGACGATATTTACGTCTCGCCATCGCAAATTCGCAAGTTCGATCTGAAGACCGGCGACACCATCTCTGGCAATGTGCGTCCCCCACACGAGGGCGAGAAGTACTTCGCTTTGGTCAAGATCGAGGCGATCAACTTTGAATCGCCTGAAGAGACCCGCAACAAGATTCTGTTCGACAACCTGACTCCGCTGTACGCTGACGAGCGCGTCAAGATGGAAACGGTCCGCGACAACATCAGCGGGCGTGTCATGGACCTGTTGACACCCGTGGGCAAAGGTCAGCGCGGTCTGATCGTCGCTCCGCCACGCACGGGTAAAACTGTCCTGTTGCAGGCCATCGCAAACTCCATCACGACAAATCACCCTGAGGTGGTCCTGATCGTCCTGCTGATTGACGAACGTCCGGAAGAAGTTACGGACATGCAGCGGTCGGTCAAGGGCGAAGTCATTTCCTCCACCTTCGACGAACCCGCCGCACGTCACGTGCAGGTTGCCGAGATGGTCATCGAAAAAGCCAAGCGCCTGGTCGAGCACAAGCGCGACGTGGTCATCCTGCTTGACTCCATCACGCGACTGGCTCGCGCTTACAACACCATTGTTCCGCCTAGCGGCAAGGTGCTGTCAGGCGGTGTGGATTCCAACGCGCTGCAACGCCCGAAGCGCTTCTTCGGTGCGGCCCGCAACATTGAAGAGGGCGGATCGTTGACCATCATGGCAACGGCCCTCGTCGACACCGGGTCGCGCATGGACGAAGTCATCTTCGAAGAGTTCAAGGGCACAGGCAACATGGAAGTCATTCTTGATCGGAAGCTGGTCGATAAGCGCGTATTCCCGGCTATCGATATTCAGCGCAGCGGCACCCGTAAGGAAGAGCTGCTGATTCCGAAGGAAGACCTGCAGCGCACCTGGATCCTGCGCAAGGTGCTGAACCCGCTTTCGCCCGTGGAGGCTATGGAACTGCTTACGGACAAGCTGAGCAAGACGCGGAACAACAGTGAGTTTCTGCACAACATGAGCTCGCTGTAGCGCTCGATTACGATCAGCGTTTTACCATCGGCCAGGCAGGATTTTCCTGCCTGGCCGATGTATGTTGACGAAGTCACTGTCCCCTGAGTTATGGTCCAGTCTGTTCCAAATACGGTCTAGGCGAATCTTACCCGGTCAGAACACGTACGAACTCTCAAGCCCTACGCTCTTCAACAGCATCCATCCAACACGTAGAACCTATGTCTGAACCAGAGCAGCACCGTAACTCAGTGACGATCAAGGATCTCCTGCGTCCCCACCGACGTGCGCTCCTGCTGGGCCTGGTTGCCATTGCCGGGGAGAGCATCGCAGACGTGGCCACGCCCTGGCCGCTTAAAATCGTGCTCGACAACGTCATCGGCCACAAAGAGTCGCATGGCTGGCTGTTTGCGTTCATCAAGAGAACGGTCGGGACAGCACCCCTGCAGATCCTGCTGTTTGCATGCATTGCTGTGCTCGTTATCGCGGTAGTGGATGCGTTCTGCTCCTACTGGGAGAAGTACACCACCACCAGCGTGGGCCAGTGGGTCACGCACGATCTGCGCCGCACACTGTATGCCCAGGTGCACCGCCTCTCGCTGGCGTACCACGACACCAGCAAGACAGGCGACCTGATCAGCCGCGTCACGACTGACATTGACTCCATCCAGACCTTCATCGTCTCCGGTTTGCTCAGCATTCTGGTTGATATTGCAACCATTGTCGGCATGATCGGCGTGCTGTTTTATTTAAGTTGGCAGCTTACGTTGATTGCCCTGGCTGTTGTTCCCATCCTGTTCGCCATCGTGTACACCTACACCCGCAAGGTGAAAAAGGCGTCGCGCGAGGTGCGCAAGCAGGAAGGCAAAATGATCTCCGTCGTGCAGGAGGTGCTTGGCTCCATCCGCGTGGTGAAGGCGTTCTCGCGTGAGGAGTACGAAGTGCACCGCCTGGAAGGCGAGAGCCTTGAGACAGTAGAAGCCTCGTTGCGCGCACGCACGCTGAAGGCGAAGCTGGTGCCGATCGTCAACATCGTTACAGCGGTAGGCACGTGCGCGGTGTTGTACTTCGGCGGCCGGCTTGCGCTGACCTCAGGCATGACAGGCGGCAAGATCTATATTTTCATCGCCTACATCGCAAGCATGTACAAGCCGATGCAGGACATCTCGAAGATCATGGATTCCTACTCGAAAGCCGACATTGGCTACGAGCGCATCCAGGAGATCATTGGCAACACAAACGAGATGCGCGATGTCCCCGGTGCGAAGGACCTGAAGATTACAGAAGGTCGGGTCGAATTCGATCATGTGACGTTCTCCTACGGCGGCGACCGCGAAATCCTGCACGATGTGTCGCTCAACATCAAGCCGGGAACAGTGGTTGCGCTGGTCGGCCCCACGGGATCAGGGAAGACGACGCTGATCAATCTGATCGCACGCTTCTACGAGCCGCAGTCGGGCACCATCCGCATTGACGGCCAGGATGTTTCGAAGGTGAAGCAGGCATCGCTGCGCAGCCAGATCAGCTTTGTGTTGCAGGACACGGTGCTGTTCAGCGGAAGCATCTGGGAGAACATCGCCTACGGTCGGCCCGAAGCCACGCACAACGAGATCATCGCGGCGGCAGAGGCTGCGAACGCGACGGAGTTCATTGACTGCCTGCCGCAGAAGTACGACACGGTTGTTGGTGAGCGGGGCGTCCTGCTGTCCGGTGGACAGCGGCAGCGCATTGCCATTGCGCGTGCCATGGTGCGTCGTAGCCCCATCCTCATTCTGGATGAACCAACATCTGCGCTAGACGCGAACAGCGAGCACCTGGTTTTTGAGGCGCTTAGCCGCCTTATGCACGGGAAAACGTCCATTGTGATCGCACACAGGCTCTCCACCGTTCGCACGGCAGATTGCATTTACGTCATTCAGCAGGGGCGTGTGGTCGAGAGCGGAACCCACGAGGACCTGGTAGAAGCGGGCGGCCTGTACCAGGAACTGATCGAGACGCAGAACCACCACGAAGACGACGTGCCTCTTCTGGCGTAGAGCTGGGCTCTGCCGCTGCTTTATCCTGAAGGTCTATGCCAAAGATCGATCATCTTGAGTGTTCGCGCTGCCACCATCGTGAAGACGCGCTAACTGCAAAGACGCTTTGCCCTGTATGCGCCGGAACGTTCTACGTTCGCTACGACCTGACTGCCGCAAAGGGAACTGCAGTGCGTGACAGCCTGCCCGACGTGCACAGCATGTGGCGCTATGCGCCGGTGCTGCCGTCCGTTGAGCCGGTGACCCTGGGTGAAGGCTGGACGCCCATGCTGCCCAGCCGCCGCAACAAGAACGTGCTGCTCAAGGAAGAGGGTGCCAACCCGACCGGCACCTTCAAGGCTCGCGGTCTGGCGCTTGCCGTTACGATGGCGAAGCACTACGGGCTGAAGAAGCTGGCCGTGCCCTCGGCCGGTAATGCGGGTGGAGCGCTGGCGGCGTACGCCGCAGCAGCCGGAATGGAAGCGCACATTTTCATGCCGCAGGATGTGCCGCTTGCCAACCAGGTGGAGTGCATCGCCTATGGTGCGCACATGACGCTGATCGATGGGCTAATCTCCGACTGCGCGAAGATCGTCGCAGAGCGCAAGGAGAAAGAAGGCTGGTTCGATGTCTCCACGCTGAAGGAGCCGTTTCGCGTCGAGGGCAAGAAGACCATGGGCTACGAACTGGTCGAGCAGCTTGGATGGGAGTATCCCGACGCGGTGTTCTATCCCACTGGCGGTGGTGTTGGATTGATCGGCATGTGGAAGGCTTTTCTCGAGATGGAAGAGCTTGGCTGGGTGAGCGGCAAGCGGCCAAAGATGATCGCCGTGCAGGCCGCCGGATGTGAGCCTGTTACCAAGGCCTTCCGCGAGGGGTCCGATGCCTCGCAGATGTTCCAGAATGCGCATACGCTGGCCAGCGGCCTGCGCGTGCCCAAGCCCTACGGCGACTACATCATCCTCGACGTGGTGCGCGAATCAGGCGGGACTGTGATCTCGCAGACCGATAGCGAGATGTTCACCTCCATTCAGGACTGGGGCGCGAATGAGGGCATCCTGCTGTCGCCGGAAGGCGCCGCTGCAACGGCAGCATACGACCGCCTGATCGAGAGTGGATTCCTGAAAGCTAGCGACCGCGTCGTTATTTTCAACACGGGCAGCGGCAACAAGTACACCGATGTTCTGAGCACCATGCAGCGCGCCCACCGCGCCACGGCAGAATACGCCTGAGGCAATCCATGCCATTGCAACGAACACCGCACACAGAACGCGCGGTTCGTTGCGATGGCAAAGCCTGACTGCTAACCTTTCAGTATGTCGGAGCTTCAAGGTCTGCCTGCTGAAACAGACGTTCTTCTGGTGGGCGCGGGTATCATGTCGGCCACGCTGGGCACCTTGCTGCAGACGCTTGCACCGGCGCTTCGTATCTCGGTTGTGGACACGCTGGACCAGCCTGCGGTGGAGAGTTCCGACGCCTGGAATAATGCCGGAACGGGCCATGCGGCGCTATGCGAATTGAACTACACGCCCGAAAAGCCTGATGGTTCCATCGCCATCGATCGTGCCATCAAGATCAACGAGCAGTTTCAGCATTCGCGGCAGTTTTGGGCTTCGTTGGTCGAACGTGGCGTGCTTTCGGACCCGAAGCAGTTCATCAATGGTGTGCCTCACATGAGCTTCGTGGCCGGCGCACCTGCGGTCGACTTCCTGCGCCGTCGCTTTGCCGCCATGCATGCAAACCCGCTGTTTGCAGACATGGTGTTCTCAGACGATCCAGCGCAACTGCGGCAGTGGATCCCGCTGATGATGCAGAACCGCGACCCCAACGAGCCTGTCGCGGCCACCCGAGCGGAAACCGGCACCGACCTGAACTTCGGCGCGCTGACGCGGATGATGCTGAGTTCACTTCAAAGCAGTGGTACCGGCGTGTACATGCAGCAGCGCGTCGTCAACCTGACTCAACTGCCGGACACGCGGTGGTATGTCGAACTGGAGAATCTGAAAACGAAGAAGCGTTCACGCATGACGGCGCGCTTTGTCTTTCTGGGTGCAGGTGGCGGAGCGTTGCCCCTGCTGCAGGCGTCTGGCATTCCAGAAGGCCTTGGCTACGGCGGTTTCCCAGTCAGCGGCCAGTGGCTGCGCTGTACGAATCGCGCGGTGATCGAGCAGCACTCTGCCAAGGTGTATGGCAAGCCCGCACTTGGCGCTCCGCCCATGTCTGTGCCGCATCTCGACACGCGCGTCATCGACGGTAAGCGCGAACTGCTGTTCGGACCTTTTGCTGGTTTCTCGACCAAGTTTCTGAAGTTTGGTTCGTTTGGCGATTTGCCGCGGTCCATCGGTACGGGCAATATGATCGCCATGCTGGGCGCGGGTGCCACCAACGTCAGCCTGACGAAGTACCTCATCGGCCAGGTCATGCAGTCGCAGGACGACCGCATCAACGCCCTCAGAGAGTTCGTACCGGATGCGCGCGGTGAAGACTGGGTTTTGGAGATCGCAGGTCAGCGCGTGCAGATCATCAAGCCCGATGCAAAAACCGGCGGCAAGCTGGAGTTTGGCACGGAAATCGTGCGTTCGGCAGACGGCTCGCTCGCAGCCCTGCTGGGGGCCTCTCCAGGAGCATCCACTGCAGTTTCCATCATGCTGGAACTGATCGAGAAGGGTTTGTCTGTGCTGACCCCGCAGCAGGGTTCAGCCGAGGCCTTGCGCACCTTTGTACCCAGCTATGGACGCTCGCTCAGCAATGACCCGGAACTTCTTGCGGAGCTTAACCAGCACACAGGGAAGCTGCTCGGTCTTGCACCTGCGCGTGCAGCCTGACGCTCTACCGTATCCAACTGGCCTCGAACACTCGAATCGGCACATTGTCTGCCGTGCGGTAGAACACGACCAGCGGCGCATGGCAGATGGTGCCCCGCATCACTGGCGAGGTTGGTCCAGCGTTAGCTGGCTCCGCGACGTACAAGCAGTCGCCACGGTACTCTCCGCCGATCTTCGCGTAATAGGCCGCGCGGTAATCCACGGCTATCTCCGATAGTGGCGTCTTCGCCTTCATCAGTTGCAGGAAGCGCTTGTCCATCACCAGACCCTCGGTCTGGATGATTGGCTGGTGGGAAAGAAACGCGGTGGTTCCGGCCTGGTCGCCCATCATGTACACGCCCGGGTGGGCATCCATGTAGCCAGCTACCTGCATGGAGGATTGCAAGACCGTCACAGAATTCGGACCCTTCCAGGCATATGCCGCGGCATAAAGCACCAGAACACCTGCGTAGACGGATGCGAAGAAAACGACGCCGCGCATCGGAAGCCGATCCACTAACAACACGTATGCTGCCAGGGCGGCCACGGTTAGGGAGTAGAAGTACCACGGCCACACGGTCCAGTCGCTTAGCAGGCTCAGCGTACACAGGTGCAGGAGGGGAAACAGCAAAAGCACCCAGAGCAGACGTGTGCGCAAAACATCAGCGGGCACAGCGGAGCGTCGAGTGAGACCTGCTATGAGTCCCGTGCCGATCAGGAGCAATTCCGGCAGCAGCACAATTCTGCGCATGCGGTCGGTTGGCCTTAACGCCTCCCACGTTTCCGGCGAGAGGGACAAACCGGTCTTCATCTGCTTTGCCAACCCTGAAACCGGTGTTAACAGGTGAAAGAAGTGGAGGTTCAGCACAAAGTAGAGCAGCAGCAGGGGAGCAACGCCACACACGAATCCCAGTAGAACCTTCGGCGTACGGACGGCCCGGAATGGAGGCAGAAGCAAGGCAATGCAGAGCAAACCTACCAGCAGGCCAGCGTCCAGCCGGCTAAGAATAAGCAGGGACGCAACAGCGCCGAGCTTCGCTGCGTTGGAGAAAGTACTCGGCATCCCGCCGCGCAGTAGCAGGTAGATCAGCAGCATGGCCAGCGGCAGGGTCAGCGTGACCTCCATGCCGTAGCGGATCAGCATAAGGGCTTCCATGCCTAGGACAAATGCACCGCAACGCGCGGGCACGTCGCCCAGGTAGAAGCGCAGTATCCGAACCATCAAGGCGTAGGTGGCCACCGCCGACGCAAGGCTGACCGCTTGCAAGGCCACAAAGAAGGCAGTTCCATGGAACAACCTGCACAGCACCACCAGAGTAGCCATCCACAAAGGGTGGTATCCGTTCGTCAGGTTGATGCCGTTGAAGGTGCTGGAGCCGGTTGCCGCGATGTTCTGCGCAACCTTCAAGTAGTAGAAAAAGTCATCCTGGTAAGAGCCAAGCAAAAGTGCAGGGTTCCTGAAACGTGCAAACAGGGTCAGCAGGCAGACCACCGAGAACAGAATGCTGTCCCACGTGGTGCCCGCTGACCCTGTTTTTCTGGGACCGACTTCGCCGGCGATTGATGAAGTCGGCTCACTCACCATCTGTTTACGAACGCTCGATGACGACCGAATCCAGGGTAATCGTCTTTTTGGGGCGATCCTGGCCGTCGCGCGGCGCCTTGCTGATCTTCTCCACGATGTCATAGCCTTCGACCACTTCACCGAAAATAGTGTGGCGACCGGTCAGCCACGACGTTGCCGCGACGGTAATGAAGAACTGCGATCCATTGGTGTTGGGCCCGGCGTTGGCCATGGCCAGCTTGCCCGTTTGCTGGAAGCCGTGGGGCGAACCCTTGGTCTCATCGGCAAACTTGTAGCCAGGACCGCCCATGCCGGTGCCCTCTGGATCGCCGCCCTGGATCATGAACTCAGGGATCACGCGGTGAAACACGGTGCCGTCGTACAGCTTGTCGCCCTTTTTGCTACGGCTGTCCCACTGCTTGGTGCCTTCCGCCAGACCAATGAAGTTGGCAACAGTCTCCGGTGCATCCTTCTCGAAGAGTCTGGTAACGATGGTGCCTTCGCTGGTGTTAAATACGGCGTAAGTGCCCGGTGTGCGTTCTGCCATGGTTTGTTCCCTTTCTATTTGCAAACTGTTTTGATGCACGATGCTCCGCGACGTGCCGATATCGCTACGGCTGGGGAGGCGTTGCTGCCGCCGGCGGGGCGGGTGGCTCTGGTGGCATGGGTTGGCCTTCCGGCACGATCGTGACCTTGTTGATCAGCACCGGCCTTACCGGCTTGTCCTGCGAGTTCTTCTCGACCCGCGCGATGGACTGCACGATCAGCACGGCGTGCGGGTCGCATTGGCCAAAGATGGTGTGCTTGCCGTTCAACTCCGGCACGGGTGCTTCCGTGATGAAAAATTGCGTTCCACCTGTACCCGGGCCGGCGTTCGCCATGGCCAGACGACCTTCACGGTCAAACCGCAGGCCGGGCGAAAACTCGTCCTTGATGTAGAAGCCGCCATCGCCAGTTCCATTGCCCGCACGGTCCCCGCCCTGGATCATAAAATTGGCTATCACCCGGTGAAAAGTGGTGCCATCGTAGAAGTGGACACTCTTCATCTGCGCGCCGGTGATCGGGTCTGTGAAGGCCTTGCTCCCCGTCGCCAGACCGATGAAGTTCTCAACCGTAATTGGCGATTCTTTCGCGAAGAACTGGCAGGTCATGCGGCCCATGCTGGTATCGAAGACAACCGAAGGCCCGTTCGGCGCAGGCGGTACAACGATGCCCTCCACGGTGCTGGGAGAGTCCGGCAGGTCGTCGGCAGGCGTTGGAGGAACAGGCTTCTGCTGCTGCGGCGCATCGCTCGGTGGTGGCGGAGGGGCAGCGGTCTGGGCGGCAACCGGCAGCGCAAGCAGCGCGCTGGCAAGGAGTGTGAGGGGCGCAAATCGCAACATCATGCAATTAAAAGGATACGCCGTCGCAGCAGTCCAGGTCACACTCTCCCGGCATATTCATGCAGAAGCAAGGGCCTGTGCCTCGCCCATAACGCGCAGCAGGTTCTCGCCCAGCATCCCACGCAGATCGTCCGCCTGCCAGCCGCGCTGCAGCAGGCCCGCGGTGATCTTTGGCAGATCAGCCGCCGTTTCCATACCTTCCACGGAAAGCGGGATGCCGTCGAAGTCTGAACCGATGCCGACGTGCTCCGGTCCGGCGACGCGTAACAGGTGGTCGAAGTGATCCACCAGCACGGAAAAGGGAACAGCAGGCAGACTGCGGGCGAAGCCGCGCTCGATCTCCAGCTCCGCAAAGAAAGGTAGAGGTTGCTTGTTTGCCGCGTACCGGTCGCGTACCGGCTTCAGGGCCGCCTCCATCTCCGGCTTGGTGGCGTTCCAGTGCGCGCGCCAGTCATCGCTCAGAAAGGCTGCGAAAAAGTTCACCATCACCAGCCCACCTTTCGCGGCAAGGGCACGCACCATGTCGTCGGTCAGGTTGCGAGCGGCACCGCACAATGAGCGCGCGGACGAGTGGGAGGCGATGATCGGGGCAGCCGAAGTTTCCAGCACGTCCGTAAATGCATGGTCCGAAACGTGGGACACGTCCACCAACATGCCCAGCCGGTTCATCTCATGCACGACATCCCGGCCAAAATCTGTAAGGCCCATCGCATTCTCACCGGCTCGGCTGGACCCACACCAGTCGTTGGCATTGGCCCACGTCAGCGTCATGTACCGCGCGCCCCCTTCGTGGAACTGCCGTAAGAGGTCGAGCCTGTTTTCGATGGCGTGGCCCCCCTCTACACCAATCATGGCGGCGAACACGCCATCCCGCCTGGCCGCGCGGATCTCATCCGGTGTGCGACAAACGCGAAGTGACTCTGGATGCCTGGCTGCCTGCCGATGAACGCTCTCGATAAGGACGTTCGTGCGCTCGGCGAAGCGTCCAGTCCAGGCGGTCGGCTCTGGCCAGGCGATCAGAAAGCCACCGTCAAGACCGCCCTTCAGGGCAGTGGCGCCGGACAGTTGACCCAGCCCAAGGTCGTCGCCAACCCAATTCCAGCTTTCATCCAGAAATCGCTGTGGCGTGTCGGCGTGACCATCCAGCACGATGGACTGTCTATGCAGTTCGTTCGCCGCTGCAAGAAACTCTGTCATTGCTTCATCTTAGGATGTGGCACGTGTTCGAAGCGAGGGAACGGCAACCCGCGCACCGGGAACGGGCGTCTATTTGCACGAGGTGAAGCGCTATGAGCAGCAGCATGACTGGTAACGGAACGTCGGGTGAGGGCGAGGGTTTCGCAAAGGAAAAGGTGAACACGGCGGATACTCCGGCGCGCCCTGGCATCAACTCACTGGAGACGCCAGAGCCTGGCAATCAGTCGCATATTGATCGCGTCGCTGAAGACTCTGCAAAGCGCGGCATGAATCGCCAGGCGCATAACGACGGCGATCTCTTCACGAAATAGCTTCTGAACTTGAGACCAAGCCCTGGCAACTGCCAGGGCTTCTTTCGTTGGCCTGCAGACGACATCTCACATTAATGGTCGCGGCTGGTGACGTAACCTGGCACCCACTGCAGCGCTTTAAGCGCCCGGGCAGACTCCTTACCGCCCACCTGCGACAGATCTGCAATGGATTGCCGGGCTGCCTCTGCATACGCGCGCGCCGCATCCATGGCGTATTCAATTGAGCCGTGCCGATGCAGTATTTCAAGAATGGTGGCATGCTTCACGCGGCTAAAATCACGATCGGCGAGAACAGTCCGAATAGCTTCCCGTTCGGCACCGGTTCCGCGCTCCAGCGCGTGAATCACGGCCAGCGTGGCCTTACCTTCGCGCAAATCGCTTGCCGCGGGCTTGCCCAGGGTGGCCTCTTCGCCGGTCAAATCGAGTACGTCATCGACAATCTGGAAAGCCAGGCCAAGGTTGCGGCCGTACTCACCCAGTTGCTGCTCAACCTGTTCGCTTGACGAAGCCAGGGATGCACCCAATTGCATGCTCACTTTGAACAGCATCGCGGTTTTGCTGAAGATGAGATCGAAGTATTCTTCTTCGTTGATCAGGTGGCCGAGCTTCTGCATCTGTAGGAGCTCGCCCTCGACCATCTGCTGTGTCAGTCCTATCAGCAGATCCAGGATGTGGAAGTTTCGTTCCTGCAGGGCGGTCTGAAACGACTGCATGTAGAGCCAGTCGCCGGCCAGAACGCACTTGGACGCACCCCAGTTCGCGTTCGCTGAGGGTTTGCCTCGACGCGTTTCCGCATCATCGATGATGTCATCATGCACAAGTGTGGCGGTGTGCAGCATTTCTACAACGGCACCTAGCCGAATGCGGCTGTCGCCGTTAAATCCCAGCGCCTTGGCTGAAAGCAGCAAAAGCAGCGGGCGTATCCGCTTGCCCCCACCCGAGATCAGGTACCGGGCGATGTCCTGGATGACCTGCACTTCGGACTGCGATTGCACGCCGAATTCGCGCTCTACTGCTGCAAGATCGTCCCGAAGTAAATCGAAGACTTCTTTTGCCGTCGCGATGGGAAGGACACTCACGCTTCTTTTGACTCTATCAGGCAGGCCGGCGGGCAAAGTCGGATACCGGTTAGTTCGACCGGTAGTTCGTGAACTGCAAGTCCACGCCCATATCTTTGGCCCGGAGCAATGTGATGACTTCCTGAAGGATGTCGCGGTCCTTTGCGGATACCCGAACGGTGTCGCCCTGGATGGAAGCTTGTGCCTTCTTCTTCGAATCTTTGATCGCAGCCACAATCTTCTTGGCCACGTCGGATTCGATGCCCTGCTTCAGCTTGATCTTCTGACGGACAGAACTGTTAGCTGCGGCTTCAATCTTTTCGTATTCAAGATTCTTAAGCGAAACGCCGCGCTTGACCAGCTTCTGCTGCAGGATCTCGGTGACTGCCTTGATGGTGTACTCGTCCTGCGAGGCCAATGCGATCTCTGTGTCGCCCTCAAGTGCGATGGTCGACTTCGA
>JBPBPZ010000153.1:0-23696 GCA_050954525.1 Janthinobacterium lividum
GACGCATCCGCCGCAGAAGAAGCCTATAACAAGCCGCTGGTCGAAGAAGTTTCTGCTGATGTGGCAGAGGAAGTCAGCGAGTTTTTCGAGCATGCCGCAGAGCAGAACGAGACGGTGCTCGAAGATGGCGACCTGCCGTTCATCTCCTTTGAGCATGTGTTCAAAACCTTTGGCGACTTCAAGGTGCTTGAGGACGTTAGCTTCTTTGTAAATCCTGGAGAGACGCTTTGTATCCTGGGCCGGTCCGGCGTGGGCAAGTCGGTTTCGCTTCAAATGTTGATGGGCTTTCTGAAGCCGGACAAGGGTTCGGTTCGGGTGGCGAACGAAGATATCAGCGGTTTCACGGAACAGCAGATGCAGCCAGTACGCCGGAAGGTGACCATGGTCTTCCAGAATGGTGCTCTGTTCGATTCAGTAACGGTGGGGGAAAATGTTGCTTTCCCCCTTCGTGAGAAGGGCGAACTGGACGAGGAACAGATCCGGCAAGTAGTAAAGGGGTTGCTGGAGATGGTGGGTGTCGCGGGTATGGACAACCTGCTGCCCTCTGATCTTTCTACAGGGATGAAGCGCTCGATTGCCATTGCACGGGCTCTTGCCGCGCAGCCAGAAGCCGTGCTCTACGACGAGCCTACGACGATGGTTGACCCGCTGATGGCACACCTGCTTGGTGACCTGATCGAACGCCTGAAGCGTCAACTGCACCTGACCAGCATCGTGGTAACGCATGACATGCGCTTCGCCCGCAAGCTAGCCGACCGCGTACTTTTCCTGCACGAAGGTAAAGCACGCTTCTTCGGCACCATTGAAGAACTCGAAAAAAGTGATGATGAGGTGCTGCGTGACTTTATGGCAATGGATGAACTTGTCCTGCCACACTAAACGCACTAATGCTTCTGTACCACGAAGTGCTGTACGTAACTACAAGGTTCGCGCTGAGCAAAGAGAAGGGGCTCCATAAAGGAGCCCCTTCTCTTTGGTTTAGCGATCGATTAGAAGGCATACCGCAGGCTGAACTGGAACTGACGATCTGCGCCGTAAGTTCCGCCCTTGGTCTTGCTCTGACCGAACGTGGAGGAGGTGTACCCCGTGTCTGGGTTATCAGCAGTTGGATGATTTGCCAGGTTGAAGACCTCTGCACGGAACACCACGGTCTGATTCTCGTGACCAGGGATGATGCCGAAGGTCTTGTTGAGAGCTGCGTTGTAGCTCTGGAAGCCCGGTCCAGTGATCTGGTTGCGAGTTCCACGTGGTGCAAACTGACCCGCGTACGAGCTCAAAAGGACGTTCGCAACACGGCTACCTGCTGGCGCTCCGTAGCTGTTGCCGACTGGTGCAACTGGATAGACACTGGTGTCAAACCATGGAGTGGTACCTGTCTGACCGGCAAAGGACCGTGAAGTTGTAACTGGACGCAGGGTCGGAACTAGCTGCGCACCTGATCCAGGTCCAACACCTGCAAAGTCCGTCCCGGTGCTTACGCTGAGTGGCGCACCAGTCTGTGCCTGCAGTGTGCTGGAAACCTGCCACCGGCCAAGGATGGCGCGGCTGATCAGGTGATCCGAGTGGTTGAACTGGTCCACGTTGTAAACCAGGTTGGCAACGAACACGTGCTTACGGTCGAAATCGCTCCGACCATAAAAGATGCTCTTGTCATACGCATTCGGCAGGTTCGTACCATTGCTGGAGCCGAAGTCCATGCTCTTGGACCAGGTGTAAGCAACGCCGAAGAGCAGACCCTTGCTGAGACGACGACGAAGGTTTGTCTGCAGCGCGTGGTAGACCGAATCGCCACCATTTGTAGCCTGGTTGATGTTCGAGAAACCCTTGTAGGGGCGGAGAGCATCGGGGACGACGCCTCGGTTGGCGGCCTGAAAGGTGGTTCCTGGCTGCAACTGGTTGACGTTTAGAAGCTCTTCCAAGTGGATGCCACGACGTCCAGCGTAGGCCACCGTGAGCACACCCAGGGCAGGAATTTCCTGCTCAACGGTAGCATTCCAGTTGTACGCCTCTGGGCTTGGATAGTTATATGCCTGCGAGGAGTAGTTGAATGGGAAGTTGTTGATGCCAACTCCGCCGGGCGCATCGACTTTGCCGAGGCTGACCGTGGAGGACGGCTGGAAAGGCGCATTACCGCCTGTGAAGACGTTATCCGTAATACCAAGCCGTTCTACATAGCGTCCGCCGCCTGCGCGGAGCACAGTACCCGGACGAGCTTCGAAGGTGAAGCCGAGCCGAGGCTGGATGTTGGTTTTCACAGTGGGTGAATATGCACGATCAAACCCGCGGAACAGGCCTTGGTAACCGGCAAGGATAGCGGGGTCAACATGCCCCTGTGCACTGGATGGGAAGCCGCTGCCCGGAATGACAACGCCGTTATAGCGATCGCCACCTGTCACAACGTCTGTTACCGGGTTCACGGTGACGGCATTCGCTGGATTGTAGAAAGTTGGGTTAAATACTGATTGATTTCCCCACTTGGCATAGTAAGGGTTGTACCAGCTGTAACGTATACCAGCCTCAATGACGAGGCGCTGGGTAGCGCGCCACTGGTCCTGCAGGAAACCTTCATACATCGTGCTGCGATACAGAGTGTATGAACGCTGTCCGATTTCACCATAGGTGTCAAAGAGACCAGCTGCAGCGTTAGCAGCGGCGACGCGTGTGGTGCCCAACGAACCGGTTGGCAGTGTCCGCGAATCGCTGAATGTGAACTGACCATTCTGGTTGTTCGTCGAACCGGGTGTGTTCGATACGGTAATTTGGTCGAAGTTATTCTCACCCGCGTATTCAAAGTTGAAACCTGCCTTCAGGGTATGGTTTCCCAGTACCTTTGTCAGGTTATCCGCTGCGTTATACACGATGCCGCCCGAACGGGAAGGATATGGACCACCATCAAGAAGCGTGAAGTTGGTGATGCCAACCGTGGGTATCTTGTTGGGGATCGTCTTTGTCCCGGCCGAGTAAAGGTAGGGATAGTTGATGCCGTAATTATTCCGGTTGTACAGGCCGCTTGACTGATCGATGTTGATGGTAACGTGATCCGTCGCGCCAGACGCGATCACCTCATTCACTAACGTGGGAGAGATCGTCCACGTGTAATGAATGACACCAATCTGGTTTGGCCGCAGGAAGATCCGGGGATTGCGATTGAAGTTGCCGTAATGCGGCGAGTAGTCAGTGTAGTTGTAGTTCAGTACTGTGAAACGGAAGCGATGCTTATCAGCCGGCACGTAATCTACGACGTACGTGTCCTTACGCTGCGTCTGCCGCTCGGTCGCGGCATCTGACCAGTTGTAATTCGCACCAGCAGCGTTCGGAGTCGGAAACGCATTCAGCAGTGCCAAGCCGTTCGCACTTAGATCGCCAGGCGCAATCACATTGTTCGTGTACGCCTGTCCGGTCACCGGGCTATAAACCTGCGTGCCGGTTGGATAGAAGATATTGGGTCCGAGCAGTTCGCTGAAGTTACCCTGACGCATCAGGTTCGTAGGAACCTTCTGGAAAACGGTGTCTTCGTTGTTGTAGCGAACATATTCCTGGCCAAAAAGGAAGAACAGGTGCGTCTTGCTCTTGTTGAAGCCGGGAAAGGTAACGGGACCATTGATGTTGTAGCCAAACTGGTTGAAGTTGAAGCCAGGCGGTCTGGAGCGAACGCGCAGGGTGTTAGAAGGCAGCTTGCGCTGCCAGGTGTTGGCATTGAAGAACGTGTTGCGGAAATATTCGTATGCGCTGCCATGGAAGTCGCTCGTGCCGCTCTTGGGAACGATGCGGACCTGACCGCCAGAGGTGCGGCCGTACTCGGCCTGATAGCTGCTGGTGAGGATCTGAACCTGCGCAGTGCTGTCCACGTCTGCCACGCCGACGCTGGTGCCGTTGGAACGCGTACGCACAGCGGGCGCGCCGTCAAGTGTGATGAGAGACTCGCCCGAACGGGCACCGCCGATGTTCAGGCCGTTATCCAAACCGAAGGAGAACGATGCCATGGGCGAGTTCCGTACCACGCCCGGCTCGAGCTGTGAAAGATAGAGCGGATTACGACCATTGAGCTGAATGCTCTTGACCTGTTCCTGTGTGACCAGCTGTCCGACAACGGCGCTTTCGGTCTGCACGGTGTTGCTTGCTGCTTCGACAGTGACGGAGGTCGTGGTGTCGCCAACCTTCATGCTGATATCGACGCGCTTGCCGATGCTGGGGTCGACCTGCACATTATTCAGGGTCACACTTTGAAATCCAGCTGACTCCACGCGGACAGTGTATGAACCCGGGCGAACATTAGGTACGGTGAAGTTACCGCTGTCATTGGATGTGACGACGGTTTCGGTACCCGTTGCAGTGCTTCTGATCGTGACCTTCGCGTTCGGCAGGAAGGCACCGGACGCATCCGTTACGGATCCGGAAAGTGCCGCGCTGTCGGACTGAGCCGACGCGGTCAGGCTAAATGGAACGGTTAGGGACGTCGCCAGTAAAGACGACAGCACCAGGTGTTTCTTGCGCATGGTTTCTCCAAAATGAAACGTGTAAAGACGGCGAATAATAAGTGTCTTGAATTGTGGTTCGCCGATAACTTTCTGTTAGTACGAACAGGCTTGTCAAGGCATTGCTGCAGAAATCCAGTGCCAATTCGACAAACATTTACGTTGGCATTTAGTCTGCCACGCGTAGTAAATCTACGATTCAATCGATATCAGGCAGTGCATCAATGCGAGAGCTAATTGTGCAGTGAAGGAGAAGACAAGTGCAGGAGTTGGAGGCGCGGGTCGGGATCGAACCGACGCATAAAGGTTTTGCAGACCTCTCCCTTACCACTTGGGTACCGCGCCAATCACATTCAGGAGGATGGAATGTGTTGTAGTGCAGCTTGTCAGGGGATGATCAAGCTATTTTGGAGCGGGAGACGGGATTTGAACCCGCGACATCTTCCTTGGCAAGGAAGCACTCTACCACTGAGCTACTCCCGCTCAACAGGTCTGAGTATAACGACCTGATCGCTCCCGGTCAACGCCTGTGTTCCTTCTACTCATCACCGGGCCTTGGTTGAAGCGGTACATAGGGCCCAGTTGAAGCAGTGTGCCCACGTCGCACAATGTGTGGAGTAATCAGCAGGACCATGTCGCTGCTCATCTGCGACCCGTTGCGATTGGTCGTGCTTTGAAAGCCCGGCACTTCGCTCAGGCCTGGCAAGCCGCTGATGGCGGCGGCTTCGCTCCGGCTGGTATTGCTGATCATCATCACGGTCTCGCCGTCGTGGACAGTAAGGTCGGATAAGAACTGCCTGCTGTCGAGAACGGGGATTCCATTCAGCGAGGTGCCTGCAAGCGCGCTGACTTTTATTTCAAGCCGCATGCCAATGTCGCCCGTGCGCTGGATGTGCGGTGTGGCCGTCACGGTAAGGCCCAGGTCTTCGTACTGCACCTGAGGGATGACCGATGTGCTGCCTAGGGAACTAGTGCCCAGGTAGGACGCCAGCAGGCTCGACAGGCTGACGCCATTGACCGTGGTGCCGGCCAGGGAACTGGCTGTGCTGGACGCGATGTCGCTGAACAATGATGTTTGTATCGGGTAGCGCGTACCGCTCTTGAAGATAGCTTTCTGCTGATCGCTGACGCGGAGTTGAAGATCGTCTAGAGTCCGTGCTTCGCTTTCGCTAAGAACGAGGTTGATCGTAGGAATGTTGCCAGCCGCCAAGGCACCTGCTGTAGCGCCTCCGCCAAACAGGAGGAAGCTGTTCTGCAGCAGGGAGCTGCTGCCGATGCCGGCCACAAAGATGAGGTATGCGGCGATGTCCAGGGTGCTGGCGGTGGACGGCAACACGCCGCTGGCGATCAGCTGCGAGATCAACGCACTATTTTGCGAAACGATACTCTGCGCTTGCGCTGCAAGACTGTAAGCACTTAAAGACTGCGGTAGCACGACGCCAAGGTTGCGCACGTGGCTCTTGTCCACGGCATACAGCTTCAGGTCGAAAACTACCTCATCGGTGCCCTGCAGCAGATCGGCAAAAATGCGTTCCACGGCGTCCACGCGGTCTGCCGGGCCTCGAACTACAAGCGCCCCGCCCAGCGGCGCGACGGCCACCTGGCGAATATCGAGCAGTTGCTGCGCAACGCTCACGAAATCCTTGAGCTGATCGGCACCATACCCGGGCAGGTAGAAAGTCTCTTCCACAACCCGTTCGTACCGCTGGCGATTACTCGGCGTGTTGGCGGCAAGCAGGAAGGTGTGTTCGTCCAGCGGCGTTGCCATGGTTCCGCTTAGCAGTAAAAGAATACGCATGGCGTCGGCATAGCTGACATCATCGACATCAAGGCGCAACGTCTGCTGACGCAGGTCGGGGTCGAAGGCGGCATGGAGACCGTAGTCGCCGGCGAGCTTTAGAGCGAGGGTGCGAACATCGCCACGTTCGTGGTAGCTGTGCGCGCTGGCATTTGGTTGTAGAACGATAGTGCCTGCAGCCCGTGTCTGCCGGACAGGTCTGAACGACGCGGGCAGTGTGCCTATGCGTGAAGCATCTCGTTGCGTCACCCGTGGGTTTTCGGCATCCAGCTTGCGTGCCTGTGCTATGAGCCTGTCAGCGGCGGCAGCATCGGTGTGTCTTTGGTGCGCCGCTTGTTGCAGCAGCAGGGTGACCTGGTGTTCACGCGCCACCAGCAAGCCCTGGGTGTATTCCGACTTGGCAGGATCAAGCATGATGGCGTGCGAAAACTCTTGCCCCGCTGCGGAGTAATCGCCAGCCTGGAGCCGCTTGGCACCACGAAGGTAGGCCGCCTCCGCCTCGGAACGATGACGTGCTGAGACGGGCGGTAACGTTCGACCGTCCGATAGCGTAGATCCCGCCGAATCGGAAACGGTCTGGACCATCGGGGTCTGGTCGGGTTTAGCGGCGGAACTGGTCTGCGCAATTACAAGCGCCGGACACAGCAACGCAGCGGCGAGACAAGCCGAGGCAAGCGAAACAGGAAGCGGAGCCGGCTGAGCCATGTCTGCGTCTTTAGACGGTGGCCCGCGCCGTTTAGCGCGTACCCGCAACCTGCAGACGGGGTGTGCCGGAGGAACGTTCGCTGCGTGCTGGGCGCTTCAAACCGGTGCGGATCTGTGCTGTGTCCAGTTCAAGCTCCGCCAGAGTGCGGCTTAGCGTGTTGCGATGCATGCCGAGCTCCTCAGCGCTTTTGCACTGGTTGCCGCGGTGACTCACGAGCACCTGGAGAAGGTACCGCCGCTTGAACTCACGCACAGCGTCGTCGTAGGAGACGCCATTCGCATGCATTTCAGCCACCAGAAGATCCAATTCCCGCTTCACTCGTACTCACCTCAAGTCTTCTGGCAGTTCGCGCCTCACCTACGATTATCCTGCTCCCGGGTCGGGTCTCCGCTGAAAAGCGAGTCAACCGTGGGCATGGGTAGTGCAAGGTGATGCGGCATGACGAAGGATATCCCATGCGCGGCCGGAAGCAAATAGGGCAGCAGCACAGACGATCGCGCCACCGTAAAGGTCTGAAGGTAAGGAGTAAGGGGAACAACGAGGCCAGCGAGCAGAAGGACCCCACGCAAAAAGCCAAACGCGGCACCTGCCAGCCGATCCAGAATACCGAGTCCCACCAGGCTACACATCCTGCGCAGGAGCCGACCAAGCAGCGCGGCAAGCAGGCAGACGGAGACCAGGATCAACACAAAAGCCGCCACGCGAGCGAACGGCAGGGAACCAAACCAGCGTAGAAGGTACGGTGAGACGCGAGAGGCGTAGAAGGCTGCAGCAAAGACACCTGCAACCAGGCCGGCCAGGGAAACGATCGACAGGATCAAACCGCGCAGGAACGCCGTCACGGTAGACACGGCAAGTGTCACGGCAAAGATCCAGTCCAGCGGATTCAATCCGCTGAGCGCAAGGCCTGTGCTGTGCAGAAGCGTGTCCATGCCTAGACTGGCAGCTCCGTCATCCCGGTCAGCAACCTGAAGGCCTGCAGGTACTTGGCGCGGGTTTCTTCCACCACTTCATCCGGTAGGGCAGGTGCGGGAGGCTGCTTGTTCCACGCAATGCGCTCGAGGTAATCGCGTACAAACTGCTTATCGAAGGAAGGTTGGGGTCCACCAGGTGCATATCCACTGGCCAGCCAGTAGCGTGACGAGTCAGGCGTGAGGACTTCATCTGCCAGGACTAGCAGCTCGTCATCGTCACCAACCGGGATGAATCCGAACTCGAATTTGGTATCCGCGAGGATCAAACCTTTCGACTCAGCAAAGTCTGCAGCAGCCTTGTAAATCGCAAGCGTGAGTTTTTTCAGCCGCAGTGCCAGACTGCCGCCCACCAGATCGATCACACGCTCAAACGAGATGTTTTCGTCATGTCCAGTGTGGTTCTTCGCGGCCGGCGTAAAGATGGCCTCGGGTAGGCGGTCGCTCTCCCGCAGCCCGGCTGGAAGAGGTATGCCGCACACCGATCCGGTCTCCTGGTAGTCCTTCCAGCCAGAGCCGGACAGGTAGCCCCGCGCAACACATTCCACCGGGAGCATGCGTGCGCGTTGGACGATCATGCTGCGACCGCGCAGGTCTTCCGCAAACGTTTGCAGATCGGCAGGGAATTGCTTCACATCTGCCGTGAGGAGGTGGTTGGGAACAATGTGCTTTAGGTAGTCAAACCAGAACAGTGAAAGCTGCGTGAGCACCTTGCCCTTGTCCGGCACCGCGCTGCCAAGCACATGGTCGAAAGCCGAGATGCGGTCGCTGGCAACGAAAAGCAGCTTGTCGGTCCCGACTTCGTAGAGGTCGCGGACCTTGCCGCTCAGGAAGGGGGTACGTCCGCCAAGGGTGGGATCGCTCATACCTTAGTGAAACATCTCCGACGAACCCCGCACGAGATTTCGCAGGAAGGGCATCGGCAAGGTAATCGACCGGTCCTGGTCATGGCTCCTCACGCAGCTGTTATGCGACTGCCCGCCGCTCCGCACGGTTTAGGTTCACACTTACGATCTTTGAGACACCCGGCTCCTGCATGGTCACGCCATAGATCACGTCGGCCTCGCTCATGGTGCGCTTATGATGGGTGATCACAACGAACTGGGTGTCCCGGCTCATCTCGTGGACCAGGCGTGCGAAGCGTCCTACGT
Organism: Janthinobacterium lividum; assembly: GCA_050954525.1. Lineage (GTDB taxonomy): Bacteria > Acidobacteriota > Terriglobia > Terriglobales > Acidobacteriaceae > Terriglobus. The sequence goes on from JBPBPZ010000153.1 coordinate 9,102, forward strand.
TGGTTTCGTCCAGGGGTGCATCGACTTCGTCCAGGATGCAGAACGGGCTGGGCTGGAACTCGAAGATACCTACGAGCAAGGAGAGTGCGGTAAGCGCCTTTTCGCCGCCGGAAAGCAACAGCACGTTCTGCATCTTCTTGCCGGGCGGCGACGCGACGAGGTCGATGCCGCTTTCCGCGGAGTTAGTCTCATCCGTGAGCTTCATGGTGGCCTGGCCGCCGCCGAACAGCTTCACAAAGGTCTCCGAGAAGTTCTTGTTGATCACTGCAAAAGCCTCGTCAAACTTCAGCTTGCTGATGTCGTCGATTTCACGAATTGCATTCTGCGTGTTGGAGATGGAGTCGAGCAGATCTTTGCGTTGCGTCTCCAGAAAGGCGTGACGCTGCGATGCCTCCTGAAACTCCTCGAGCGCCATCATGTTGACGGGCCCCATCGCTTCCAGCTTGCCTTTCAGCGTGCGCGTCTCGTCTTCTGCAGCGTCAAGGGCTGCTTCTTCAAGTCCAGCGATGCTCTCGTCAGCTCGGAATTCGGCGGCAGGCAAGCCCAGATCCTGAAGGGACTGTGCTTCCAAGTGTTCAATTTCTGAGGAGAGCCGCGCGATCTGCGCCTGCAGGGTACCGCGGCGTTCGCGCAGCTGTTCCACCTCCGCACGCAAGCCGCGCAGTTGCGTGTTCTGCTCCCCGATGCTGCCACGCAGCGCATTGGCTTCGCTGGACAAGGCAGCTGCATCGGCAGTCATTTGCTCACGAGAGGCAGCCAGTGTCTCGCGAACGGAAGTAAGTTCTACATTCTCCTCTTCGCGCCGGGTGCGTTCTGCGGCCGCGCTGGCAAGCTGGCCATCCAGTTGCAGGATGCGCTGTTCCGTGGTGTTTCGCACCCGTTCGTTCTGCTCGAAGTTGGCAGACGCGTTGCGTCGCCGCTCCTCCAGGCCAGCCAGGGCTGCGGTGGCCGCGCTGGCCGCTGCCTGGGCCTCTTCACGCTGCCGGCGAAGGTTTTCGGTGCGAAGCACAGCATCGCTTACACGACCGTCAATCGCGTCGCGTTCTGCGGTAAGGCGAAGCGCTTCTGCCTGCTTCTGCTCGATCAGGTCCTGCTTGCCACCGCGCGCATCGCGATTGCGCTCGCTGTGCAGAGACCAGTCTGCCAACCGCTTTTCGATGCGCGATGCTTCCGAATCCATCTGTCGCAGGGCGGCTCCGCTGTTGGCCACTTCGCGCTCTGCGTCCCGGCGTTCCGTGCTTTTCCCCTCCACCGCGTGCTGCATCTCAGCAATCTTTTTCGTCAGCCCTGCAACACCAAGTTCGCTTGCAGAAAGATTTGCCTGTACCGTTTCGAGCTTTGCCTGCACGTCGCGCAGATCGCGCTTGAGCGCGAGCGGCCCACCGTTGCGCGCCTTTCCACCCGTTACCGTGACGTTATGAAAAGTCTCGCCGGTGGGCGAAAGGAAGAACGCCTCAGGATGTTCCAGAGCGAGTGCCCGTGCGGTGGGCGCGTCGGGTGCGATAAAGCCTTCACGCAACTTCGGCAGAATGACTTCAAGCGAACGTCCGAAACCATTCAGAACGCGGATGCAATCTTTTAGGGGACGAGCTCCACGCAGGTTGCCGGACGATCTTGCGTCCATACCGCCCGCAAAAGGATCAGCGCGTTCCTGATCACTGTGCACGAGGAATGTCGCACGCCCATCCACGTTCCCCTTCAACAGACCAACGCCTGCGTCTGCCGAGTTCCAATCCTTTACGACGATGTAATTTAGTTCGTCCTTCAGAAACTCATCCACTATGGCGCCAAACTCATCTTCCACTTCCAGAAAGTCCGCTAGAGTGCCAAGCGGTGCAACGCTTGCGCCCACGCCGTTGGCCTTGAAGAGCTTGCGCACCGTCTCGCTGGAGTAGCTGTGGTCGCGAATGAGCGATTCCAGGGAGTTTCTGCGGCCGGTCAGCGTGGCTGCTTCCGCGCGCAGGTGATCCCCCTGTCGGCGCGTCTCCATTTCCTGACGGCGGGCAGCGTCGAGGTCCAAGCGGTGTTGCGCAATCTCTGCTTCCAGCCGCTTCAGCCGGTCTGTCACCGATTCGAAACTGAGCGACACCTGTCCTCGCTGGCGCCCGAGCGCCTCCAGTTCCTGGCGTGCCTGTTCACTTTCGGTTGCCAGCCGCTGCCGTTCGCGGTCAAGGCCGGCGAGCGACTCGACTGCCTGCGCTTCCTCCCGATGCACCTGCGAGATCCGCTGCGTCAGCTGCAGACTCTGATTCCGCCCCTGCGATGCCTCGCGATCCGCGTTGTTGACCTGTGACTGCGCTTCACTTGCCTCGCGCTGTCGGGCCTGCGCGTCCTGGCGCGCCTGCTCGGTGTCCGCTGTTGCTGTGTCGAGAAAAAGCCGGAGGCCGTCGTGGTCGGCACGCAGCAGATCGATCTGTTGGCTTAGCTGCGCACGCTCGTCAGCGCCTCCGGCAATGCGTGCTGCAAGGTCAGCAACTCGGTCCGTGTTGCTGGCCATGCGAGCCGTGGCGCGCTCCAGTTCGACCCGGGTCTCGTTGATGCGCGCCTGCACGCCGCGCAGTTCTTCATCCACCTGGTAGCCCCTGGCGACAGCCTCCGCATGTTCGGCATCCAGGCCTTCAACGGCAGCAGCCATGGTGTCGATGTTGCCGGTCAGGTCGGCTACGGCTGCTTGTGCAAGCGAGCTCGCGCTGTCCTTCTGTACCAGACGGCTTCGCAGCACGATGCGCAGCTTGTCGCGCAGCTCGTCGCGAAGCTGGCCATAACGCTCGGCCTTGGCGGCCTGGCGTTTCAGCGTCGCCATCTGCCGAGTTACTTCCTCGAAGATGTCGTCCACACGCGACAGGTTCTGCTTGCTTGCCTCAAGTCGTAGTTCGGCCAGCCGCTTCTTGGTCTTGAAGCGCGTGATGCCAGCGGCTTCTTCAATGATCGACCGGCGATCCAACGGCTTGGATGAAAGGAGCTGTCCGATCCGCTCCTGCCCGATGATCGCGTAGTTCTCGCCGGAGAGCCCGGTCCCAAAGAAGATGTCCTGGATGTCGCGGAGCCTGCAGATTTTGCCGTTCAGCAGATATTCAGACTCTCCCGAGCGGAAGAGCCGACGAGTCACCGTGATTTCACCGGCGCGGACAGGTGCCCGGTTGAACTTCCGGCGACGAATCTTTAGAACAACCGGCGAGCCTGCATTTTGTGCTGCATCGCCATCCAAAGCCGTGTCAGACGTGGGTACGTCGATCTCGATCTCTTCTGCTTCTTCACCTGGCGGTACGGGGCCGGGCTGTGCCTCGGCTACGGCAGCCGCGGTCGCCTCCGCGTTCAGATTGCGTTCTGCGCTCTCGTCCCAGTCGTTTACCTCACCCGGCCGGTTACCGGCGGAGGAGATGCTGACGGCCTCACCACTGTCGCTGGCGTCGTAGACATCCGGGTCTACCAGCGTGAGCGAGACTTCAGCCATACCTGTGGGTTTGCGATCCCGGGTGCCTGCGAAGATAACATCTTCCATCTTGACGCCGCGCAGGCTTTTCGCGCTTTGCTCGCCAAGCACCCACGTGATGGCGTCAGAGATGTTTGACTTGCCGCAGCCGTTCGGACCTACGATCGCAGCAATACCGCTGCCGCTGAGTTGCACATCCGTACGATCGCAGAACGATTTGAAGCCAAGAATCTGGACACGCTTCAGTTTCAGCACAGGTAGACCCCTCCCAGGAAGCGACGCCGCAAGCGTTTACCAAGACGAGCTTAGGTGCGCTGAGACGAGGAATCAAGCGGAATGACCACAAGCCATGTGGATAAGCGGTCGGCAACCGCAAGATGCAGGGTGCACCTTACAGAAGCAGCGTTGTTCAACGCTTTCAGGGTAGGCCAGGCGCGCTTGATCTGTGGGTACGACCTGTTGGACTGTGGCGATGTCTGATACGTGTGAGGAAGATTGCTGCTCGTGCTTACAGGAGCCCAGCTGGCAGCGTCTGCTGCGAAGGCAAGCGACACCTGTTAGAGTGCTTGCATCTACAGAAGTCTGTGTACAGTTTTCAGCGGGCGTACCCTCTGGAACCAATAGAGACAAAAGAAACAGGGAGAGTTCGATGAAGAAGGCATTTCTCGCCTCGATGTTGGCAGCCACATGCGTCTCGATGCCTATGGTCAGCGCAAACGCTCAGGCAGCAGCAGCACAGGGCGCACAGGCGGGACCTCAACTGTCCCAGGATGAGTACACCGCATACAACGCCGTGATTACGGCAACCGATCCAGCGGCAAAGGCCACTGCGGCCGAAGCTTTCCTGACCAAATATCCGCAGTCCTCCGTAAAGAACACGGTGCTGGAACAACTGCTTGCAGCTTATGCGCAGGCAAATAACGCTCCCAAGGCTTTGGAAGCGGCGGACCGCCTGCTCCAGGTGGATCCGAACAATATCCGTGCGTTAGCGTTGCAAACCAGCCTGCTGAAGTCTCAGGGCGATGCCGCAACGGACCCTGCAGCAAAGCAGACTGCTTACGACAAGGCTGCCGATGCGGCCAACCGTGGCTTGAAGGCAACAAAGCCGACCGCCGTCACAGACACCGACTGGGCAGCGATCCAGAAGCAGGTCATTCCGTACTTCTACAGTGCCATCGGTATCGATGCGCTGACCAAGAAGGATAGCGCCGGTGCTGTGGCTGCTTACACGGCAGAACTAAAGGCTGTTGATGTGGCCCAGACCACGCAGCCCGGACCCTTCCTGCAGGACACGTTCTTCCTTGGGCAGGCGTACTACATCGCGACTCCGCCGGACTACCTCAACTGCACCTACTTTGCAACGCGGACGGCGATGTTGGCTCCAGACCAGTTCAAGTCCCAGTTCCAGCCAATTGCCTCATATTGCTACAAAAAGTACCACGGTGGAGATGACGGCTACGACGCTGTGAAGACGGCTGCGCAGGCGAACCTGTTTCCTGCGGCTGACTTTGCGGCGAGCGTAAAGCCTGCTCCAACACCAGCCGACCAGGCGACTACCGTCTACGAGGCGGATAAGAAGGATGATCCCGGCCTCGCCAAAGCTGCACTTGCTGACCGCGAGTTCGTCATGGCGTACGGTACCGCGGAACAGGCAGATGCAGAGTTTGCAGCCATTAAGGACAAGGAAGTCAAGGTCACAGGTAAGGTCGTGAGCATCAGCGACACAACCCTGACCCTTGCCGTGTCTGACGATGCAAAGCAGGCAAATCCTGCAACCGCTGACTTCTCCGTCACCTTGAAGGAAGCGCCCAAAACGGCTCCAACCGTAGGTGCTGATGTGTCGGTCGCGGCTACCTTTGCTTCCTACACGCAGAAGCCACTGATGATCACGATGACCGGTGGCGAGATCGAGGCGAAAGCGGCTGCGAAGTCAGCAGCAACGCCAGCGCGTCGTGCACCGGCACGTCGTCGGTAACAACGCTGAAGTAGTAATAAGAAGGGCAGCCAAACGGCTGCCCTTCTGCTTTTTGGAGAGCTATGACGCCTATACGCACGACACATCTTCTGCTCTCGGTCATTGCGCTGGCACTTGGCGCGATTGCCCTCGAACCGGTGCTCAGGCCACATTCCGTTGAGGCGCAGAGCGGAAATCCTGATGCGTTCTATTTCGAACCCGGTGTGTACATGCTGAAAGTCGCGGGCGGGACACAGGTGTTAGGCAAAGTCGGAGTGAATCTCAGGACCGGCACGGTGTGGGGCTTTCCGACCAACACCAGTGACCCCTACCCGATTTCCCCCATCGATAATAGGCCGCAGACATCGCACCCGGTGCCGTTGGGGAGGTTCGCCATCTCCGAGACAATGGGGCACTAGGCGTTACTCGCCCAGCATAATGCGTTTGATGCGGTAGGCGCGGCCCGTTGCTCCGTCGCATTCAATCACGGCACCGCACAGCTTCGGATTGCCTTTAGCAGCCTCAAACTTGGCTGGTTGACCAGTCAGAAATTTCTCAATTACCGCTTCGCGCTCGACTCCAATGACGGAGTCGTAGGGGCCGCTCATTCCTACGTCGGTTTGGAACGCCGTGCCCCCCGGCAGCACGCGCTCATCAGCCGTCGGAATGTGTGTGTGGGTGCCCAAAACGGCCGTCACGCGACCATCCAGGTACCATCCCATGGCCACCTTTTCGCTAGATGCTTCTGCATGGAAGTCGACAAGGATGACCTTGCTCGTGATCTTCGCCAGCAGCTCGTCGGCTTTGCGGAACGGATCATCGTTCTGCTGCATGAAAACGCGTCCCTGCAGGTTGATGACAGCATACGTCTGGCCCCCTTGCAGCGAGCCTTCGTACACACCAAAACCGGGCGTCTTGGGAGCAAAGTTCGCGGGACGCAGGATGCGTCTCGGTCGCTCATGCGACTCGGCGGGCACCTTGATGTAGTCGAGGAGTTCCTTCTTGTCCCAGAAGTGGTTGCCGGTGGTGATCACGTGGGCGCCCAGGTCGAAGAGGTCCTCCGCAATCGAAGGCGTAATGCCGAAACCACCCGCTGCGTTCTCACCGTTCATCACGCAAAGGTCGATTGCATTCGACTCAAGAACGTGGCCAATGTGTTCGGCGACAATCCGACGTCCCGCCGATCCAAAGACATCTCCTACAAAAAGAATGTTCACGGAACGATTGTTTCAGCGACAGCCTTTCTCAACAAGCCGTAGTACCGGATGGTGGGCATCGTTGTGCGTCAGGTTGAAACAGCGCTAACGCTGATTGACGTATGTAGCAAGCCGATATTCGACAAGTGACACAGATGTTGGCCAAAACCGACAAAACGGAAAAGTTCGAGCAGCCTATTTCATGCGACGCTACACAGCCGCTGGTGCCCGCGTCCAAGGTGTTCGGCGCCCTCTCCTTTGCGCTGGACCTGACGGACGGCCAGCCCATGGGTCATTCCATGCAGACGTGCCTCATCGGCATGAGGATCGGGCAGGCTCTGGGTCTTAGCCCCGTCACCTTATGCGACCTCTACTACTCTCTGCTGCTAAAGGACGCAGGTTGCAGCAGCAATGCATCCAAGCTGTTTCACCTGATCCAGTCAGACGAAATCCAGGCAAAACGCAGCCTGAAAGACCGCGACTGGACAAAGCAGGGAATGGAACAGCTGCGGTACGCGGTGAAAAACATCGCGGTAGGCCGCCCATTCTTTGAGCGCATCACCCGCTTCATTCAGATCGCGAAGCAGCCACCGCAAACCGGAGAACTCTACGCCATCCGCTGCGAACGCGGAGCCTCCATCGCACGGCGCCTGGGCTTCTCCGCGGATGTGTCACTCGCGATTGCGAGCCTCGACGAACACTGGAACGGGCAGGGTTATCCCATGCGCATAGCGGGAGCGGAGATTCCACTGCTGTCGCGCATCATGAACCTGTCGCAATGTGCAGCAATTTTCTGGACGATCGGCGGCTCCAAGGCTGCCGCCGATGTCATGAAGCGCAGGTGCGGTCGGTGGTTCGATCCAGAGCTGGTGAAAGCGGCACTTGCGCTGACGCGGCAGAACGAACTATTCCAAGGCTTGGATGATCGTGATCTGGTCTATGCCATTGCGGCGCTTGAGCCAGTCGGCCTGCAACTGCACCTGGACGACGAGGGAGTCGATGCGATCTGCACGGCATTCTCGGAAGTGATCGACACCAAATCGCCGTTTACCTACCGGCATTCGGCAGGCGTCGCCAAAGCAGCGGTAGCGACAGGGCGTCAACTCGGTTTTGGGGAAGCGAAGCTGGTTCAACTACGCCGGGCAGGCCTGCTGCACGACATCGGCAAACTGGCGGTGCCGAACTCCATCCTCGAAAAGCCCGGCAAGCTCGACGCGGCGGAATGGGAGATCGTTAAGAAGCACCCGTTCTACACGCGTGAAATCCTTCGGCAGGTCCCCGGCTTCGAAGACTTGAGCGACATTGCCGCTTCGCACCATGAACGTCTCGACGGACGCGGCTACTTCCGAGGCCTGTGTGCGCAGGATCTGAGCCTGGAAGCTCGCCTGCTTGCAGTGAGCGATGTGTACGATGCTCTTGCCGCGGCACGGCCCTATCGAAAGGCGCTTCCACGTGAGGAGGTCTTCTCCATTATGGGGAGGGACGCCCCCCACGCCCTGGACATCGATTGCCTGGAGGCTTTGAAAGCTGCACCAGAGGCAGAGGTGGTGTTGTCTGCGGAGACACAGTACATCTTGGAGACGGAACCGCCACAAAGCTCACCGTATCTTGCCCCGCAGTTTGCCTAAGGCTCCGGCTAGGACCGCGTCAGTCATCCACTGACAGCAAGCCCGTGCCGCTAGGCTTGGCCCTCCGCTTCTGCCTCGCTTTTTTCCGCTGCGGGCTTCTTCGCCGGGCGCAGCAGCGGGAACAGGATCACGTCGCGGATGGAGCGGGAGCCGGTCAGCAGCATGGTGAGCCGGTCAATCCCAATGCCTTCGCCGCCGGTGGGTGGCATACCGTAGGCCAGGGCGCGGACGTAGTCGGCGTCCATGTCGTTGGCTTCGTCGTCGCCCTTGTTCTTCTGCTCCATCTGCGCTTCGAAACGGCGCAGCTGGTCTTCAGGGTCGTTCAACTCGCTGAACGCGTTGCCCACTTCAAAGCCGCCGATGTAGAACTCGAAACGCTCGACCCAGTCGGGTTCGTCCGGCTTGACCTTGCTGAGCGGGGAAACCGCTAGAGGGAAGTCGTAGATGATTGTTGGCTGGATGAGGTGCTCTTCAGCGATGCGCTCAAACAAAGCAGCGATGATGGAACCAAGTGAGATCCCGCGTTGAAGATCGGCTCGAATCTGCTCCAGCAACCGTGCAAAGAGTGCTCGCTCTGTAGAGCGTGAGTTGTCAAAAATCTTGGTGAATGAAGACGCCTCATCCATGAGGCCATCTATATCTGTGAAACCAGCTGCCCGGTAATGCTGTTCAGCAAGATCAATCGCCTTTGAGAAGCTTTCCGCGCTTGAGAGACACTGAGGATCGAAGCTACCGAAGGCTGGATTCCACCATTTAGCAATCGCTTCCTTCATCGAAAGCCGTTCCCACTTACTAAGATCGATCTGCACCATCTCACCCGCGCGCGGACCCTTGGGCAACGGGAAGTCGATGAGCGGGGTCCCGTTCACCTCGTTCGCGACGAAGGTGATGAGTTCTTCGGTCAAGTCCATCAGGTCGTGGTAGTTGGCGTAGGCCTGGTAGAACTCCAGCATGGTGAACTCGGGGTTGTGCTGGGTGCTGACGCCTTCGTTGCGGAAGTTGCGATTGATCTCATACACACGGTCCATGCCGCCGACCACCAGCCGCTTCAGGTACAGTTCCGGCGCAATGCGCAGGAACAGGTCCATGTCCATGGTGTTGTGGTGCGTGGTGAAGGGCTTGGCCGCCGCTCCGCCCGCGACCGGCTGCATCATAGGGGTTTCCACTTCCAGGTAGCCGCGGCTGTCGAAGAAGGTTCGCAGCGCCTTCAGGATGTGCGCGCGCTTAATGAAGACTTCTCGTGCGGGCAGGCGCTTCATGCCTGCGGTTGCAGCGGCGATTGCTTCCGGGTCGGCGTTGTCTTCGGCAGATTCAGCAGCTGACGGAGTAGCCGCGTCTTCGCCGTTGTCCATGAACAGGTCGACGTAACGCTGGCGGTAGCGAAGTTCAATGTCCGTCAGGCCGTGGAACTTGTCCGGCAGCGCCAGCATGGACTTGGCCAAAAAGGTGAGCTCCCGGACGTGCAACGTCAGTTCGCCGGTGCGGGTCCGGAATAGGTACCCGGTCACGCCGATGTGGTCACCCAGGTCGAGGAGCTTGTACAGCTCAAAGGCGCGTTCTCCAACGTCATCCTTGCGCACATAGATCTGCAGGCGCGATCCGTTGGCCTGCAGCACGGCGAATCCGGCCTTGCCCTGGCGACGATGGGCCATGACGCGGCCCGCGATGGAAGCGTCGACGTGGTCGGCTTCCAGTGCGTCACCGCTCACATCGGCAAAGTCGCGCAGAATGGCGGGAACTTCATGCGTGGTGCGGAAGCTGTTCGGGTAGGTAGCTTCCAGCGGCTTTAGGCCGGCCTCGACGCCCAGCTCCCCAATGCGCTTCAGCTTGTCCTGGCGCAGCTTGTACTGCTCTTCTTCAAAATCGGATGCAAACAACGAACGGCCTCATTCCCTGGCTGGTTAGAAGCCCAGTATAGAAGCCGTTCGCGTCTGTTTGTATGAGGCCTGCAGCCTAGGTGGCCTTGCGCTGGAAGTTGGTCTTCTTGTGCCCGGCGGCGGTGTTGCCCTTGCTGTTGGTGTTGCCGCTGCTAAACGACTGCTTGCTGCCGCCGTTCTTTTGCGCCTCAAGCTTTTCGCGCATCGCCTGCAGCTTCTGCGCCTTGGGATTCAGGCCGCCGATCTTCGGCTTTGCGGGTGTGGTGCCTTCCGTTGTCATGGCTCGATCCTTTCACGTGTGCTGCCGATCGCGCAGCATGCGTTCTTTCTTGAGTTTACTGCGATCTATCCGCGTCATGAAAGCCGTTGCTGTAGCCGCAGAGATACGCGCCTGCGCTGGCTGCCTAGGTCGGCCGCTGCGTGTTGTAATGGGTGCTGCGATGAGCAACAAAGACAACACACCCGGCAAGCCGAAGGGCACACTTGGCGACCTGGTCAAGGCCGAGTCAATGATTCAGCTCGCCATTGCGCTACCGTTGGGATGCGTGGTGGGCTGGTTTCTGGGCAGCTGGGTGGATCACCACTTCGGCACCAAGTTCTGGGGCGTCATCGGCATTCTGATCGGCGCTGCGGGTGGCTTTATCAAGATCTACACAACGGCTGCGAAGTACATGAAAGATCCCGAATAGTGGCGTTCGAAGAGGGAACTACGCTCGGCAACTTTACCGATGCTGACGCAGCCGGCGTCATCGAAGGCGCGGTCAAGCTGGTGGTCGTTCTGGCGATGGTCGGCGTAGCGATCAGCTGGTGGAAAGCTGGTTGGCAGTCGGCTCTGCTGCTACTGGTGGGCGCGGCTATCAGCGCGACTGGGCTGTGGGAGTGGCGGCGCTTGATGACCGCCCTGATGGTTCGCATGGAACCGGCAGAAGGCGAGCACCTGGCCGGTGCGAAAAGGCCATCGATCGGCTTCGCTCTGGCGGGCTTCTTTCTCCGTCTGTTCGTAGTCGTAAGTGTTCTGTATGTTAGCCTTAAGTATCTGAACGGCTCAGTACTGGCGCTTGCCGCGGGCCTTGCCATGGGTGTTATCGCACTTACGGTTGAGGGTTTGCGGCTGCTGCGGAACGGCACGATCTAAGCTGCCGAAGCAGCCGTTCAGCAAGAAAGAACTATGCCGGAACAGCTTGCTTTTACAAGATTTCTGAACGCACACTTTGCCGGGCCTGTCGATGGCCTGCTGCGCGCAGTCCACGTCCATGTCGTCAATCCTGCCGCACCCATTTCGAATGCGGTGGCAATGGAATTGATCGTGGTCGTCCTGCTGCTGCTGTATTTCATTGCAGTCAGAGTGTCGCTGAGCGTGGACAAGCCGGGTGCCGTCCAGCATTCTGCCGAGATGGTGCACGAGTTTGTCTCAGAGCAAAGCGAAAGCATTGTCGGCCACGGCTACGAGAAGTTCGTCGGCTACCTGTCGACGCTGGCTCTGTTCATCCTGCTGATGAACCTGATTGGCCTGGTCCCCGGACTGGAATCGCCCACGTCAAACGTTGTCGTTCCGCTAGGCGTCGCTCTGGTTACGTTCATCTACTACCACTACCATGGCATCCGTGCGAACGGCGGCGGCTACATCAAGCAGTTCCTTGGACCGGTATGGTGGTTGTCGCCGCTGATGTTCCTGATCGAAGTGGTGTCGCACGTGGCGCGCGTGCTGTCGCTGACGGTTCGTTTGTACGCGAACATGTTCGCCGGTGATCTTGTCACCTTGGCGTTCTTCTCGCTGGTGCCGATTGGTGTGCCGCTGATCTTCCTGTCGCTGCACCTTGGTGTGTCGATTATTCAGACTTACGTGTTCATGCTGCTGGCGACAATCTATCTAAGCCTGGCCGTCTCCCACGAACACTAGAGTGCAAGCCCTCAGTAGGGCAAAGTTTGACGTGCTGCGGCTAGCCTTCGCCGCGCACGGGTACCATCCGCACGAGCGTGAGGGGGTCAGCACGGTGAACCTCAACCACCCACTGGCGCGGTATTTCTGAAGGCAGGAGCAAGACCGATGAAGAACCTCAAGTACTTTTTCATGACGCTGGCCGCGCTGATGATCGCGACGCCCGTATTCGCACAGGATGGCGGCGCGGCTCCGCAGGCTGGCCTGATCTCGATCGCAGCCGGCATCGGCATGGCCATTGCAGCCGGCCTTTGCGGCTTGGCACAGGGTAAGGCAACTGCCTCGGCTGCTGAAGCGCTGGCACGCAATCCTGGCGCACGTCCCGGCATTTTCACCTTTCTGATTCTTGGCCTCGCCTTCATCGAGTCACTGGCACTGTTCACCTTCGTGATCATCTTCATCAAGGTCGGCAAGTAGCTTCAAATTACTTCAAGTACAAAAGCCCTCGCACATGCGAGGGCTTTTGTACTTCTTGCACGAAGACTCAGGCGCACGTCACCATCGCCGACACCCAAGGCAAGTCCCGCCACGAACCTTGGCTGCGCTCCATGACCTTCCAGCTCTCACAACAACAGCTTCTACCTGACGACCGAAGCCCAATCAGCGCGAGCGATCCGTCCGACATGAAGGCGACGCGACTCACACGCCAGATCACGGTCGAGCCGTCGAAGAAGAGTAATAGCGCGACGACACAGCGCGTCTCTTCTTCTCATTCCCGCCGAGTAGACAGTGTCACTCGGATACAAAGCTACGAATACTGAGACAGCTTACTCGTCCAGCAGCCTATAGGCTGAACCAAGCGCCGGGCGATCTCGAATAGGGGGATGCCGGAAGGCCCGGTGCGCGATTTTATGCGTTGGCAAGCTCGTCAGCCCCAGCCACGCTCTTCGAAGGAAGGGTGAGGTAAGGCAGCTCCACCTGTGCATCGCTCGCTCGATTGGGGAAGGTGCCATGGCAAGCACGGTTACACGCCCCGTGTTGAACGGTGTACTGGCTCTTGGCAGCGGGTGTTTGCCGTCTCGTTGGCACTGGGCTCTGAGAACGGTGGCGTTGACCTCGAGCCATCCGGCTCTGAGCGTTGTGAACGCTGTATAAGAGGCAGCCCCATGTGCATGAGGCTGCCCCGGATCGTCGAGCGGATTGCGTTTCTGCGCTTTTGCGTTCGGACTACAAACCGCTGTACCTTTCAGGCGATGCGCGTTCTAGTGCAGCGTCGCAGGATCGTACGCGGTGTGTTCAGTAGCCACACCAGCCGGTGCGGTCGCAATCGCTGCAGTCTGTGCCATGGCCACCACGCGGCCAGGTGCCACACCCAGGAACAGTGTGGCCAGTACCGCAGCAGCCAATGCGATGTAAGCGGGGACGTTCGAGTGCGTCTGGTCTGCGTAAGTAGCGCCGACGGTGTAATCAATGGCTGGATCAGACGGACTGGTGAATGCGAACCCAGCCGGCGCTCCGGAGTGGCTTGTTGGCGATTGCGAGTAGATCCGCACAATCAGGCGCAGGTAGTAGAAGCAAGCAACACCAGAGTTCAGCAAACCGATGATGGCGAGCTTTACATGGCCAGTATGAATGACCGCGGTAAAGACATAGAACTTACCGAAAAAGCCTGCAGTGAACGGAATACCTATCATCGAAAGTAGGAAGAAGCTGAAAGCTGCACCTAGAACGGGGTACCGCAATGCGAGGCCGGTATAGTCTTCCCCAGTACGCAACCGTTCCTCGCGCCCACTGACCAACGTGATGACGATGAAAGCACCGACGTTCATCGCAGCGTAGCTTGCCGAGTAGAAAGCCACAGCGGCGATTCCATCAGTAGGCAGAGCGGTGAATGCTGCAATCAGGTAACCCGCATGCGCGATCGAGGAGTAGGCCAGCATGCGCTTTACATCGCGCTGGAGCAGCGCGCCCAAATTCCCGATGCACATGGACAGGACCGAGATAATCGCCAGCAGTACCTGCCAGCGCGGTTGAAAGATCGCATAGCCCGAAAAGAGGATGCGCAACAGCACAGCAAACGCCGCGGCCTTCGGAGCTGTAGACATGAATCCCACTACAGGCGGCGGAGCGCCCTGGTACACATCCGGTGTCCACACATGAAAGGGGGCAGCCGACACCTTGAACCCGATTCCGATGATGATCATCGCGATGGCAAGAATCGCAAGTGTCGGTGTCGCAGTGCTTGAGATCGAGGATGCAACAACCCTTAGGTTCGTGGACCCGGTAGCGCCAAAAGTCAGGGCGATGCCGTAAAGGAAGAACGCCGTAGCGAAAGAGCCTAGAAGGAAATACTTGAGCGAGCTCTCAGCCGAAGTGGCTTGCCCCTTTCGAAACCCAGCCATGATGTAGGTCGCAATGGATGAGATCTCAAGGCCTACAAACACCATCAGCAGCTCTGTCGAGCAGCACATCAGCATCATGCCTACGGTGCCAAAGCAAACCAGGGCGTAATACTCGCCGGCGTAAGAACGCCCTTCACCAAAGAAGTTCAAAGAACTTAGCAGAGTGGCCACACCAATGATGCCAATCAGTACCTGGAAAAATACGGAGTAGCTATCCACGCGTACT
>JBPBPZ010000145.1:0-23220 GCA_050954525.1 Janthinobacterium lividum
AAGCAGCGGACGGTGTGGAGGCCTGAGCGCCCGTCCGAGCCGCGCCTGCCTCACCGGTGGTGGAAGCCTCAGCACCTGGCGTCGCACCCGCACGTGCCCTACCCGGAGCAAAGCGCGCCGCGACTTCAGGCGGCAGCGCTCGCAGATCCGACTCGCTGCCTACAGCGACCGTCTCGTTTTTCTTGGTTGCAAGATCCTTGATGACAAAGGTATTCGCCGCAGCATCGATGGACACAATCGTTCCGGACAGATTCTTGAAGGACCCGGAAACAATCTCTTCGGCTGTAATCGTCAGCCCATCGGCAGAACGGTCGCCACGGACCCGCATCTGGTCCCCGGCATGCAATTCCGTCAGTGTGCTCGGCTTGGCTTCTTCAAACTTCACAGATCCGGGCGCATAGCGGCGATAAATCGTGGTGTTGGTGGTGTTGACCGTGAGCTTGCGGGTGCCAGAACTTACCGCTACGGCACCTGTCGCAGGATCAATGGCCGTGATGATGCCGCCTGTTCCACGCCGATTCCAGTCTGCCTGCGTTGTCTGGTTGCGCTGCGCAATCGCGGCTGACTTCATCAGGATGACCCGGTTCGCTGTCAGGGCACCGGCGTCACCAGCTGTCCCGGACAGTAACACGCGATCCCCCGCGGCGATTGCATCCACGGTGCCCGCCTGTGCGGTTTTCAGATCCGTACTGCCCGGTGCCAACTGCTGCACTCGCACAGTATCTGAAAGCGTTACGGTGGCTGTAGCGCCAGCATCTGTCGTAACCGTCAAAGTGTTTGCCGAAATGCTTTTGACAGTACCCAGAACCCGCGTTGCAGAAGACGCAGCGGAGGGTGCGGTCTGGGCGAAGGCACCCGATCCATAGCCGACGCCTGCTAATGCGACGGCAAGAACGGCACGCGAAACGAACATGCTACTGATTCCGGGTCGACCGTACGCTGTCATCAGGAGGATTCTCCCATATACCTTGACACAAAATAAGCCTGGCTCATACTCATGGGTACGAGCCAGGCACAGTAAAGTTTCCGGTAGAAACCGCTTTCAGGGAACAATTTTACTAAGCTGGCGGCTCCTGATCCATGGGCTGAGGCGGCCAGTGGTAGATAGCAACACTCAGCGGCGGCAGCTTGACCGAACCGTCAATGCGCTCTGGCGCGGGTCCGCTGGACAGCAACAGGTCTGATCCGTGTTCCACCGCAAACGTGGTTTCAACCTCTGCGAAGTTGATCATCACGCGAACATTGCCGCGGTCGGTATAGATCCACTTGCCCTGCTCACTAAACTCCACGTGCATCCGGTTGAAGTCACCCAGGTTCAGCGCAAGGGTCTTGCGACGAAGATGGATGAGATCGCGGTACCAGCGATACATAGCATGGTGCTCTTCCTCGTCGACTTCGCTCCAGTTCAGCTTCGATCGCTGAAAAGTAGCAGGATCTTCCGGGTCGGGGACGCTGTTCTTATCCCATCCGAAATGCTCGAAGTCTTTCTTGCGGCCTTCCGATACGTTCTTGCGCAGTTCTGGATCCTGGAAGTCCGCAAAGTACTGCCACGGCGAGCTAGCCGCCCACTCTTCACCCATAAACAGCATCGGGATGAATGGTGCGGTAAACACAACCGCCGCTGCCAGACGGGCCTTCTGCGTTCCCACCACATGCTGAACGCGCTCGCCCTCTGCACGGTTGCCGATCTGGTCGTGGTTCTGGATGTAACCCAGGAAGCGATGGTACGAAAGATGGTGCGGTTCCCGTCCGTGATTGTGCTGCCGGTAGCGAGAGTACCTGCCGTCGTACAAAAACGCCTGTTTCAGCGTGGTGGCAAGTTGTTCGATGGTGCCAAAGTCTTCGTAGTAGCCGCCAGGTTCGTGCACCAGCAGGGTGTACAGAGCGTGGTGGAAGTCGTCGCTCCACTGCGCGTCCAGACCGTAACCATTTGCCTCGCGCGGTGTAACGAAGCGCGGATCATTCAGATCGGTTTCGCCAATCAGGAAAAGGCACCTGCCCAGCGCGGCCGACATGTCTTCTACTTCGCGGGAAAGCTGCTCAAGAAAGTGCATGGCCGAGCGGTCGATCAGTTCGTGCACGGCGTCCAGACGCAGACCATCAAAGTGGTAGTCGCGCAGCCACATGAGCGCATTGTCAATTAGGTAGCGGCGAACCTGGTCTGACCCACCCTCCTCCAGGTTCATTGCTGCGCCCCAGGGAGTTTTGTGCCGGTCGGTGTAGTACGGCCCGAAGCACTGCGTGTAATTGCCCGCAGGTCCAAAGTGGTTGTAGACCACGTCCAGGATCGCCCCCAGGCCCTTCTCATGGCAGGCGTTGACGAAACGCTTTACGGCTTCCGGACCACCATAGGTTTCATCTGGAGCATAGGGCGCGACGCCGTCATAGCCCCAGGAGAAACCGCCTTCGTACGATGCAATGGGCAGCAGCTGTACATGGGTTACGCCCAGCTCGTACAGGTAATCAAGCCTTTCAATCGCACTGTCGAGTGTTCCTTCAGCAGTAAACGTTCCGACATGCATTTCATAGATCACCGCGGAAGGCAGGGGGATCGGGCGAAACTTGTGATCCGTCCAGTTGAACTTCACATGGTCCAGCACACGTGACGAAGAATGCACGTCCTTCGGCTGCCAGAAGGAGCGCGGGTCGGGGTAAGGCGTTGGGTCGTCGTCCAGCAGAAAAGCGTAGTCCGTGCCATGGCCGGCTTCTTCGATATCCGCCTTCCAGTAGCCACGCGGCGATGGACCGCTCATGGGAAAGTCCGTGTCACCGATGCGCACAGAGACTGACTTCCGTTGTGGTGCCCAGAGTGAGAAATGATGCATAGGATCCTTTTGCGACTGCTCGCCGCATGTTGTTTCGCGGTTAAGAGGAAGAGGGGACGTGAATGGGTCCGCGAACATCGACACCTACCGTGCGCTCGCTGTTGGCGACAAGAAGTGCTACCGGGAACTGGTCTAGAATCGCAGCGACACGAACTGTGTTGCCGCCGTGGAATACCTGCCCGCTGAGACGGTCAGTCCATTCCCCCGCAGGCAGGTGCAGCGACGTACCTGCCCAGTTGCCGCTGACCTTGCGTGGAAGTCGCGGCACAACCGCAATTACATCCTCGCCGCGCCGGTACGCTACTACGCAATCAGCTTTCGAGCCTTCTAGCGCAATGGGTGTGTAGGACCCCTCTGCGTCAAAGGACGTGGGCCTTTCGAGCCGGAGCTTCAGCACCTGCGTCACCACCCACAACTTCGGAGAACCTTCCTCAAAGTTCTGCAAAGCATACTGCGCAGCCTCTTGCAGTGAGCGCCCCTGCAGATCGGCAAGCAGCCTGCGACGCAGGTCGTAATCCACGGGGCGACGGTTATCCGGGTCCACAAGGGAGTGGTCCCACAGCTCGCCTCCCTGGTACAGGTCCGGCACGCCAGGCGACGTACTCTTCAGCAGCGTCTGTGCAAGAGAGTTCACACGCCCATCGTGGTTAATCCGATCGACGAAGCTCTGCATTTCCGCACAGAAACTTTCATCTTTCAGGATCGCGTCCATGAAGGCGTTCAGCGCATCTTCGTAGGCCTGGTTGTTCTTCAGCCATGAGGTCTCGCGCTTGGCTTCACGCATGGCCTTTTGCATGTAGGCCTGCAAACGGTCGAGCGAGATGGGCCATGCACCGATCAGCGTCTGGTACAGGAAGTACTCCGTGTTCGAATCCGGGTAAGCGCCAGTACGATATTTTGCATTCATACGCGACCAGCGCTTCAGCTTGGCGGCCCACCGCGCGGGCATTTCACTCAGCACCGCAAGCCGGGCGCGAACATCGTCGGCGCGCTTGGTGTCATGCGTCGACAACGTCAGCATGGTGGTCGGGAAGGTCGACTGCATTTGCGTGTTGTACGCGTGGAAAGCTTCAACCGAGATACCGTCCAGGCCGGGGTTGCCACCCACCTCGTTCATCGAAACCAGGCGGTTGTAGCAGTAGAAGGCGGTGTCTTCCACACCTTTTGCCATGATGGGTGATGTGAACTGCTGAAACCGCGCAACAAACTCTGCTTCTTTCGGACCCGTGGTCTGCAACGTAAGCACGTCACGCATGAAATCGAAAAGACCCGCATCCACATCGCCTTTGCGACGCTTCGCTTCTTCCACAGCCTCAGTAATCTGCTGGCGATCCTCGTCGGTGATCACTTGGTTACCATCATCGGCCACAACATAGGTGCGGTACACGCTGAAGCAGGCAGCGACATTGCGAATGGCGCGGCGAATCTCCGCACGCGTGTAATCTCGGCTGTCCCTGTTGGCCTCGCAAATCGCTACAAAGATATTCGCCAGGCGATTTACATCGCTCGCCAAGGTCTCCTTTGCGATTTTTGTTTTCTTCTCGAAGCTGATCTCGTGAAAGCTTTCCGCTTCCTTGGTGAAGTCCGTGTAGATGACGCTCAACTGCTGCATGCCAGCGGGGTCGACTAACAAGCCGTTGCACTGGTTCATGTAGTCGTAGCCGCTGGTGCCCTGCACCGGCCAATCCTGGCGTAGCCACTCGCCGGGCTCAAGGATCTTTTCTGCGACGATCCACGCGTGGGGTGCGCGCTCACGCAGGCGCTGAAGGTATTGCCGGGGATCGCGCAGACCGTCTGGATGATCGATGCGAACACCGTCCAGCACGCCCTTATCCAGCCAGTACAGGATGAGTTCGTGCGTCTCTTCAAAGACATACTCGCGCTCCATGCGCAGGCCGATCAGCGAATTGACATCAAAGAAGCGCCGGTAACCGAGTTCCTGGTCGGACGTGCGCCAGAATGCGAGCCGGAAGTTTTGCGCGTTCAGAATCTCGTCCAGCGCGTCGATGTTGCCATTTAATTCCGTGACGGCCTGATCGATTGAGCGGCAAACGCTTTCTTCTTCAGAGCAGAGCCTGGTAAGCAGGCCCTGCAGCACCTGCTTGTCGCGATGCAGCGCAAGTTGCACGGCGCGCTCGCCCGGGTGGGGCATGGGCAGACGTGCAAACGAAACTGCCAGAAAATTTAACGTGTCAGAAGGTGTCAACTCCGCAGCGCGGGCAAGGATGGTGCTCAACGAGCGCGGTGCCACGGGGAAGGCCTGCTCGCCGTACCGCACCAGGAAGCTGACGCCTTCGCGAACAATCTTGATTTCGCCGCGCGACAACACGCGGCCATACTGATCGCCGAGTACCGGCATCAGCACCTTGTCGCGAAGTTTCTCTTCCGCAGAATTCCAATCAATGTCGAAAAACGATGCGAACCGGCTGGAGGTACCGTTCTCCAGCACATCCCACCAAATTCGGTTTTGACGATCTACGGACATGTGGTTCGGCACAATGTCGAGCACCTGCCCGAGTCCGAGTTCGCCAAGCCGCTTTGAAAAGCGAATGTGCGCTGCCTCGCCGCCAAGTTCACTGTTTACGGAGTGGTGGTCCACCACGTCGTAGCCGTGCATGGATCCCTCACCTGCCTGCAGATACGGTGAACTGTACACATGCGATATGCCCAACTGGCGGAGGTAATCCACAATCGCAATCGCCTGATCGAAGGTAAATCCGGCGTGCAGTTGCAGACGGTAGGTGGAGAGCGGCGTTCGCTGCATAGTCTTTGTCTCTACATCTCTGGAGATTCAGATACCCAAGCGCACCGCCACGCCGGAGCACGTGAGGCGCATCTTGGAACATCTGTCAGTCCCGGTTTAGGTGCGCTGGTAAAGCGCGAGGTTGTCCTTTTACGGCCAGCAAACGGCAAAGGACAACCCGCGAGCCGCCACTCTGCGCCTTGGTTCAGCAACGATCTCCGCTGACCGCAGCTTCGCTCCACGGACCTTCTCCACCCTCCAGAATGACTGCCGAATGCACCAGCGCAAGGTGTGTCAGCGCCTGCGGAAAGTTGCCTACCTGCCGCTTTGCCTCCACGTCATACTCTTCAGCAATCAGGCCCAGCGGGTTCTGCATCGCAAGCAGACGCCGGAACAGCGCATGCGCTTCATCCGATCGGCCAGACAGATGAAGAGCGGATACCAACCAGAAGGAACAGGCCAGAAACGCTCCTTCACCGGGCGGCAACCCGTCCGAATTCACAGCCGTGTCGTAGCGCAGCGGCAGACCATCCCGCAGCAGGTGCTTTTCGATTCCGTCAATGGTTCCGAGGACCCTTGGATCGTTTGCGGGTAGAAAGCCAACCAGCGGAATGCGCAGCAGTGACGAATCCAGGTCTTTCGAGCCGTAGCTTTGAACAAAGCTGTTCAACTCCGAATCGAAACCCTTCTCACACACTTCCTTGTGGATGGCGATGCGCGTCGCTCGCCAGCCTTCCACACGTTGTGCCATCTCTGGATCGGCGCCATCCACGGCTTCGTCGTAGGAGCGCACGGCTCGGTCGAAAGCAACCCAGGCCATGACTTTGGAGTGCACAAAGTGCCGTGTGGGTCCACGTACTTCCCATATTCCGGAGTCGGGCTGCTGCCAAATGGCCGTGAGGCGATCCAGCAGGTGGTACACCATGGAGCGAACCGCCGGCGTCCACACATCGCCATCGTCCACGGGCGTGCGTGCCAGCGCGGCAATCACCTCGCCGAACACATCCAGTTGCACCTGATCCGCGGCCTTGTTGCCAATGTTGACCGGCTTTGAGTTTCCATAGCCAGGCAGCCAATCGGCAGTCCACTCGTTGGTCTGCCGTTCGCCAGAAATACCGTAGAGCGACTGCAGCTGCTCTGCCGACCCAGACACTGAGCGCAGCAGCCATCCGCGCCACGCTCTTGCCTCATCCACATAGCCAACGTGCAGTAGCACCAAAAGCGTGAAGGCGGTGTCGCGCAGCCAACAGAAGCGATAGTCCCAGTTGCGCTCGCCACCAAGCTTCTCTGGCAACGAAGTCGTAGGCGCGGCGACCAGGCCGCCGGATGGGCGGTAGGTTAGCGCCTTGAGAGTGATGAGTGACCGCTCCACCGCATCCTGGTACTGTCCCCGATGTGTGCTCCTGGCCGTCCACTCCGTCCAGAACGTCTCGGTATCGTTGCAGGCCGCCAGCGCATCGAAGCTGTCCGGGTCTTCCTCCATGGAGGATCCGTACGAGAGCTGGAAGCAGATCGTTTCGCCTTCGCGCACCGTGAAGTCACTCACGGTGCTCATGCCTTCGCCCTTCAGCGGAGCTTCTGTACGCAGCGTTACCTTGTGCGGTCCAGAGACTGCCCGAAGATGGTGATCCACCCGTTCGACCCACGGAATGGTGTGGCCGTAGTCAAAGCGCAGCATCAGGTCCATGCGCATGTTCACAGTGCCCTTCAGGCCACGCACGATACGCACTACATCAGAATGCTTGCCACGTGGCGGCATAAAGTCGATGACCAGAACTTCACCGTTCTGTGTTTTCCAGGTCTTCTCCACGATCAGCGTCTGCGGTCGATAGCACCACTCGTCGCCTGTCACCTGTTCTGCACTGGCAGGTTTAAGGCTGAAGAAGCCGTTTTCCCGCGTTCCGAGCAAACCCGCGAAACACGCTCCAGAGGAAAAGTTGGGCCAGCAAAGCCAGTCCACGGAACCTTCGCGGCAAACCAGGGCAGCCGTTTCGCAGTCGCCAATCAATGCGTAGTCTTCAAGTGGTGCGCCTAGCAGGGCCTGCGCTTTGCTGCTTCCCTGTTCAATTTGCCGAGGGTCTTCCACCATGGTGCTCAAGCAGCACGCCCCTGCTCTGTTGCCGCAATGTCGTTGCCTTGCGTCAGGCGGTCGGCAAACGCCATTTGGCGAGGGCGCATCTGTACCTGCAAGCTCGTCCCAGTTCTTCGGTTCGCTGTCATTCCCCTTTGGATGCTTGGGCGGATGGTATGGACCGTTGATTGGCAATGGAGAGGTCACTTGAAGCCGAACGAAGGTAGAAGCCGCGTAATTATTGAAGACGTCAAACCAGAGGTCGACGGTGGTCGACACGCTGCGAAGCGGGTGATCGGCGACACAGTGCGTGTCACTGCCGCAATCTACACCGACGGTCATGACCATGTTGCCGCGCGGCTGCAGTACAGGCGTGCTGATGAAAAGGTTTGGCGGTACGCCCCATTCCGCGAACTTGGCAATGATGTTTGGGAAGCCGAGTTCGTAGCCGACACCATTGGCGGCTGGAGCTACACCGTGCAGGCCTGGGTCGACCATTTTGGAACCTGGGTGCACGAACTGCACAAGCGAATCGATGCGCAGGAAGTACCCGGAGTGCAGACGGCCGCAGCGGTTGCGGTACCTGGCGGCGCGGAGCGGAACGACGGCGTAGCTGCAGCGGACGAGAATACTGTTGCCCAACAAGATCTACCGGGCAGCAGCGGAAAGTCGGCAAACTCGTTCGTGTCTTCTGCGGTGCCGCAGAACGATATTGCGCTCGCGCTTCGTACCGGTGCCATCCTGCTGGACCAGGCGTCGGCACGCTCCCGCGATGCCCATGCCAAGTCGCTCAAGGGCGCGGCGAGTTCCCTACGGTATATGGCTGAGAAGAACTCGAACTACTACGAGTTTCCGCTCAGTGAAGACTCCATCCTGCTCTGCCTGGAATACCCTGACTTAAATTTCGCCACCGTGTACGACCGTGAACTGCCACTGTGGGTCGACCGCAAGCGTGCTGAATTCTCATCCTGGTACGAGTTCTTTCCGCGCTCTGCCGGCTTTGTTGCCGGGCAGCACGGCACCCTGCGCGACGTGGCTGCACGCCTGCCGGAAGTGGCAAGAATGGGCTTTAACGTCGTCTATCTGCCTCCGATTCACCCCATTGGCACAGCGTTTCGCAAGGGCAAGAACAACTCTGTAACGGCGGAACCGGGCGATGTCGGCAGCCCATGGGCGATCGGCAATAGCGATGGCGGCCACAAGGCGATCCTCCGCGAGTTGGGCACATTTACAGATTTCGCCGCCATGATGGAGGCTGCCGCAGCTAACAAGGTTGAAATTGCCCTAGACATTGCATTTCAATGCGCACCGGAACATCCCTGGGTACGCGATCATCCGGACTGGTTCAAGATCCGGCCCGACGGCACGATCCAGTACGCCGAGAACCCGCCCAAGAAGTACCAGGACATTTACCCGATCAACTTCGAATCATCGGACTGGCGGCCGCTTTGGCAGGAACTTTACTCGGTCTTCGCGTTCTGGATCGACAAGGGCGTTCGCATCTTCCGCGTCGACAATCCGCACACCAAGGCTCTGCCTTTCTGGGAGTGGTGCATCGCTGAAGTGCGCAAGGTGAATCCAGATGTCATTTTTCTGGCGGAAGCGTTTACCCGTCCGCACGTGATGTACGGGCTGGCCAAGGCCGGTTACACCCAGAGCTATACCTACTTTTCGTGGCGTACCGAGAAGCAGGAACTGACCGAATACATGACGGAAATTACGACCGAGCCAGTGTCGGACTTCTTCCGCGGGAACCTCTGGCCCAACACGCCGGATATTCTGCCAGGCTTTTTGCAGACAGAGAATCGCGCCGCGTTTGCGCAGCGAGCCATTCTGGCAGCGACCCTGGGTGCTAACTATGGCGTCTACGGTCCGGCCTTTGAACTGGGTGAGCACCTGCCCGCCAAGCCCGGCGGCGAAGAGTATCTCGATAGTGAGAAGTACCAGTTGCGTACCTGGGACCGCGACGCCCCACAAAGCTTGGCACCGCTGCTGACAGTGCTGAATAAGGCACGGCACGCTCACCCTGCCCTGCAGAAGAACAAGTCACTCCGCTTCCACACGATCGATAATGACCACCTGATTGCGTACAGCAAGAACGAGGGTGATGACGTGGTTTTGACCATCGTCAATCTCGATCCGCTTCAGATGCAGACAGGCTGGACCAGCCTTGACCTTGCCACCCTAAACCTGCCTGCTTATGGCGAGTACAGTGCCGAAGATCTTTTGAGCGGAGAGACGTTTCCCTGGTCTGGGGCGCGAAATTATGTTGCCCTTGATCCTAAGAAGTCACCCGCCCATATCCTGATACTTCGCAGAACACCTTTGTCGGATAACCTTGCTGGGGAGAGTACCGAAGATTGAGCACCTCGATCGCACGTCCCGCACAGAAGAAGCGAAGCAGCACCAGCGACCCGCAATGGTACAAAGACGCCATTATTTACGAGTTGCACGTCAAGGCATTCGCTGACGGCAACGGCGACGGCGTGGGCGACTTTATCGGGTTGATGGAGAAGTTGCCTTACCTGCAGCAGCTTGGCGTCACGTGCATCTGGCTGCTGCCCTTCTTCCCGTCACCGGGACGCGATGACGGGTACGACATCTCCGACTATCTGGATGTCAACCCGGCCTACGGCACCCTGGACGATTTCAAGGGCTTCCTGGCGGTGGCGCATGAACGCGGGATGCAGGTGCTGATCGAGTTGGTAATCAATCACACCAGCGACCAGCACCCATGGTTTCAGGCCGCGCGCAACTCTCCCAAGGACTCGCCAGAGCGCGAGATGTATGTGTGGAGCGACACGGACCGGCTGTACGACGGCGTCCGCATCATCTTCACCGACACGGAGAAGAGCAACTGGACCTGGGATCCGGTAGCGCAGCAGTACTACTGGCACCGCTTCTTTTCGCACCAGCCAGACCTGAACTTCGACAATCCGCGCGTGATGGAAGAAGTGCTGAACGCGATGCGCTTCTGGATGGACATGGGTGTGGACGGTCTGCGTCTGGATGCCATTCCGTACCTGGTCGAGCGTGACGGCACGTCCTGCGAGAACGTGCCCGAGACACACGTCAAGATCAAGGAAATTCGCGCGGTCATCGACGCGGAGTACGAAAACCGCCTGGTCCTGGCCGAAGCCAACATGTGGCCGCAGGACGTGCTGCCCTACTTCGGCGACGGCGACGAATGCCACATGGCCTTCCACTTTCCGTTGATGCCGCGTATCTACATGGCGCTTCGGCAGGAAGATCGTCTGCCCATTACCGAGATTATGGCGCAGACGCCGCCCATTCCGGACAACTGCCAGTGGGGCCTGTTTCTCCGCAACCACGACGAGTTGACGCTCGAGATGGTGACGGATGAAGAGCGCGATTACATGTACCTGGCCTACTCCGCCGATCCGCGAATGCGCATCAATGTGGGTATTCGCCGCCGCCTGGCACCGCTGGTCGATAACAATCGTCGCCGCATTGAACTGCTGAACTCGCTACTGTTCTCGTTTCCCGGCACACCCATCCTGTACTACGGCGACGAGATCGGCATGGGCGACAACATTTACCTCGGTGACCGCAACGGGGTACGCACACCCATGCAGTGGAACAGCGATCGCAACGCTGGGTTTTCACGCGCCGTTCCCGCCCGTCTTTACTCGCCAGTCATCATGGACCCCATCTGGGGCTATGAGGCGATTAACGTCGAAGCGCAGGAGAGCGATACCAGTTCGCTGCTGCACTGGACGCGGAACATGATCGCCCTGCGCAAGCTGTTCCAGGTGTTTGGCCGTGGAACGCAGGAGTTCCTGAAGCCCGAGAATCGCAAGATCCTGGCCTATATTCGTGAATACGAATCAGAGCGGGTAGTTTGCGTCGCAAATCTGTCGCGATTCGCCCAGCCTGTCACCCTGGACCTGAGCCGCTTTATCGGCATGGTGCCGGTTGAAATGCTGGGTTATGTGCCGTTTCCCAAGATCGATGAAACGCCTTACGCCCTAACACTTGGGCCGTATGCGTTTTTGTGGCTGGAGCTACAACCAGCCTCCGTGGAGATCAAAGAGTTGGCAGACGAAGGTGAAGCATCCCTGGCTCTGCCTGCAGGCGATCTGGTCTCGGCGATCAGCGGGCCAAGCGCACAACTGCTGCAGGAGACGTTCCTGCCGAAGTACCTGATGGCGCAACGCTGGTTCGGAGCCAAGTCGAGAACAATCAAAGACATCTGCATCGAAGACACGCTTCCACTGGATGGAGAAGCTGCCATCCTTCTGCTGCGCGTGGTGTATGTCGAGGGTCCCAGCGATACCTACACGCTGCCTGTGACGGTTCTGCATGATGGCGTAGCGGAAGAGACGCGTACCAACTCGCCTGAGAGCATTATCGCGCCCATGCAGATGGGACGTGCCGGCGGCGCGGTTCTGGCCGATGCCCTTGTTCTACCCGCAGTGCGCGAATCCCTGCTGGGCACAATTGAACGTGCTGGCCAGGCAACAACGCGCTGCGAAGGCCTGTTGACCGGTGCGCCGAGTTCTGCATTTGAGTCACTTCGCGGCACGGGTGCCCTGGCCTCGCGGCGTGGCTCTGCGGAGCAAAGCAACACCTCGCTGCTTTACGACGGCAAGCTCATCCTCAAGCTGTTTCGCCGCCTCCAGACAGGCGAAAACCCGGACGCCGAAATCGGGCGCTTCCTCACCGAAACCGCACATTTCGAGCACATCGCACCCTTCGCAGGCGAACTTCTGTACACCGCCCCGAAGACTGGCGAAGTAACAACGCTCGGCCTGTTGCAAGGCCTGGTTGCCAACCAGGGCGACGGCTGGGATTGGACCCTGCAGTCGATCAAGAACGCAGTGGCAACAACCGACTATGCTGCCGGAGCCAGGCTGCTTGGTCAGCGCACCGGCGAGATGCACCTGGCACTCGCGACGCCTACCGACAACCCGGCCTTTGCCGTGGAAGAGACAGACGAGAACGCCCTTTTGCGGGACGCTGATCGGCTTGAAGCGCAAATTGCCATGGCTGTGCAAACCATCAAGCTTCGCTTCAGCACCATGCCGGACGATCTGCTGGGTGCGGCTGCAACCCTGCTCAGCAGAAGAAAAGACATGCTGGCGGTGGCGCAGGCCCTGCGCAACGTGCCGCCAGGCAAAGCCGGTGTGCGTACCCGCATTCACGGCGATTATCACCTGGGGCAGGTGCTCAAAACATCAGATGACTTCGTCCTTCTCGATTTTGAGGGTGAGCCTGCCCGATCTCTCGAGGAGAGACGTGCCAAGCAGTCGCCCTTGCGTGATGTCGCGGGCATGTTGCGCTCGTTCTCCTATGCGGGCGCAGCCGGATTCGGAACTGTGGGCAGCGAAGCACGGTCGGCCTGGGAGAAGTCAGCCACTTTAGCCTTCCTTGAGGGCTACCAGGCTGCGATTACCTCCAACGGCTCGCAGGATGAAGAAGCCACGCAGATGTTGCTGCGCGCTTACCTGTTGGAAAAGGCGCTCTACGAGATCATGTACGAAGTCAATAACCGGCCTGACTGGATTGCCATTCCACTCTCTGGCATTCTTGACCTGTTGAATTCGTCTCCAGATGCAAACGGGAAACCGGCGGGAACAGAGGTGGGACGATGAGCG
This sequence comes from Janthinobacterium lividum, assembly GCA_050954525.1. GTDB lineage: Bacteria > Acidobacteriota > Terriglobia > Terriglobales > Acidobacteriaceae > Terriglobus. The sequence continues at coordinate 13,258 of JBPBPZ010000145.1, forward strand.
GAACCGCGGGTACCACGGCGGAGGTCGAAACTCAGCAGGAGTCGCGCGTCACAGGCGCTACGGCAACCACGCCTGTCGTGGTGTGCCTTGGGCCTTGGTACGAGGATGCACCGGCAGACCACTTGCAACCGTTGTTGCAGGTACTACGCGAAGCTTTAGGCGAGCTAGCATCGCAGACCCTGGTGGCGTACCCTGCGTCCGATCCCCATGCGACTTCGTGGGAACACGAAGGCATGATGTTGCAGCCTTATCTGCCGTCGGCGCGGCTGCAGACCTGGTTTGTGCAAACCGCCACATCCTACCTCAGCCTGTACGAGGTTATGCGTGCGCACAGTTCGACGTGTGGCGTGCTGCTTGGTGCGGACGCACATACCCTGCAACCAGCGGCGATCCGAGCGCTCGTGGATACAGTTCTTGGCGGGCAGGTCGACCTTGCCGTGGCGCGGTATCAGATCGCTGCGGATGAAGGCCTGATCAACGCCTCGATGCTCCATCCGGTATCGCGTGCACTGTTCGGTATCAAGGCTGCATTTCCGCTTGCACTGGACCTTTCGCTTTCCAACCGTATGGCGGAACGCATGGCAGCAGCCGCCCAGCGCCTTACGACCGCGTCTCAACCCGAAGCCATCGTGTGGGCAGCGGCAGAGGCTGCTGTGGCCTCCTTCTCGGTTGCCGAAGTCGACGCAGGTGTTCGCGAGTTACCGCACCCTGCCGGGTCAGACCTGTCAACTATTTTGAATACGACTGCGTCTTCCCTGTTCAGCGATGTCGAGGCAAAAGCGTCCTTCTGGCAGCGGGTCCGACCTGCATCCACGCTGTTGACAGTGCCTGCCGTCCCCACGTTTGTGTCGGCCGCCGAACCAGCACAGAAGGAAGAACTGTCAGAACTAGTCGACAGCTTTCGTATCGGCTACGGAAACCTGCACGAAATCTGGTCGCTGGTATTGCCACCACAGACCCTGCTCGGCTTGAAGCGCCTGTCCACCACACCTGTGGAGAGCTTTCTTATGCCGGAGGCGCTGTGGGTTCGTATCGTTTACGACTTTGTCCTGGCACATCGGCTTCGGACCATCAACCGGAGCCATCTGCTTGGCTCGTTTACTCCGCTTTACTTGGCATGGGTGGCTTCGCACCTGCTGAACAGCCATGCGGCAACAGCGGAAAACCTGGCCCGTGCCTTTGAGGCAGACAAGCCTTACCTGGTTTCGCGATGGCGATGGCCCGATCGCTTCAATCCATAGCCCTCCTGCAGCCCAAGATTGTCGCAAACCGTTTGGAGACAACGATGTTCTCTCAAGTAAAAGATGCTCTGCTCGACTCCTTCAGCCGCGTGCTGACCCGGCTCGCCGTGTTTCTTCCCGGCTTGCTCGCCCTCGTGTTGGCCGTTGTACTCATGGCCCTGTTTGGCGCTGCACTTGCGTGGGCAATTCGCAAACTGCTGGCGCGCGTGCGCTTTGACGAACGAGTCGGTCAGCAAAACTCCGCAGGCGTCTCGGACTGGGCACCGTCCCACAGTCCCAGCCTGCTCATTAGCAGGGTGGTGTTTTGGGCCTGCGTCCTGCTTGGTGTCACGATTGGCATCTCGGCTTATGACGCTGCGGGTACAGGCGACATTGCACCGTTCATTTTGCCGTACCTTGCGCATTCGGTCGGTGCGCTTCTGATTCTGATTGCAGGTACCATTCTGTCGCGTTACCTGTCACGATCCGTGCTGATCAGCGCCGTAAACGCCAAGCTGAACTATGCTCGCCCACTGTCGCTTGCGGTCAAGTGGATGGTCCTGGTGTTCACGGGTGCCATGATTCTCGACCACCTGAGCATCGGCGGCTTGATCGTCGAATTGGGTTTTGGAATCCTGTTTGGCGGCATGGTGCTGGCGCTGGCGCTGGCCATTGGGCTCGGATCACGCGACCTGGTAGCGCGGTCCATCGAGCGCACTACGGATCGCGCCACCCCAATCGATCGTGCTGCGGAACGCGTCTCGACAGACGCACCCAAGACGTTCCGGCACTTCTAAAGGGCTCGCGCTCTTCGCAAGTGGCGGCAGCTTGTTTGCTATGCTTGGACAACTTCTTGTCCAGGACCCAGCATGAAGCTGTCGCCACCTATCCTTCGCGATTCCACCATGCCGGTCGGCGGTAACGTCCTGCGGAAAGAGGGCGAGGCGAAGGTGCTGGGCCAAGCCCGGTATGTTGACGATCTCGTTCTTCCCGACATGTTGCATGGGCTGACGGTGCGCTCAACCATCGCGCGCGGGCGCATCCTGAACATTCGGTTTAGTGAAGCAATTCCCTGGGAACAATTCACCATTGTCACGGCACGTGACATTCCCGGCAGAAATACCATTGTTCACCTGGCGCACGATCACGTGTGCCTTGCCGACGGATTCGTCAATCATCCTGAAGAGCCGATCCTGCTGCTTGCACACGCTGACAAAGCCGTGCTGCATGCGGCGGCCCGAGCCATCACGATCGAGTACGAACCTTTTCCAGCGGTCTTCTCCATTGAGGAGAGCGAGATGGGCAATCCCATCGTCTGGGGTGAGGACAACACCTTCAAAAGCTACGTGCTGGAGAAGGGCGATCTGGACAGCGTGTGGGCTGCCGCCGACCACATTGTCGAAGGCGAGTACCGGACTGGAGCGCAGGAACAGCTCTACATCGAAAACAACGGCTGCATCGGTGAGTGGAGCGAAGCCGAAGGCGTCACGGTGCGCGGCTCCATGCAGTGCCCGTACTACCTGCACCATGCGCTGATGCTGGCGTTCGATCTTCCTGCGGACAAGTGCCGCGTGATCCAAACGGAAACAGGCGGCGCGTTTGGCGGCAAGGAAGACTTCCCTTCCGTCATCGGAACGCACGCTGCCTTGCTGGCGAAAAAAGCAGGCCGACCGGTAAAGCTGGTCTACGACCGTGGCGAAGACATGGCTGCCACCACCAAGCGGCACCCTTCGCGCACCCGCCACAAGACTGCCGTCAGCAAGGATGGCAAACTGCTTGGCTGCGAGATCGAATTTGCCATTGATGGTGGAGCGTACATGACGTTGTCTCCGGTGGTGCTGTCGCGCGGCACCATTCATGCGGCAGGATGCTACAAGTGGCCTGCGCTGCGCATCCACGCAAAAGCCATGGCCACTAATGTTCCGCCGCACGGCGCGTTTCGCGGCTTTGGCGCACCGCAATCCCTGTTCGCCCTGGAACGGCATATGGACCGGATTGCAAAGGTGGTCGGTATCTCGCCTGAGGAACTGCGACGCCGCAACTTCCTGCACACCGGTGACACGACAGCCACCGGGCAGGTCGTCAAGGATCCGATCGATCTTGATGCCATGCTGACGAAAACCCTTGCGGCAGCCGACTTCCACGCGAAACAGGCGCACTTCGCGCGGCAGAACAAGAGGTCGCCCATCAAGCGCGGCATGGGCTTTGCCAGCTTTTTTCACGGTGCCGGCTTTACCGGCAGTGGCGAGCGGCGGCTGAATTCACTCGTAAAGCTCGAAGTGGATGAGGAAGGTCGCGTCGTCCTGCTGGTGTCGTCTACGGAGTTCGGCCAAGGCACCAACACCATCCTGTGCCAGGTGGCCGCGCAGTCTTTGCGCATCCCGTATGAACACGTGCTGATTGCGCAGCCCGACACGCACCGCGTACCAAACAGCGGGCCCACCGTTGCCTCGCGCACGGCCATGATCGTGGGCAAACTGGTGGAAGATGCCTGCAAAAACCTTCTGCTGACACTGCGCGCGCACGGCATGCTTGAGGAACTGTACACACCGCAGCAGTTCTGCGAAGCCGCGCTGGAGTATCGCACCCAGCATGGCAGCCTGACCGCCGAGGCGCGCTATCAATCGCCCGGCGACATCTTCTGGGACGACGACAAGTTTCGTGGCGAGGCCTACCCCGCCTTCGGATGGGCGGTCTACGTTGCGGAAGTTGCGGTGGACACGCGCACGTACCAAGCCACCTGTACAAACTTCTGGGCCATGCAGGAAGTGGGCAAGGTGATGCACCCGGTGCTGGCCGCAGGGCAGATTGAAGGCGGAGTGGCCCAGGGCATCGGCTATGCCCTCTATGAAAAATGCGAGTGGCAGAACGGCAGCCTGAAGAACAACCAGATGACGAACTACATCATGCCTACCAGTGCCGACCTGCCGGAGATTCACGTGATGTTCGAAGAGATACCGAGCATTCACGGTGCGTTTGGTGCCAAGGGCATCGGTGAGTTGCCCATGGACGGACCTGCACCCGCAATCCTGAACGCCATCGAGGCAGCCACTGGCATCAGCTTCACCCACTGCCCGCTGCTGCCGGAAGACATCTTCGAGCGGATGACCCAGAGCAACGGAGGCGGTAGTGAGGACCTGGAACCTGCGATCGCCGGACCGTACTACAGCGAGGTGGTGGCATGAGCGTTGTCCACCTGCAAGTGAACGGCGAACAGCGCACGGTGGATGTGCCGCCCATGCGACGCCTGCTGGACGTGCTGCGCGAAGACCTGCGACTGACCGGTACCAAGGAAGGTTGTGGAGAGGGTGAGTGCGGTTCCTGCTCTGTCCTGATGAACGGCGAACTCGTGAACAGCTGCCTGGTCCCCGCGCTGCAGGCAGACGGAGCGACCCTGTGCACCGTGGAAGGCATGGCCACTGACGGTCGTCTGCACCCCATCCAGCGATGTTTTTTGGAACAGGGTGGGGCGCAATGCGGCATTTGCACACCGGGCATGATGCTGGCGACGCACCACCTGCTCAGCAGGTACCCTCAACCAACGGACGAGCAGATCCGCGAAGGCCTGGCAGGCAATCTTTGCCGCTGCACCGGCTACATGCGCATTTTCGAAGCGGTGCGCGAGGCTGCCGCGATCCAACCCCAGGTGCGAACACTTTGAGATCGAACGCCGGGGAGTACGACCTGATTGCGCCAGCTTCGTTGGAAAACGTGCTTGCGACCATGGCGGCCGAGCAACGGATCCCAATGGCGGGCGGAACGGAACTGATGGTGGCCCTTTGCGCGGGACGCCTTCCCCAGCGCCGGTTCGTCAGCCTGCAGAATCTGCAAGCTCTGCGTTTTCTGGACGCGTCTGACGCAGACACCCTGCGCATCGGCTCCGGCACCACGTTCACGGACCTGCGGCGCAGCAATGTCATTGCAGAGGAGTTCCCGCTGATTGCGCAGACCTCAAGTTGGACTGGCTCCATTGCCAACCAGAACCGGGGAACCCTTGGTGGCAACATCGCAAATGCGTCACCCGCTGCGGACACGCCGCCGGCGTTGCTGGTGTACGACGCAGAACTTGAACTGATTTCGAGCCGCGGCACACGTATCTTGCCGTACCGCCACTTCCATCTCGGCTACAAGCGCACGGCGTTGGCCGCAGACGAACTCATCTTTGCCGTGCGCTTGCCGCGCCGCTTCGCCCAACATCGGCAAACCGTGCGCAAGGTGGGCACGCGCAACGCACAGGCCGTTTCGAAAATCGCGCTGGCCTGCGTTGCAATCACAGAAAATGGAGTGTTTGGAGAGATAGCCATCGCCGCGGCCAGCCTTCTGGACCGTCCCGCTCGCCTCTTTGCCACGGAATCAGCACTCCGTGGCAAAGAAGTCGCCCATCCAGATACGTTCCAGCGAGCGGCGCAGGCCCTAGCGTCAGAGGTCGCGCCCATCGATGACATTCGCTCGACAGGGCGCTACCGAGCGCGGGTTGCGCAGAACCTGCTGGAAGACTTCCTGACCCACTGCGCGGATCAGCCCAACGCCGGATAGTCGGTGTAACCTTCCGCTTCGTGCGTATAGAACGTCTCAACGCGCGGAACGTTCAGCGGAGCGCCTTCACGTAGGCGCCGTGGAAGATCAGGGTTGGCAATAAACAGCTTGCCAAAGCCCACAGCATCAGCCTCACCATTCTGGATCACGGCGTTCGCCGACTCCAGCGTGAACTTCTCGTTGTCGACATACACGCCGCCAAACTCGCGCTTCAGCATGGGGCCAAGGCTATCCGGCCCCTGGTACTCACGGGCCATCAGGAAGGCCAGCTTACGTTTGCCGAGTTCGCGTGCCACATAGCCAAAGGTTTCAGCTGGTGTGCTGTCAGAGACGCCCTGCGAGTCGCTGCGGGGCGCAAGGTGCATGCCTACCCGTCCCGCACCAAACACCGCAATCGCCGCATCTGCTGCCTGCAGCATCAGCTTGGCACGGTTCTCGATGGGGCCGCCATACTCGTCTTCACGTTTGTTGGAACCGCTCTGTAGAAACTGGTCCAGCAGGTAGCCGTTCGCACCGTGCAATTCCACACCGTCGAAACCGGCGGCCTTCGCATTTTCAGCCGCACGTCCAAACTGTTCCACAATGCCGTGGACTTCGCCCGTGCTGAGCGCGCGAGGTGTTTCGTAAGGTGTCACGGGGCGCATTACGGCGACGTGCCCGCTGGGTGCGATAGCGCTTGGCCCAATCGGTTGCTGACCATGCAGGTAGCTCGAATGGGAGATCCGTCCCACGTGCCAGATCTGCGCGAAAATGCGACCGCCAGCCTGGTGAACGGCCTCGACCACGGGCTTCCAACCTTCGACCTGCTCGCTGGACCAGATGCCCGGCACCTGCGGATAGCCGACGCCGAGCGGGTCGACGGGTGTGCCCTCAGAAATGATCAGGCCTGCAGATGCACGCTGCGCGTAGTATTCCGCCATCAGTTCGGGACGCGGTGTGTGGTCCACGGTTCCGCGAAGGCGCGTCAGGGGCGCCATAAAAATGCGATTGGGCAGCTGCAGGTCGCCAACGCGAATAGGGTCAAACAGGTTCGGCACAACACACTCTCCGGTGTCTCACTGAGACAGACCGGACTTGGATGTTGGAGTCGCAGCGCACGATTCGCGCCAGCAACCGACGTCCGCTACCACGTCAAAGTGCGGCTTCGATCTTCCCCAGCGCCTCGACAACGGTATCTGCAACCATCAGAATCTGCCTTGCCTCACGCTTCAGCACACCTTCTGCCACACAGGTGTCAAGGAATTGCAGGAGGCCGTCATAGAAACCGGCTGTGTTCAACAGGCACATGGGCTTGCTGTGCAGGCGTAGTGTTTGCCATGCCAGGACCTCAAACAACTCTTCCAGGGTGCCGTAGCCACCGGGCAGGATCAGGAAAGCGTCGGCACGCTCACCCATCAGCGCTTTCCGCGTGTGCATGGTGTCCACAACATGCAGTTCAGTACATCTGCTGTGGGCTACTTCTTTGTCCACCAGCACATGCGGGATCACCCCGATGACCTTGCCGCCGTGGTTCAAGGCCGCGTCTGCCACCGCGCCCATCAGACCGGCTGTTGCGCCGCCGTACACAAGTCCTATACCTCGTTGTGCAAGCAGCGTCCCAAGCTCTTCCGCGGCCTGGCGGTAGGCGGGCTTTACGCCCTCGGCAGAAGCACAAAAGACGCACAGTGTAATCAGTGGCATAGAAGCAGGTTAAATGCTTACTTACGCACATAGAAAGGACGGGGTGCGTGATTGCAGCACGCACCTCGTCCAACTTGTGAAATCAGCACCTGACTTAGTAGCAGGTACTGCTTTTCGGTAGTGAGTGGAACAGAACAGCCCTTGAGGTTAGCGGAAAGAAGCAACCGCCCCGTTGTAATCCCTCACGAGTGTCAGCTTTACGGTTTTATCGGCACCGTAGACCAGTGTGCCTGCGGGTGCTTCCACCTTGTATTCCTCGTTCGCTGCCAGTGAAACCGGACGGCCCTCGATCACCAGGTTCTGGGTCAGGTTGCTCAGGTTCTTCAGCGTTACGTGGACCATGGGTCCCTTCGCCTGCGTGATATTGGTATTGTTTTCAGCGGCGAAAGATGCAAGGGGTGCAAGCATGCAGCCCGCAAGGGCGAGTGTGGTAATGGAACGATGGATCATGACGACTTCTCCGTGTTGCGTTGTAGCTGGCGAAGTCCCACTGCAATTGAAACAACGTCGCGCAAAGAGTTATACGCTCACGCTGGTAGTTTCGTCATCCGATTCACAAGAAATAAACACGACATTCCATACTTTCTTTTCTTAGTACACAAAGCAACTCGGATGAATGGTTTGCCTCTGCACCTGTAAGTGCAAGAGGTGCGGCACGATACTTTGTGCCACACCTTTCACGTGAAGAATTGCTATGCACTTCTCTGTCCTGCATTAGGACAGTCTTAGCGGAAGGAGCAGGTGGTTCCATTCAAATCACGTGTAACCAAAACCTTGACAACCTTGTCCGCACCGTAAACATGCGTGCCTTCTGCGGCCTTCAACTCATACTCGCTGTTCGCAGCAATGGTGATGGGCTGATCTTCTACCAGGAGATCCATGGGAGAAGAGGTGCGGTTCTTCAAGGTCATTTTGACCATCTTGCCTTTTGCAACAACACCCGTCGTGTCTTTACCAAAGAACGAGGCATGAGCGGCGAAGGGGGCGAAAGTAGCGGCGGCGAGGACGAGGGCGGAAACGGTACGACGGATCATGAGACTTCTCCTAAAATGCTGTAGCTGGCGAAGTCTCACTGCAGTTGAAACTTACGTCGCGCACTGATAGATACGCAGCGGTGTAGCTTCCGTTCCATACTTTTTCGAATTCTTTTACAAAAGGTTTCAAGCTTTCGCCTTAGCTGCCGTGGCCCCTGTTGTAAGCGTGCAGGCAGGCAAGTAATCGCTGCCACATTACAAGAGCAATTACAGTAAGTTCATGGAGCTGACATGCTAAACCTGCAACGCGTTACCGCACTTGCCCTCACTCTGCTGGCCGGTTCTATCGTGTGCAAGACCGGGAACGCCCAGGAGGTAAAGTCAGCGCCTGGCACCTACGACTACTACCTGCTGAATATGTCGTGGTCACCGGCTTTCTGCGACACATTAAAGACGCTTACACCGGCAGAGCAGGCGGCGCGGCAGGGCAGCACGGAATGCTCATCGCCTCATAGCTTTGTACTGCACGGCCTGTGGCCGCAGAACTTCGACGGCACATACCCCGGCAACTGCTCAGACCGGCCAGGGCCGCAGCGCCCGGAACGCTACCTGGACATGACACCAGACCTGTCGCTCATCAAACACGAATGGGCAAAGCACGGCACCTGCACCACGTTGTCGCCGGACGCCTTCTTCTCGACGGCGCGACAGGCCTACACCGCTGTCACGATTCCCGAGACGCTCAAGCACGTGGATCAGCAAGTCATGCTGGCACCCGAGGCAATCCTGGCCATGTTCTACAAGGCGAACCCATCGTTTCCGCAGGGCAGCTTTGCGCTTTCATGCGGCAGAAACACTCTTACAGCGATCGAGGCGTGCTTCAGTCGCGATGCGCAGCCGATCGCATGCCAGAACATCCGCACCTGCAAAGCCAACGTCGTCAAGGTGGAGCCGGAAGCGTCTTCCGGCATCGTCCAGTAGGGTCGGCTAGGCGTCGCGCGAGTGGACAAACGTGAATCTGGCTTTGAGCCGGAGGAACGGCGTCTCAAGGAAGCTGTAAGACAGTGCGGCCAGGCCGACGGTCAGCACCATGGCACTGGCCAGATGCGCCATGGCCCGCGCCGTTCCCGCCAGGTGGCTGCGCCGCAGCATCGCTTCGCACGCCTGCAGCGCAAACAGGTGGAACACGTACAAACCATATGAAATGCGCCCCAGGTAAATGAACCACCTGCCTGCCGGGGGCAGGCGCATTCCATAGCAGCCCAGAAAGCCGCAGACACCCACGGCACCCAGCAACAGAAAAGCGGCAAACAACCCCGGGGTGTGAATGATACGGTCAGGCGCTGCGACCGGAAAACGGAAGACCAGCAGCAGAAAAGCCGCCACCGCGCCTGCAAACAGGGCGGCCCGCATTGCCCAGTTCGGCTGGAATTCGCGGCCATGCAGAAGCAGGGCGAGCAACGCTCCCACGGCAAAGTACTGGAACTCGATCAGGCTGTTGGTCCAGTACTTGTTCACACCCAGCGCATGGTGGCCGGCGTACCAGATAGTCA
>JBPBPZ010000146.1:0-23033 GCA_050954525.1 Janthinobacterium lividum
ATCAGCAGAAAGCCCAGCACGAATTTTGGGAACTTGTTCCAGAGAAACGCACCCTTGTTGCCGATGGCGGCAGCCTGGCCGCGTCCAGACCAGTACAGCGCGTAGCCCAGCACCACGAACCCGATCATGGCGTTGCGGCACGTCTTGGCTAAAACGGCGAATTTGCCCGCGGCGTCGGAGTACAGCGCTCCCGCTGCCGTTGCTTCCGCCGTATTGTCGACGGCCAGGCCCGTCCATAGACCATAGGCGTGGTCGCTCATGTGCAAGGCATGCCCCACCAGCGGAAACACAAACAACGACAGCGCACCCAGCAGCAAGATGGCCGCAATGGCGACAGACGAGTCCTCTTCATCCGCATCGATTGCACCCTGCGTCGCAATGATGGCCGAGACGCCGCACACTGACGAGCCCACCGCCAGCAGCGTGACCAGTTTCGGCGACAGCCGGAACGCGCGCCCCAGGTACGTCATAAACGTCAGCGCCAGCGCCAGTTCCACGAATACCAGCAGCAGCGACACGCCACCCAGACGCAGCATGTCGCCAAAGATAAAGCGCGCGCCCAGCAGGATGATGCCGGCCTTTAACCAGAACTCATACGTGGCCACGCCCGCACGAAAAATACGTGGCAGGCCGAACACATTCGTGATGAACACGCCAATCAGGATGGCCCACATGACGTACTCAATGTTGGGCAGCGCCTGGTGGTGCGCCTTACCGTAGTGCCCAATTGCCTGTTCAATCACTTTGCCCAGGTAGCCAACGGCAAATAGCAGCGCAATGCCCGGCAGCAGTTCCAGCAGGCGCCCGGTCGTGGTGCGCGCGTGTGGCTGGTCGGCGGCGTGTTCCAGCGGCAGCGTTGTGTCGTTGCTCACCAGGCCACCACACGAATGACGTCAAGTCGAACCAGCAAGGCAAGTAGCAGCGACAGCAGCACTGCCCATGTATCCAGCGAAAGCTTCCAACGGCGCATAGGTTTCGTCGTCCTTGCGACCAAAAGTAGCAGGAGTCATGCAGTCAGCGCACTCGCTACAATCAGGTGCATGTCTTACGCGACCGCTGTTGAACACCTGTCCGCGCTGAGTGGAGAGCTTGCGCCTGCCGCGCCCGGTGCCCCAAGGCGCAAGTTCGACCTCGACTACATGCGGATTCTGGTTGCGGGTCTGGGCGATCCGCAGACCCGCTTCCCGTCTGTGCTGATCGCCGGGACCAACGGCAAAGGCTCCACGGCGTCGACACTGGCCAGCATCCTCAGCGTCTCCGGCTATCGCACCGGCCTGTACACCTCGCCACATCTGCTGCGGGTGAACGAGCGCATTCAGATTTCGAACGGCCATGCCGGCAGCAACTCCCTGGCTGAGATCGATGACGATACATTCGCGCGGCTCTACTTTCAGGTGGATGACGCAGCGAACCGGCTTGTTTCCGGAGGCAAACTGCCGCACCTGCCCAGCTTCTTCGAGGTCATCACGGCGCTCGCTTTCCTGGCCTTTGCCGAAGCGGAAGTCGAGATCGCCGTTCTTGAAGTGGGCCTGGGTGGGCGGCTCGACGCAACCAACATCGTCGATCCACTCGCGTCAGTCATCACGGACATCGCTCTCGACCATACGGAGTGGCTGGGCAGCACTATTGCGGAAATCGCTCGGGAGAAAGCCGGCATCCTGCGCCCAAACGGCGTCCTGATCACACTCCCGCAGCACCCTGAGGCGAATCTCGCGATCGGTGAAATTGCCATGGCCAACAACGTCACGGGCCTGAACGCTGCCGATTACCTGCCCCTGCGAGAAGTGGCTGACGGTTCTTACACGGTCGCCTTTGCGGGCGAGGCGCTCACGGTGCAGACGCCATTGCCGGGGGAGCACCAGCGCCGCAACGTGGCATTGGCGGTAGCGACGAGCTACTACCTCTCTGCCCAGCAACGCTACTCCAATATTTCGCGGAAAATCGTAGAGCTTGGGATTCGCCAGACGCGATGGCCCGGCAGGCTGGAGCGCACTGACTTGCCGAACTGGGGCAAATTGCTGCTCGACGTGGCGCATAACCCTGCGGGCGCGTGGACGCTACGTTCTCACCTCTCCAAAGCTTTCCGGGAAGACGCTCTACCAGCTCCGCGTACATTGGTCTTCTCTGCGCTTCGGGACAAGTCGGTCGAGGAGATGGCTAAGATTCTATTTCCGATCTTCGAAGATCCTGGCGACCGGATCCTGCTCGCGCCTATCTCGAGCCCACGCGCCGCATCAACAGAACAGCTTGCCGCAGTTGCCAAATCTTTGGATACATCGGTGACCGTGTGCGAATCCGTTGCTGAAGCGATGCGCCTGGCGGCTTCCGTCCCGGGCAGCGTGGTTGTTTCTGGTTCGGTCTACCTGGTGGGTGAGGTTAAAGCCTGGTTGCAGGGAGCGCGAGCTTGATGCCTGCGTCGACCAGACAGAGCTTCCTGCTTCGATGGGCCTCTTACCTGATCTTTATCCCACTCATGATCTTTGTGACGGTGGCCTGTGGCACGCTTTCGCTGATCTGCTCACTTTGGGATACCTCTGGCCGCCAGCAGCACGCAATTGCGCAATTCTGGGCAAAATTGATGCTGCGCATCGCGCTTTCTCCGGTCAGGGTTGTCAATCCCGAACACCTGCGCATTCCCGGCGGAGCAGTGTTCGCTAGCAATCACCTCAGCTACATGGATACACCAGCGCTGTTCGGCACGCTGCCGTTTCAGTTCCGCATCCTTGCAAATCACTACCTGTTTCGCTACCCATTTGTCGGCTGGCACCTTACACGGTCAGGGCAGGTGCCCATTGACCAGTCCAGCATGCGGTCGCAGGTGGCAGGGCTGGTAAAAGGCGTCGCCACCTTGAAAGCAGGCATGCCCATCCTCATCTTCCCGGATGGCAGCCGATCTTCTGATGGTCACATCCGCCAATTCATGGCGGGCGCGGCGTACATGGCCATCAAGGCGCAGGTACCTCTGGTGCCGCTTGCCCTCGTCGGCACCTACGAATTGCTCCCCATGCACACGTACCATCTCGCTCCACGGCCACTGTTGCTGGTGGCCTGTGAACCGCTGTCGACAGTCGGCATGACGACGCGTGACGCAGACAGGCTCACGCAAATCGCCATGGCAGCCATTGCGTCGGAGTACTACAGCCGTTCCACCATGGCTCAGCCTGAGACGGTGCCGGCAAGCGAAGCAAAGGTGTTTGACAGGCCGCATACCTCTGGCTGATATGGCAGGCAGGCGTAAAATCGCCTTCAATGAACCGGCCGCGCATCCTCATCCCCATCCCAACCAGTTTCGACGAAGCCTACAACGCTGCCAGCTGGCCAGAGTACGCGGCAGCGGTCCGCAGTGCAGGCGGCGAGCCGGTGCAGGTCACCCTTTCACACTCACCTGCTGATCTGGAGCGGATGGTGAAAGCAGCAGAAGGTGTCCTGCTGCCCGGCAGCGGTGCAGATGTGGACCCCTCTCTCTATGGTCATGAGAAGGACCCCGCATCAGCGGAACCTGACAGACTTCGGGAGCAGACAGATCGCGCGATCCTGGAAGCGGCAGAGCGATACGGCAAGCCCCTACTCGGTATCTGCCTAGGCACACAATCCATGAACGTGTACTACGGCGGCACCCTGGTACAGGATGTGGTCCCCCTGCCGGTAAACCATAGGGCGGGACGATCGGTGCAGGTAGCGCACACGATAGTGCTGGATGGAGCCAGCCGAGTGGGCTCTGTGCTGGCAGCTGCCGAAGAAACCAATCTCCAGGTGGATGGCCAGTTGCGCGTGCCGGTGAATTCAAGCCACCACCAGGCGGTTGGATCGGTAGGTTCTGGCCTGCGGGTGGTAGCCCGCTGTTCGGATGATGACGTAGTGGAGGCCATTGAGAGTGTCGATGCCGACCGCTGGCTAGTCGGAGTGCAATGGCACCCGGAGCGGACCGTGCATACGAGCGAGGCATCCAGGCTGCTGTTCGCGGACTTTGTGAAAGCCACGTCGCGCTAATGCCTACAGTCTCGGAAGCCCGCCTTCAAAGCCTCCTTGCTCCCTACGTCGCAGGCTTGCACCTTCCGGAAGATCTGTACGCCAGCTTGAGCACGTACCTCGATCTTCTGCTGCGCTGGAATGCACGGACCAACTTGACGGCAATACGCGATCCAGAGCGACTGGTTCAGAGACAGATTGGAGAGAGTCTGTTCGCCGCGCACATGCTGCCGAACCACAGTTGCTCTCTGCTGGATTTTGGGTCCGGCGCGGGCTTCCCAGGTATCCCTTTGCAGCTGCTGATGCCCGGCCTGAAAGTATCTCTGGCAGAGTCGCAAGGCAAGAAATCGAGCTTTTTGCGTGAGGCAGTCCGCGTGCTCGGAATCAGGAGCTCAGTATGGGACCGCCGCGTGGAAGACATGGCCGAGATGGAACTGTTTGATTTTGTGGCGATGCGAGCCGTGGACAACTCCTCGGAAATGGCCCTGATTGCAACACGTCGTGTGGCACACGGCGGAAGCCTGCTGCGGTTTGTCGCCGCAGGGGAGTTGTCGGAATTGCCGGGCTGGATTGTAAACAGCAGTCTGCAGGTACCCCTTTCCCAAGGGAAATTGCTGACGCTGCAGCGGAGCTGATGTTCCACGTGGAACAGTGACACGGAACCATCCACTCCTTCAGCATGTTCCACGTGGAACATCTCCACCTCACCTCTGCTACTCTTGCCGAAGCGCCATGGGCAAGATCATCGCAGTCGTAAATCAGAAGGGCGGCGTGGGTAAGACCACTACCGCCATCAATGTGGCAGCAGCCATCTCCCTGTACGGACACGAAACCCTGCTTGTGGATTGCGATCCGCAGACCAATGCGAGCGGGGGCCTCGGAATGGCACGAGATCTTGAGCGTTCCTCGACCTACGATGTCCTGCTCGGCGAGATCGAGATTGGCGAGGCCATTGTGCAGACGCAGGTAAAGCACCTTTCGCTGCTCCCGGGTAGCAAAGACCTGATCGGTGCCAACTTCGACCTGGCGCAGCAGGAGCGTCGTGAGTTTCGGCTCAAGGACGCGCTGGAGACCGTAAAGGACAGGTATCGCTTCATTCTGCTGGACTGTCCGCCTGCGCTGGACCTGCTTACCTTGAATGCCCTGGTCGCCGCGGATACCCTACTGGTACCCATGCAGGCCGAATATTTTGCCCTGGAAGGTGTTGCAGAGCTGACCGGCACTCTTGACCGAGTCGCATCAGCTTTCCAGCCGGACCTCGGGCTTGAGGGCGTGGTTCTGACCATGTTCGATGCGCGCACATCGCTATCGCAGCAGGTAGCGGAAAACCTGAAGCAGTTTTTCGGCGACAAGCTGTATACGACTACCATTCCCCGGAATATTCGCGTTGCAGAGGCTCCAAGTCACGGGCTGCCAGTGGTTGTGTACGATCCAAAATCACGCGGAGCGGAAGCATATTTTGAACTGACGCGTGAGCTACTAAAACAGAATGGGATTCGCGCGCCAAAGAATTCGCCGAGCGTACCCCGAGCCTCGCTTACACGAACAGCATCTGCAGGAGCCTGACCACCCTATGGCACCCTTGACACAACCCGATCCGAAACGCCGCGCACTGGGCCGCGGGCTCGATTCCCTGCTGCCACCACGAGCAGCTTCCACCCCTCCGCAGGCAGCACCCGCCACAGGGCAAGCCCTCGATGTGCCGACTGGCGCAATCGAGCGCAATCCGTACCAGACGCGCAGCCGGTTCGACGAAGCCGCTCTTGATGAACTCGCTCAGTCGATTGCGGCCACGGGCGTGGTTCAGCCTGTCATTGTTCGTGCGCTTCCAGGCGACCGGTACCAGTTGATCGCGGGCGAAAGACGCTGGCTAGCCTCGCAGCGCGCTGGGAAGCCGACCGTGCCCGCAATCGTCCGCGATGTTTCTGACGAACAGGCGATGGAAATGACCATTGTCGAAAATCTTCAACGGTCAGACCTCAATCCCATGGAGCAGGCGCGTGCCTACGACCGTCTTGGACGCGAGTTCAAGCTCACGCAGGAGCAGATGGCGCAGCGCACAGGCAAGGAGCGTGCCTCTGTATCGAACTTCCTTCGCCTGCTAAAGCTGCCCGAATCCGTGCAGGGCAACCTGGAGGCGGGCGAGCTCACCTTCGGCCATGCACGTGCCTTGCTGGCGCTGGAATCGCCCGCGCAAATGCAGGCCGCGGCTCAAAAGATCATGGTCCTGGCTATGTCTGTCCGGCAGACCGAAAGCTACATCAAGGGTCTTCTGGATCCTGAACGCAAGCTGGGCAAGGCAGATGCGGCTGCTGTTCACGTCGATCCAAACGTAAAAGCGGCGCAGGAGCAGATACAGCGCTCGCTGGGGCTGAAGGTACGCATTGAAGATGTACGTGGTAAGGGCCGGGTCGTCATCGAATACGGCAATCTTGAAGATTTCGACACGCTGCTCGAAATGCTGTCGCGCTAAGCGTACCCGACATCGTTCCCGGCAGGATTTTACGGATCACGCGGCTGGTTTACTTACAGAACAGGTATAGACAAGCACAATGCAAGCAACGGCTCTCGAATACCGTCATCGTTACCTCGTCCATGGCTTGATCTACACGCTTGGCTTCCTTGCACCATGGACAGTACTGCTGCCGCCACCCTACCGGGCCTCCATGTGGTCGTTTGTGCAGAACAACAGCAGCTGGTTTCTCATTGCCAACGCGCTGTCCAAGCCCTTGTACCTGTACTTCGCAACGTACTGGAATGCAGTTCTGGTCGTTATGATCCTGTTTGGCGCGGTTGGTGCGGGCCTGCGTACCTGGGGCGCAGCATACCTGGGCGCTTCCACCGTGCAGCGGGGCGGCATGGTAAGTGATCGCATGGTTGCCGATGGGCCCTACCGCTACGTTCGCAATCCACTTTACCTGGGAACGCTGATCCACTCGGTTGCACTTGCATTTTTAATGCGACCGGACGCAGCGGTTGTGGTGATGGTTCTACTTACCATTGTGCAGTTACGCCTGATTGGTCGCGAGGAACCCTACCTGCAGGAGAGGCAGGGCGACGTATATCGGGACTATCTGGCCCGCGTGCCACGTCTGTTGCCATCTCTTCGGCCGCGTACCGCAGCAGGCACTAACCGGGCAGATTGGAAGCAGGGCATCCTGAGCGAGATCTATGGATTGGGGACGGTTTTGACCATGTTGACGGTGGGCTGGTCCCGCGGCTTCGGGTGGGAAAACTCTGTCCTCCGCGTAATGCAGGGCATTGTGATCTCGCTGGGGGTTTCTGTCGTTGCGCGTGCCTTTATTCCCAAGGCAACGTACTGAAGTTCTATAGCTACGCACCACGTAAAGAGGCCGCACTCCGGATTACCGGGTGCGGCCACTTTCCGTTAGCTTCCTGAACTACTTCTTGACTGCGGCAGCTTTGACTGGCGCGATGGAATCCTTTGCGGCCTTGGCCACGCGGAACTTGACCACGGTCTTTGCCTTGATCTTGATGGCTTCGCCCGTCTGAGGGTTGCGGCCAACGCGCGCCTTGCGCTCTGCCTTGACCAGCTTGCCAAGCCCGGGAATGGTGAACTCACCGTTCTTCTTGGTTTCCTTTACGGCGGTTTGTGCCATCACGTCGAAGAACTGTGCGATCTGCTTGGTGGGTAGTTCCATCTGGTCTGCCATGGTGCGGATCAGTGCGGTCTTGGTAAGTCCCTTTGCCATTCTGTATTGCTCCTTTATGTACAACAAATCTCTGCGGTTGCCAATGGCAGCACGGCTAGGGTAAGCCGCTCTGCCTTGCAGCAATCGCCAGTGTTCATGCGGGTTTCCGCAACCGGTCCGCATCTCACGATGGACTTTCGTCGATTCGTTGTCAATGCGCAAAGGCGGGTTTAAGGTTGATTTCTTTGGGTTATGTGCCGAAATGTACGAAAAGGTGCCGCTTTTGATTCGTTTACAGGCCGCCTCATAGGAACAGCCGTTAAAACATGCTCTTACGGATCACCTTCATGGTGAGGGCCGCGTTCAGAAAAGCGACCATCGGCGCAGCCGCCCGGAAGCGTGTCACGATTTCTGCAAGCAGCTTCGGCGACGTGGCAAGCTCGCCTGGCAGGCGGACAGAGAGTGCCCATTGTCGACACAGCAGCAGCTCCGCCGCAGAATCGTCTGCTGCGAAGCCTTTTGGCACCCGCGTCAGCGGCTGGTTGTCGAAGTCTGGCAGCAGCTTGCGCAGTCGCTTACCACGTGAGGTTCGCTGGCATGACTCGCTTCGTCGCAGGCTGTGACATCAGAAGGATCAGCGACGAACATGGCAAGCGCATCCACCTCACTACGCTAAAGGCGATCTAACCCTCCAATCCCCCAGAAGATCTCGTTGTTCAAGCTGCTAGCGCCCAGTTCTGCGACTATGGCTGGTGTGAATAACTCATCATCCAAGCTCATCCATTACGGCAGGCTCTTCTACGCAGCCGTTCTCTGCATGTTGGCTGTTGCTCTGGTTCTGGAAACAATGCACTGGCACTGGATGTGGGACGACTCCATCATGCGCTATGCCAATTTTTTAATGGATCACGGCATGGTGCTCTATCGCGACATCATCGATATGAATATGCCCGGCTGCTTTTTCATCGAGGGATGGGTACTCCATCTGCTCGGCACAGGGGATGTTGCCGCAAGATGTTACGAGTACACGCTTCTACTTACCATGACCGGGGCAATGATCGTCATTGCATGGAGCAGCGACTGGCTTGCGGGCTTGTTCGCTGGCGTGTTGTTTGCGTTGATCCACAGTGTGGATGGCCCGGCTAATTCCATTCAGCGGGATGAAATCATGACCGTTTTTCTCCTGGTTTGTTATGCATTGATCTTTGTCTCGCTCCGCCGCCGGCTCCCCATTCTTCTACTACCATTTGGCTTCGTCAGTGGTCTGGCAATTACCCTCAAGCCGACCAGCGCACCGGTGGGTTTCGTGCTGATGGCACTGGGGACGTTCGTCTTGATGAAGCGTAAAGAGCGCGTGCAACCCTACGTGGCATATGCCACGGTCGGCATTGCTCTAGCCGGTCTCGTAGTCTTCCAATTCTTCTACCGGACGCATTCCTTCACAGACTTCACGTACACGATGCAGTACCTGCTGCCGGCCTATGCGTCCATGCAGCACATTACGATTCTAGGTACAGCCAAGGTCATGCTCAATCGCAGCATGCTACTTTTGCTCGTTCTAACAGCCGCAGTAACCCTGCTGCACCGCGATTGGCGAAACTGGGAACGCTGGGCTCTGGCTTTTGGTGTGCTCTTCGGTGCGGCTTCCTATCTCGCGCAACGAAAGGGCTTTAATTACCACAAGTATCCCTTCTTCGCATTCTTCCTGCTCTGGGCAGGACTTGAATTGACCCGCGCTGCACGCGAGCGAGGCGTGCGGCGCATCATAGGCATTGCTGGCCTTAGCTTCGGTGTCTTGCTGCTTGGACCTCTTTACGCCTACAAGATCACATTGTCTAAGCAGACGCTGCCCATAGCTGCTGCTATCCAACACGACCTGGTCGCTCTGGGCGGTGATAAATTGCAGGGCAAAGTTCAATGCATGGACATCGTGGCTGGGTGCGTGGAAGCTCTAGATCGGTTGGGCTTAGTCCAAAGCACCGGTTTCATCAGCGATTTCATGCTGTTTCCTCCGCACAGCGCACCACCAATGCCGCGCTACCGTGAGGTATTTATGCAGAAGCTCACTGCTGCAAAGCCAAGCGTCATTGTGTTGACCGATGCTTGGATGTCGGAACCCAGCTCGTTCCGCAAGGTAGACGACTTCCCCGTGTTCGCCCAATATTTGCACGACCACTATCGCCTACTCCTGGCGCGAAGCTTTGCGCCAGCCCCTCGCGCTATTACAGATAACTCGTATCGGATCTACGTGCTTGCATCGGCGTCCCCCCAAACGCCCACGAGCCTCGCTAACGGTGAAGCACCGCCACGGCCACCGGAGCAGTAAGCCATTCTGCGGAATGGCAATACGGCAGCTTGTAACGGCTGCCGTATTGCCTAGAAGGCTAGAACAGCGTTTTTCGCGTTCTCTTTGCCGCCAGCAGAGGCTGGTTCAGCAGTTCGACCAACGGAGCGGCGGCACGGAAGCGTGTGACGATTTCCGATAGCAGCTTCGGCGAGGTGGCAAGCTCGCCTGGCAGGCGGACGGAAAGTGCCCATTGTCGACAGAGCAGCAGCTCCGCCGCAGGGTCGTCTGCTGCGAAGCCTTTTGGCACCCGCGCTAGCGGCTGGTTATCGAAGTCTGGCAGCAGCTTGCGCAGTCGCTTGTCGGCAAGCAGATTGCGAAGCTGTTCATGGTGCTGCTGCAGGTACCGCCGAATGGCCAGCAACTGGTCTGGCTGCGGCATGTAGACGCCCGCAGCAATTACAACTTCAGCAGGCGACACATGCGCATAGAAGCCACCGCCGCTGGTGCGTACAGCGGTCGTGGTGGACCACCAGGCACCCACGTGGGTCTTGTACGGCTGCTTGTTGGCTGAAAAGCGAATGTCGCGGTAGATGCGCAGCGCCGCTTTGCGAGCGGGCTTAACGTAGTCGGGTGCGAAGTCGGCAAAGGCTGTGTTGATCTCGTCGATCAGGGCCAGCCACGGCGCCTGCACCTCGGCTTCATAGACGGGCTTGCGCTCGTTGAACCAGGTGCGGTCGTTATGCGTCTTCAGGCCCTTCAGGAAGCGCATGGCAGCAGGTGAAAAACAGGTGGGCATCGGGTCTCTTTGCATCAGGTTATGGTTTTTCGGTCACACACCAACCTGCACTTCAATGGCTTGGATGCACGTGTTCTGCGCGCACAGGGCGGCGTATCGTTGTGGCTGAGGCACTTATGCTCTTCGAACCGGCTGCCCTAATTATCCTGCTGATCCTCGCCGCCATTATGCTGGTTACCCTGCTGAAGACGCTGTACACCGTGCGCACGTCGCAGGCCGGCGTGGTGGAACGCTTTGGCAAGTTCAACCGCATTGTTCGCCCTGGTTTGCACCTGCTGATTCCCTACGCCGAGCGCGTCTTCTTCGTTGATTTGCAGGTGCAGCAGGCACAGTTTTCAGTCGAGACCAAGACGCGCGACAACGTCTTTGTGCAGATCCCCGTCAGCATCCAGTACCAGGTGCTGGACGACAAGATCTTCGATGCCTTCTACCGCCTGTCGCGTCCGCAGAAGCAGATTGAAAGCTTCGTCTTCAACTCTATCCTTGGGCATGTTCCAAAGCTCACGCTCGACGAGACCTTTGAGCAGATGAGCGGCATTTCCATCGCCGTCAAGGTGGAACTGGATGCCACCATGCGCGAGTTTGGTTTCAACATCCTGACGGCGCTTGTGACCGACATCATTCCTGACAGCAAGGTCAAGGCGGCGATGAACGACATCAACGCGGCGCAGCGTTCGCAGGTGGCGGCGCAGGCCAAGGGCGAGGCAGACAAGATCCTGAAAGTAAAGCAGGCTGAAGCCGAGGCAGAAAGCAAGGCGCTGCAGGGCAAGGGCATCGCTGCCGAACGGCAAGCCATTATTGACGGCCTGCGGGCCAGCATTGAGCACTTTCGCGAGGCCGTTCCTGGAGCCACTGCGGAAGACGTCATGGCATTGGTGCTGCTGACGCAGTACTTCGACACCTTGAAGGACATCGGCGTCCGCAGCGGCACCAACACGCTGTTTCTGCCCAATAACCCCGGCGCGGCGAACGACTTCCTGCAGCAGATCCTGGCGGGGCTGCGCGGCGGAACGCACCGGGCGTCGCGCGGGGAAGCAGGCTCTGCAACTGTGCCTGCCGGGGAAGCTGCGCAATGACCCGGCTCGCCCTGCTGCTGTGTCTGTCCATGGGTGCAGCGCTCACCGTAAGCGCGCAGGAACCGTACACGATGCTGTACGTCTTTGGTGACAGCTACTCTGATTCCGGCGCAGGTTATGTCGATGGCAATGGACCTACGGCAGTGGTCTACCTGGCGCAGCGGCTTGGTATTCCATTCACTTACTTTGGCGCTGCAGACAGCAAGGGCAAGGGCCTGAACTTTGCCGTAAGCGGTGCACGCACGGGCAAAGACGAAGGAAAGCATTACCCGCACGGAGAGCTGCTCAGCCTTGGCATGCGCAACCAGGTAGACAGCTTTGCTGCTCTCGTGAACTCTGGCCGAATCCGCTTCGACCCGAAGCAGACGATGTTCTTTCTGGCTGGCGGCCTGAACGATCGCAGCCTGCCAGAGGGTGCAACTGTGGCAAACCTGGAAGCTGATATCGAAGTGCTGTATGCCGCAGGTGCACGACGCTTCGAAGTGGCCCTGCTGCCGATTAAGATTCCGTCCTTTGCGACGGCGGGCGAACGCTTCAATCCCCTACTCGCTACTATCCCTGCGGAGATGGCAAAGACGCATTCAGACATCACTATCACGAACAGCGCATGGGGTGCGTTTTTCGATGAAGTAATGACCCACCCGGCAAAGTACGGCATCGTGGACACGACATCTACCTGCGCCGGAAGAGTGCTGCACAACGAGGATCCGACGCCGTGCGTGTCGCCTGAAACGCACTTTTTCTACCACGAGGGTCATCCGTCTACAGCGGTTCACAAGGCAGTCGGTGACATGCTGTACGACGAGGCGGTACAGACCGCCTCGCCTTAGCTGCTTACAGCATCAGCAGCAACACCTTGCCGCCTGCGCCGCCCTCCTCAGCAAACGCCTGCGCCTCATCCGCCTCGTGCAGCGCGTACCTGCGTGCAATGGGCAGGATGAACTTGCCGTCGCGGTAGTCGTCGGCAAACTCACGCACCTTGGACGGGTCTGGATGCGCGCGCATTCGGTTCAGCCGAAGCTCTGGGTGCAGCGAAATGTCGGGTGCGGGCGTAACCACCGTTCCGCAGACGCCACCCGCGCGAATATGGTTCAGCAGAGGCGTTGTGGCCTTGTCACCCAGCGTATCGGCAATGGCGTCTACCCTGCCCAGCTTTTCCAGAGCTTCGTGGTCATCCAGGGCCACCACATCCACGCCAAGCTGCTTTGCCGCTTCCAGGCTGCTTTTACGCACACCGGCAATGACATGCGCATTCATCTTCTTTGCCGCGTGCACTGCGGCCCGGCCGACGCTGCCAAGCGCGCCAGTTACCAGGACAGATTGCCCCGGCTTTAACTCGCAGGCTTCACGAATCAATTGATCGCCAGTCAGCACCACCAGCGGGATGGCGGCAGCGTCCGTGATGCTGACACCGTCCGGTACATGAGTCAGGGCGGCGGCGTTCACCACGACTAGTTCTGCATAGGTGCCTGGCGTCATGGCCATGACACGGTCGCCTACACTTACGCCGCGCACGTTTACGCCCACGGCGCGAACGACGCCGCTCACGTCCATGCCCAAAATGCCGGGGAAGGTTACTGGGAACCGCTCACGGGCAGCACCTGAACGCATCTTCCAGTCGACAGGATTGATGCTTGTGGCAGCCGCAGCAACCAGCACCTCGTCTCCCGTGATGTTCGGATCAGGGACATCTTCTTCATACTTCAGGTTCTTCGCGGGACCGTACTCATACAGCCGAACTGCTTTCATGCCGCACCTCACCTGCTTAAGATGCGATGCGTTCCCCAACGCACTTGCGCGAAACGCTGCCCCAGCAGGACTCAGGCAGCGCTTGGCAGGTACCGGTGCCAGTCCTGGCCTTCGGCAATGCGCTTGATGCGTCCAAAGCGGCTCAACATCAGCTTTTGGATGTGCGGCACCATGATCGTTCTCGCGACTAGGCTACCTAGTGCGCCGAAGGGTAATGAGAAGCGAAGCTCATCCTCCAGCAACGCAGCCGGCGATGCGCCTCCCCCGGCCACTTCGCGAAAGTGATGGTCGTGCTGGAAAGTCTTGAAACGCCCCTCGACCATGGTGTCCTGGAAGAAAGCGGGCTGCTGAAAGGCCGAGATGTGCGACACATGGAAGTGCTTCATGCCGAGCTGCCAGCCCTCCCAGCGAATGACGTCTCCGCCAGACACCAGGCCTGTCTTCTTGCCGCGCACGGCGTTCATGCCCAGTTCCTCATGCACCAGCTGCAGCGAACACGATAGCTGGAAGCAGCGCTCCACGGGTGCATGCACCAGCACGGCGTCACGCAGCAGGAAGGTGCCGTCTTTGTGCTCGAGTACCGTCATGGTGTCTCCCTTATGCTGTGATGGCGTATTTGCCAGCGTTACTGATTATGATGTGAGACACACACACCCCACAGCTCCATGCACGACCCGCTTGCACGGGCTGAACAAAGCAGGCCCAATCTTCGCAACATAGGAGTGGACCATGGCACACGCGCTTGACCGTAGATCGTTCCTGCTGGGCGCCGGCCCCGCAGCCCTGGGCGTCGCAACCCTTGCAGGCACAGATGCCTTTGCACAAACCTACGCCCGCGCCGCAGCACCCACGGCAAGCGCTCCCATGACGGACAGGACCGTATTTCTGGCAGGCGATGCCGCCCCCGTGTCGCAGGCGAGCTACCTGGCCGTGCTGACCAGGGCCATGCAGAAGCATGATCTCTCCGCGGACAACTATCTGAAGGGTGGCGCGGTTACGGAGCTGGAGGAGAAGTTTGCCGGGATGCTGGGCAAAGAAGATTGCTGCTTTTTGCCCACCGGTACCCTCGCCAATAACCTGGCGGTGCGCCTATTGTGCGGCGAACACAAGCACGCCATGACCCAGGCCGACAGCCACCTGTACGCCGATGAGAGTGATGCTGCGTCGATCATGAGCGGCATCACCCTGCAGCCACTTACACCGGGCAAGGCCGCACCCACCTTTGATGAGTTCGCAGCCGCCATTGCCGACGCCGAGGGCCGCGCCTACCCCTTGAAAGTGGGAGCCATTTCCATCGAAAGCCCGGTGCGCCGGCATGATGGCGAGTCGGTCCCCTTTGCGACCATCGAGAAGGTCTGCACGCTGGCGAAAAGCAAGGGCATTGCCATGCACTGGGATGGCGCACGTGCCTTTATGCTGACCGGCACACCAGGCTTTGACCTGAAGCGGACCGCGTCGCAGTTCGACACGGTGTACCTGTCGCTGTACAAGGCGCTGCGCGCTCCCTTTGGAGCCGTGCTGGCGGGACCCAAGCCAATCGTTGCCCAGGCGCGTGACCTGCGGCACGTGTTTGGCGGCTTGATTTACCACGGGTGGGTCGCTGCGCTACCCGCACTGGATGCCCTTGACGGATTCGAGGACCGGTTCACCAGGGCGCGTGCGGTAGCGGAGCAGGTACTGGCAAAACTGCAGGCTGGCGGCTACGGCATTCAGCGCGTGCCGAACGAAAGCAACATCGTCTACGTGAAGCCGACCACCGCACAGGCCGCAGGGCTCGCAGATCGGCTGGCAAAGGCCGACGTTCGCGCCCGTCTTACAAAAGACGGCTTCGTTCCCTTCTTCATCAACGACACGCTGCTGCACCAAACCGCAGGGTCTATTGCGGCTGCGTTCCTTGGCTGAGGCTGACGCATGGCGATAGCCAGCGGACGGACCCTAGCCACATTACGTTTCTGGTGTACCACTGGACAGTGACGTACGGCACGTTTACCGGATGCGGTACACCTTCAGATCGCCGTAATAGGGGTCGTCAAACTCGCCCACCAGCGTGCCCGTGGCAGCCACCTGTGTCATGTGGAGCCGCAGGTCGGTATAGAAGTCACCGTCTGTCGAGGAGCCTTCCGTCATCATGCGGTCCCCGGAGATGAAGTACTTCGAGCCATACTCCTGGGCAGCCTGGAGAGGATCTGTTCGCTCGTCTGAGATGTACGGATGGTCTCGCATACCGAACCAGAAGGTGATAGTGCCGTACGCCGCGGAGCCAGGTGGGATGACGCTCTGTAGTTCTGCGGTCACCCTGCTGTAGTCTGCCTTGCGTGCGCCGTTCAGAAGGATAAGGTTTGCGCCAAACTGGGCAACGATCACACATCCTGCGACAACAATCGCCCAGCGTTGCAGATGCCCACGTCCGTGCAGGACGGCAGCGGCACCGCCCAGGACCAGCACGGTTATCGGGGACAGGATCGCCAGGTAGCGCGACGACTTGTTCGCCGTATCGATTAGCCACAGCATCGTCGGAACCAGCAGCAGCAACTCCAAATAGAACCAGTTGCGGCGGAAGTGCCACAGCAGAAATGTCGCCAAAAAAAAGACAAGCGGTATAGGCAGGCGAACGGGCAGGGCGTGCAGGCTGTGGCTGTGCAGCATGCCCACGCCAAAGTAGTCGGCGTAGCGGTGCAGTTCCTGCAGAAATTTCGTAAGGAAAGAGTCGCCTTTTGCCCGGCTGATGAACTCCAGACGGAAGTCTCTGCGGCCCTCGCCATTTGCCATGCCCAGAACCCACATCGCATACGGCACCAGACCTGCAAGGTAACCGGCGCTGTATAGCAGGACGCCACGCAGAAAGAAGCGCTTTTCCCGGTAGTCCAACACGATCAGCAGCAAGCCGTACGAGACGATGAAGCCGAGCAGCGTCACGTGAAACATGGTGCCCAGGGCCATGACCAGGCCGCAAAGCAAGGCCCACACCGTTCCGCCGCGTCTCCAGTACTGTTTCAGCGCCAGCATGCCCAGCACGATGCACAGGGTGGTGAGCGCCTCCGGCCGTGCCGTGCGTGACGTGGTGACCAAGAAATTATCAGTGGCGGCCAGCAGAGCGCACATCACGGCTCCGGTTTCGCCAAACAGATCGCGTGTCAACAGAAACAGCAGGATGACAATAGCTCCACCGGCCAGTACGGATCCCATACGGGCGGCAACCACGTTCGTTCCTAGAACGCGGAAGGAGCCGGCCATGACGATGGCCGTACCAGGTGGCCGAACGTCCAGCGTGTGTTCGGGGTCGTTCGGTCCTATGCCGGGACCGCTCAGCCCGTGGCTCTGCGACAAGGTAACGCCTGGCCCCGCATACCAGCTCTCGTCCGTCACCCAGCGGTACGACAAAAACGGCAGCACCTGCAAAAGAAACAGAGCAACGGCAAGCAGCAGCCAGATCTTCGCCCGCTTCGGACTCATGGAAAGGTGCCCCGGTGTATCTCCGTATGGCATAGCAGCGACAGATTCAGGCATCAAAACTCCAGGGCAGAACGGGCAAGAGTAGCTTGCAGAACTCCTGCTGGCCAAAGCAACAGCAGGTTCTCACAGCGCTTCCGCCACGCAGAAAGGGTGGACTTTGCGTTCAGGCCCTGTGGCATTATTCCCATGTTGAACGCGCTGTGTCATTCCCATACACAGGACATTCCGCCGGGCGGTGGCAAAACGGAACGGGAAGCGTAGCATTGTAGCTATGAAGCGTTCCGCGCCTTCTCGGAATGTAGTTGGTCTGTCGCTGCTTGCGCTGCTGACTGTGGCGGCGTCTGCCCAGTGGATGCCGATGGATTCACCCATTCCTGCCTTCCACACCGCGCCCCCGCGCAAAGCGGCACCGCCACTACTACCGGAAGAGGAGTGGAAGGGCACGTACTTCACGCATCGCTACCAGACAACCGCGTACCGCATGGCTGCGGCCATCCCGGATGTTATCTACCAGCAGCCATGTTTCTGCTGGTGCAGCCGTGCCATGGGCCACAAAAGCCTGCACTCCTGCTTTGAGAACAGCCACGGTGCCACCTGTACCGTTTGCATGGGCGAAGCCGCCTACGCCTACCAGCAAACCAAGCTGGGCAAAACACCGGCAGAGATCCGTACCGGCATTGTGAACGGTGAGTGGCGTTCCATCGACCTGGCCACACTGCAGATGGAGCCCTTGCAGCCGGCAGCTACTGGCCCGCAGTAACATCCGCTGACGGGTCGTGCGCCTCTGCCATTTCCAGGCTCGGCTGGTGAATCACTCGCTGCGGATTCGGCATAGGGTGCGCACCGTTCTCAAAGCCAGGCTCTGCGGTACGGCCGGGGACGTGGCTCAAGGCAGCGGCCAACATGGTTCCAGCGGCGTCACGATTTTCGGCATCCATCCGGCTGCCGCGCAGAAAGGTCCAGTGCAGCTCACGATCGGTGTTGAAGTCGGCATTCCGCAGCTTCGCGCCTTCCTTGCCTGAAAAGCTGGCAAGGTCGCTCCATCCGCTCTCATCGCATACCACGACGAAGTGCCAGCCAGATGGCGCGCCACGGTGCTGGATGGTCTCGCGCACCTGGGTCATCTTGGCTTTGCAGGCAGATACTTCGGTCGCTGTCAGGTGGTCCAGGTCGCCCGCGATGCAGAAGTGTGTTTGCGCAACACAGGGCAGACAAATGCTGAGCAGGAGCAGGTTGAGGGATGAGAGGATGCGCATTGGGGGATACTCCAATCTCGGATACTGATATCCCTTTCGGCACAGATATACCGCGGTTCAATCCGTGTACGGATTTGCGCCGTATCTAAATAAGACACGTAGCAACCCAGGACAAGACTCCTAGCAACCCGGGAAAAGGCGCGTAGCGAACCCCCAATTTTCATCTCCTGTAAGCCCTTGCCGATAAAGGCTGAGTCCCATCTTGAAACTGAGCTGGAAACAATTTGCGTGCGGTTCTGGACGCCTATTGTGGAACGTCAGTCCGTGAAGTACGCTTAAATTTGTGCCGTCGTACCACGTTTTCGAAGGCAAACCATGCGATTCCGAGTTATAGCTTTATCCTGTGTGATGATCGCGGTAAGTGCCGGCGGCGTTAAGACACTGGCCGCTAGTCCTGACTGTGCACGTTGGGTACGGGAGTACCAACAGGGTCTGGCGAAACGTGCCGTGCTGGCCAGGAAACACGTCGTTCATGCAGCCAGGCACCTTGGTGTCCCCAGGGCGCACATGGTTCGCACCGGCGCACCCGTACACAGGTTGCGGCCAGCCAGACTTAGTCCGCAGGAAATGCTGAAGCGCTTCCGCGTGCTGTGTGGCGAAGATCTTCCAGAGGATGCCGTACCGGTTTCCTTTGTCCCGACCAGCCTGGATGCACTCCTGATTCCACCAGCAATCTTTCCGGACAATGTTGCCCCGATTACTGACATCACCGGCCCTGTGTCGTTTGTGCCCGGTACCCCGGGTGTTACTACTGGAACGCCTGTGGGCACCGTCCCGCCGAACAGCTCCGTGCCGATTGTGACCCCTGGGATTCCCATCGGCGCCACGCCCGGCGTACCTGTGACTACAACGCCGGTTCCTCCTATCGAGACACCCTCGCCGGTTCCAGAGCCAGGCTCTCTGCTGCTTATGATGACCGGGGTTCTGGGTGTCATCGCTGTGGTGCTTCGGCGTCGACGCCCCTCTGCAATCCACGGCTGACCCACCGCAGGCTCGGCACCAACATCATTTCTGCGCTACGCTTCCCACTCATAAAGAAGGAGCCCTCTCGGGGCTCCTTCTTTGTTTCAGCGGTGCTGTGCGATCTACAGCAGTTCTTCCGTCTGGACGGGTACGGCACGACGGCTTAGCCAACCGTAGGTGAGGTTCACGGGCGCAGCCAGCGCCGCGGGACAGGCCGCTACCAGCACCTTGAATCGCTGCAGGTCTTCCTCTTCAAAAATGCGCGTCAGGTCGGCGAGCACAAGGAACGTGATCGTCGAAAGCACGCCTCCCAAAAGAACACCCACAAGGGGCGGCGTGCGCACCACGCACAGGTATCCAACGCCCGATGCAACCGTACTAATGGCCGCCACCTTGCCAAAGAACTGCCACGGCAGCTGCACACCGTACTTGCGGACGGCCAAGAACCAGAGCGCGCCAACACAGATCATCTGGGCCACACCGCTGCCAATGGCAGCACCCAGCGCACCATAGCGCGGGATCAGGGCAACGGCGACTGCAACGTCAATGACAGAAGCCACCAGCGTCGCGGCGATGAAGTAGGACTGCCGCTCCAGCGATTCGAACATGGTCTGCACGGGCGTCAGGAATGCCTTCGCCGAGCAAAGCAGGGGGGCGGCCATGGCCACGGTGATTGCACCGGCATACTTGTCGCCGTACATGGTCAGCAGCGCGGCACCTGCAAGGGACGTCGCGATGATGTGCAGCGGAATGGACGTGAGGCCAAGGTATCGAGCCGATGCGGCAGTCATGGCGGGCAGGCGCGATCGGTCCCGGCCAAATTGCGCAAACATGCTGGCCCCGGTGGCGGAAGCAAACACCGTGGGAAACACCAGCAACCGCTCTGCCAGGCTAAAAGCAACGGAGTAGAACGCGATCTGCCGAACGTCAGACGAGAAATGCTTCAGCAGCAGGACTTCAGACCGGTCCCAAACGACGAGGGTCAGCAGCATGCTGGTCACGCTCTGCAGGGCAAAGCCACGCATGCGCGGCCACAGATCGACGGGCATCTGCATATCAGCTTCGCGCCAGCCGTGTATGCGTAGAAAGGTAGGAACGAAGCGTACGGCAAAATCGACCAGGCGCATAGTCAGCATGGAAATGGCCACTCCCATCACGCCCCAGTGCAGCACCACCGTCAGGATCGTGATGACGAAAAAGACGACGGTGGAAGCAGCCGAAGCGGGCAGGTTTGCCGACAGGTCTTCTGAAGCGATATTGGCAAAGGCCGAGATGGAGTTGACCATGGACGGCCAGATGCTGAGCACCAGCAGTACAGAGGCCAGCCGGTAGTCGGACGGCACATCCTTCAGCACCCAGATCGTGGCTCCGCCAGTTACCAGCGTAGCGGCGCAAACCTGGGCCAGCAGCGTCAACCGGTACACCTGCCGGGCGGGTGCGCGTTGCCCCCCGCCCAGAAATTCTGCCATGTACTTCCGGGTGGTTGCCGGTATGCCAACGCCACCCAGCGAACCGCAGATGTTGACCACCCAAAGCACGTACACCACGTGTCCCATGCGCGTGGGACCAAGCGTGCGGGCGATCAGGAACGATGAAATCAGCGAGGCGCCGAAGCTAAGGGCGTTCTCCAACGCGAACCATGCCGTGTTGCGAAGAATGGTTCGCGTATTCACTGTTTCCCTGCTGTCTGTTGCATTGGGCGCTGCGTACCGTATCGGCAGTTATCCCAGCCGGTCAAGTTCCGCCTGTGCCTTTTTGCCGACATCTGCGCCGTTTGCGTTCTCCACTGCCTTTTTGAAGCTGGCGGTGGCAGCCGTCTTGTTGTTCAGCTTCTCGTACGCCAGGCCCATATGGTAGTGAATGCTCGCATTTTGAGGAGCTGTTTTAACGGCACCCTGCAACAGATCCAGCGCCGAGCTGTACACGCCCTTCTTGTAGTACACCCAGGCCAGGGTGTCGCTGGTATCGGGCGAGTTGGGCATGGCGCGCTGCGCGGCCTGAGCCAGGGTCAGAGCAACGTCCATGTTCTGGCCGGTTTCAGCCATCAGGTAAGCCAGGTTATTTTCAACCGTTGGCTGTTCCGGCTGGATCTGCAGGGACTTCTGGTAAAAGCTGATAGCCCGGGTCTGGTCGCCCGAAGCCTCTGCCAGCATGGCCAGATATGACTGCGCCTGCGCATCCTGCGGATGGCTGCCTGCCCATTTCGTCCATAGATCATTCGGCCCGTTCAGGTCATTCGAGGCCAGGCCTGCCTCGGTATACACGCGCATCGCGGGCAGGTTGTCCGGGCTCAGCTTCATGGCCTTCTGCGCCGTTTCCACAGCTGCGTGCGGGTCGCGCGAGGCCATCTGCACCTGGGCCAGCTGCACCAGCAGGGGAACGCTGTTGGGGTTGCGTGCGATCTGCGCCTGCATGCGCGCCAGGGCGGCTGCGGGCTGGTTCGCCTGCAGGTCAAGCTGGACCAGCATGGGCAATGCGGCAGAGTTTGGATCGATCGCCAGTGCCTGCTCCAGCATGGCCCGGCCCTCAGCGTTCTTTCCCTGCTTGACGCGGATCTCGCCGATCTCTGCCAGTGCCTGGGCGTTCTTGGGGTCGAGCTTCAGGGCTTTTTGCAGGTTGTCCACCGCAAGATCCATGTGCCCGTCATTTGCTTCGGCAGTGCCGCGCCAGATGTAGGGTGCGGGGGCGTTGGGATACAGCTTCACCATCTGTTCCGATACCTGGCGCAGGCCGGCCTGGTCACCTCGCCGGGCGGCCATTTCAGCTACGCCCGCAGCCGCGGCCATGTTGCCCGGTGCACGCTGCAGTGCAGCCAGGTAGTTGGTGTTGGCAGTATTTAGATCGCCACGGTCGCGGGCCACGGTTGCCAGCAGCAGCTTTAGGTCGGTGCTTTCCGGATTGTTCCGAACACCCTTTTGCAGCAGGGCAAAGGCATCGTCAGACTTGCCATCGTGCAGCAGCAGGCCAGCCTTTACCTGGGTGTACTGGATTTCCCCGTCATGTGCTTCTGCCTGCTTGTTGACGATCTCGTTTGCCTTGGCAAAGTTGCCCTTGATGGCAAGGATGCGGGCATACGCAATCTGAATGGGGAAGCTCTTGGGGTGCTTGGACGCGAGATCGGCATAGGCCGGTTCGGCCTTGTCAAAATGACCGCTGCGCTCATAGAAGCGTTCCAGCATGCCCGCACCGTCCAGATCGTCGGCAAAGTCATCGCTGGTTTGCCGAATGCTGCTTTCTGCCGCGGACTGGTTGTTCTGGCTCAGGTACAGGGCGGCCAGCGCAACGCGCGGCTGCAGCGCCTTGGGTGCTGCCGCAATGGCTGCCTTCAGCTGCGTTTCTGCACCGGCAAAATCTTTCTGCGTGTTCAGCAGGGCCGACAGCATCATGCGGGCCTGCACATTTTTGCCGTCCAGCTCCACGGCTTTTTCCAGTTCCTTGCGCGCGCCCGGCAGGTCTTTGCCGCCCTGCCCTTCCATGACGCCCAGCATGGCGTGGAGGTCAGACCGGTTGGGGGCAACCGCCAGCGCCTTGTTGATGGCCGCCAGGGCCTCGTCATGCTGACCCTTCTCAGCAGCCACGTTGGCCAGCATGGCCAGGCCGTCCGGGTTGTTGGGCTGGGCCTTCAGGATGGCGTTCGCCTGGTCCGCAGCGCGGTCTGGCAGGCGGCCCTGCAGCAGCAGGTTTCCCAACTCCACACGTGCAGGAATGTTGCCTGGCGCCAGGTTTACGGCCGTCTGCAGCTCAGGGTAAGCCTGTCCGACCATGCCCATCTTCAAAAAGGCGCGCCCCAGTTCATAGTGCGCCGGGCTAAAGGCCTTGTCGGTCTTCAGA